>JAKAED010000211.1 GCA_021820105.1 Actinomycetes bacterium | reverse complement strand
GGGGGCTCGATATCGCCCAGGTCATCGGCGGTGGCGCGATCCTCACCGAGACGGTCTTCAACCTGCACGGCGTCGGCCAGCTCGCGGCGCAGTCAGTTGGTAACAACGACACGGTGACGCTGCTCTCGATCGTGATGATGACGGCGCTCTCCGTGGTGATCGTCGGCGCGCTGATTGACATCCTCTACGCCTACCTCGACCCTCGGATCCGGCTCTCATGAGTGACCCGCTGCTCAAGATCGACGACCTCAAGGTCAGCTTCGCCACCGATGAGGGCGTGGTCCAGGCGGTGGACGGTGTCACCTTCACGGTCGACCGCGGTGAGGTGGTGGCGGTCGTCGGCGAGTCCGGCTCGGGCAAGTCCGTCACGGGCATGACGCTGATGGGGCTGACGCGCGGACCCAACGCACGCATCGCCGGCAGCGCCAAACTCGATGGGTTCGAGCTGACCACCGCCTCCAATGAGGAGCTGCGCAAGATCCGCGGCAATGACATCGCGATGATCTTCCAGGACCCGATCAGCTCGCTGAACCCCGTCTACCGGATCGGCAACCAGATCGTTGAGCAGATCCGCACGCATCGCCCCGAGGTCAGCAAGGCTGAGGCTATGGAGCAGGCGGTCAAGCTGATGGAGCGCGTCGGCGTTCCGCGCGCCGCTGAGCGCCTGCGCTCCTACCCGCACGAGTTCTCCGGCGGCATGCGCCAGCGCGTGATGATTGCCATGGCGCTCTCCTGCTCACCCAAGCTGCTGATCGCCGACGAGCCGACCACCGCCCTGGACGTGACGATCCAGGCGCAGATCCTGGACGAGCTGCGCCAGCTGCGCCAGGAGACCAACGCCGGGATCATCCTGGTCACCCACGACCTGGCCGTCGTGGCCGACATCGCCGACCGGGTGGTCGTCATGTACTCCGGCCGCGTGGTTGAGCAGGGCACGCTCGACCAGCTCTTCTACGACCCCCAGCACCCCTACACGTGGGGTCTGCTCGGGTCGATCACGCGCGTGGACCGCGATCGTGGCACGCGCCTGCCCGCGATCGCCGGCTCGCCGCCGTCACTGCTCGCCCCGCCCAAGGGCTGCCACTTCAAGGCCCGCTGCCCGCACAGCTTCGAGCGCTGCGATGAGGTTCCCGCACTGGCACCGCGGGTGGCGGACGCTGCCGACCACCTGGACCGCTGCTGGCTCACCACCGAGCAGAAGCGGGAGCGCCGCATGGTCGACGGCCAAATCGGACTGGCCGCTCCGGTGAGCGCATGACCAGCGGTGCATCCGATCCATTGACGGGCGCATCCGAGCCGGTGAACGCGCCGGATCCCGTGTCCGGCCGGCGGCCCGGAAACGGCAGCGGACCGGCGCTGATGACGGTCGACCACCTGAAGGTGCTGTTCCCGATCAAGTCGGGGCTGATCATCGACCGCACGGTCGCGCACGTGCACGCGGTGGACGATGTCTCCTTCACGATCGGCGAGGGTGAGACGCTGGGTGTGGTGGGTGAGTCGGGCTGTGGCAAGACGACGCTGATCCGCGCGCTGGTGCGCCTGATCAACTCGACCGGCGGCAGCATCAAGTTCCGGGAGACGGACATCACCAAGGCCTCGCGCCGGACCATGCAGCCGATCCGGCGTGAGATGCAGATGGTCTTCCAGGACCCACAGGCATCACTGAATCCGCGCAAGCGCATCCGCCAGATCCTGGAGACGCCGCTGAAGCTCAGGGGCCTGTCCGGGGCCGAGATCGAGGCTGAGAGCCGCCGCCTGCTGGAGCGGGTCGGGATGCGCGCCGAGCACATGGGCCGTTACCCACACGAATTCTCCGGCGGCCAGCGCCAGCGCATCGGCATCGCCCGCGCGCTGGCGATGAACCCGAAGTTGATCCTGCTGGACGAGCCGGTCTCCGCACTGGACGTGTCGATCCAGGCGCAGGTGATCAACCTGCTCGATGAGCTTCAGGATGAGCTCGGCCTGAGCTACGTGTTCGTCGCGCACGACCTGAGCGTCGTGCGCCACGTCTCCGATCGCATCGCGGTGATGTACCTGGGGAAGGTGATGGAGCTCTCCCCGGCTGAGGAGCTCTACACCAAGCCGATCCATCCCTACACATCGGCGCTGCTCAGCGCGATCCCGATCCCGGATCCGGAGGAGAACCGCCGGCGCGAGCGGACCGTGATCACCGGCGAGGTTCCCAGCCCGATCGATCCCCCCAAGGGTTGTCGCTTCGCCTCACGCTGCGCAAGGGCGAGCGATATCTGCCGGCAGGTCGAGCCACAGCTGACTGAGTACGCGGACGGCCACCTGGCCGCCTGCCACCACCCGCAGCACATCAGCGCCGGGGAGCTGGCGGGGGCGAAGCGCTCACCGCTCAGCCCGGTGAGCTCGGGTGAGCAGATGCCCACTCTCACCTCGTAGTAGGAGAGCCCTGGATGCGTTTTCCCGGTGAGTGGGAGCAACACGAGCGGACGCTGATGGGCTGGCCGTGCCGCAGGGAGCTCTGGGGGCCGACGCTGGAGCAGGCAAAGGCGGACTACGCCGAGGTCGCCAACGCCATTGCCGACTTTGAGGACGTGACGATGATCGCCGGCTCGCCGGCCGACGCGCGTGACGCGCGGGCGGCGTGCACGGGACGGGTGCAGATCGTGGAGCTCCCCATTGATGACTCGTGGCTGCGTGACAGCGGCCCGATCTATGTGGTCGATGACGCCGGCGGCCGGGTCGCGGTGCACTTTCAGTTCAACGCCTGGGGTGAGCGGTTCACGCCCTACGATCGCGACGTTGAGATCGGCTCCCTGATCGCCCGCGAACTCGAGGACGAGGTGCGTGAGGTGGCGATGGTGCTGGAGGGCGGCTCCGTGATCAGTGACGGCGCGGGCACGATCCTCACCACCGAGCAGTGCCTGCTCGCGCCCAACCGCAACCCGCGCCTGTCACGGGGAGCGATCGAGGAGCTGCTCGCCGAGCATCTTGGCGCCGAGCGGTTGGTGTGGCTCGGCCGCGGGCTGCTGGAGGACCGCGATACGGACGGTCATGTCGACCTGATCGCCGCCTTCACGCCCGACCGGCGAGCGCTTGTGCAGACCGTCCCGTCGGGGAATCCGAACCACGAGCACTGCGCGGAGAACGTCGCCCGGCTGCAGGAGGCCGGGATCGAGACGATTGAGGTGCCGCACCTGGCCTACCGCGAGGTGGCCGGTGAGACGGTGGCGGTGAGCTATCTGAACCTCTACATCTGCACCGGAGCTGTGATCGTCCCGACCGCAGGTGATGAGTTCGATGAGGAGGCGCTGGCGATCATCGGCGACGCCTTCCCCGGGCGTTCGGTGGTCCCTGTGCGGGGCAACACGCTCGCCTACGGCGGCGGTGGCCCGCACTGCATCACCCAGCAGGTACCGGCAGTCTGAATCCGATCGGGGGTGTTTTCATGAGTGATTACGTCGTGCGGGTCAACGATGAGATGCCGAGGTCCCTCGCCCGTACCCGCCCCCCCGAGCGCCCGCCGCTGCGGCTCGGCCTGGTGCAGCAGCGCTGGCACGCCGATCCACTGGCCTTTGAGCAGATGCTCACGGAGGGGATCGTGCTGGCCGCGGACCACGGCGCCCGCGTCGTCTGCCTGCAGGAGCTGACGCTCTCACCCTACTTTGCGATCACCCCGGACGGCGCGCAGGCGCTTGAGATCGCACCGGAGCCGCTGGAGGACGGGCCGACCATCGCCTTTGCGCGGCGCGCCGCCGCCGAGTCGGGCGCCTACGTGCACGCCTCCCTCTACGAGCACGCCGAGCGTGGCGACGGCCTGGGCTTCAACACCGCGATCCTCGTGGCACCGGACGGCGAGCTGCTGCAGCGCACCCGCAAGCTGCACATCCCCATCACCGCCGGCTACTACGAGGACCGCTATTTCCGCCAGGGGCCCGCCGAGGGTGAGGGCGATCCCTTTCCGGTGGTGAGGCTCCCCCTGGCCACCGTCGAGGAGACGGCCGACGCCGGTGACGACTCCGGTAGTGGTACGGCCAAGGCCGGTACGGGCACAGCTGCCGGCGCCGGCCCGCTGGCCGGCGCCGCAGAGGCGCGACTCGGCCTGCCCACCTGTTGGGATCAGTGGTTCCCGGAACTGGCCCGGGCCTACTCCCTGGCCGGCGCCGACGTGCTGATCTACCCGACGGCGATCGGCTCCGAGCCCGACCACCCCGACTTTGACACCGAGCCGCTGTGGCATCAGGTGATCGTCGCCAACGGGATCGCCAACGGCACCTTCATGGTCGCGATCAACCGCTTCGGCGTGGAAGGTCCGCTGACCTTCTATGGGTCGAGCTTCATCTCGGACCCCTACGGGCGCGTGCTGGTGCAGGCGCCGCGCGATCGGCCGGCGGTGCTGGTGGCCGACCTGGACCTGGACCAGCGACGGGACTGGCTGGAGCTCTTCCCGTTCCTGACGACGCGCCGGCCCGACGCCTACGGCACGCTGACCGCCTGACCTCTGAGGGGGAGGATGCTGGGGCGCACCGCTCGGCGGTGCGCCCCAGCGCATCAGCGCTCCACGAAGTAGCTGCCGCTGCCCTGCCCGGAGGAGAAGTAGCTGCTGGTGATGGTCTTCTTGCGGGTGAAGAACTCCACCCCGTCGGTTCCATGCGCGTGCAGGTCACCGAGGAAGCTGTCCTTCCAGCCGCTGAACGGGAAGAAGGCGACCGGTGCGGCCACGCCGAT
>JAKAED010000059.1 GCA_021820105.1 Actinomycetes bacterium | reverse complement strand
CCGGTGGGAGCGCTGCGGACCGCGTTGATCGGAGCGCCGGTGCGCTGGCCGGACGGTCCCTGCGGCACGGGAGCCTGTCCGAGCAGGCTCACAAGCCTCGCTTCAGGCAGTGTGAGCGCAGCCGCGGCCGTGCGCACCAGTTCGTCTCGCAGCACGCTCTCCCCCACCTTGGCGAGCACCGGGCGCAGCTCTGCGATAGCACGATCCTTCCCCTCAGCGCTGCCCAGCTCGGCCCGCTCGAGCACACGTTCGACCTGGAAGACAACGTACGGCACAGAAGCGGCGATCCGCCTGCGCAGGGCATCGGCACCCTCCCGGGCGATCAGTTCGCCAGGGTCCGTGCCCGGCGGCAGCGGGACCACTCGCAGCTCCAGGCCTGAGTCGGCGCAGACCTTCGCGGCTCGCTCCATCGCGCGTTGTCCCGCGCTGTCAGCGTCGAGGCAGAGCTCAAGCACCCTGACGTTGCGGACCAGCTCGGCTACCTGCTCATCAGTCAACGAGGTGCCCATGATTCCGACGGCATTGCGAACCCCGGCCTGGTGGAGCGCGAGCACGTCGGTGTAGCCCTCCGTGAGGATCATCCGCCCGTCACGAGCAGCCACGGGCCGTGCCTGCGCAATGCCGTAGAGCACCTCACGCTTGCGGTAGATGTCTCCCTCGGCCGTATTCAGGTACTTGGGCCCGTCGTCATGCCCCATCGTTCGCGCCCCGAACCCGCGCACGCGCCCGCGTGCGTCGGCTGTGGGAAACATGACGCGGCCCCGGAAGCGATCTACCAACTCAGTTGGGCGCGCCTTCTTGCGCCTTCCCAGATCGGCCGCGAGCAATTCCTCAGCACTGAAACCGGCACGGGCGGATGCCGTAACGAGACGATCCCAGGACTGCGGCGCGTACCCCACCCGGAACTCCCGCAGGATCTGCTCGTCAAAGCCGCGGCCCAGGAGATATTCACGGGCCGGCTGGGCCTCGCGGGCCTCCCATAGGTAACGCTCGTAGAAGGTTGCGGCCCGCGCCAGCAGCGCATAGAGCCGTTCGCGTCGCTGACGCCGTGCCGCTGCCTCGGGCGACTCATCCTCGGTCTCCAGCTTGACGCCGAAGCGATCGGCCAGCGACTCAAGTGCCCCCTTGAAGTCGAGGCCCTCGGTGAGCATCACGAAGTTGAACGGATCACCGGATTCAGAGCAGCCAAAACAGTGGTAGTGCTTCTCATCTGGGCGCACGTGGAAGGACGGAGTGCGCTCATCGTGGAACGGGCAGCATCCAAAGTAGCTGTCGTGACCGCGGCGGGTGAGTTCGACTCTGCTGCCTACGAGCGTCAGCATGTCAACCGCGTCGCGTACACGGTCCCGAGAGTCGGCGGTGTAACGGCTCACGGCGTGAACGCCGTGGGTACGGCGAGCGCTTCAAAGGCCGCGACCGCGAAACGATCGGTCATTCCGGCGACGTAGTCGGTGACACGACGCGAGAGACTGCCGTCCGGAATCGACTCCGGGATCTCTTCGGGGTGGTCGCAGTAGTGCCTGAACAAGGTCTGGACGGCAATGCGCACCTTCTGGCGTTCAGGCGCGACCTGTGGCCCCAGGTAAACCCGCTCGAACATGAAGTCGCGCAACTCTGACATCGCGACGCCCACGGTTTCGCTCTGGCGGATTGCGCCAGCCCGATCCGAGCACTCGACCAGGTCGTGCACAAGCGTGTCGATCCGTTGCGATCCCGTCTCGCCCAGAATCCTGAGTGGTTCGGATGGCAGTTCGGCGGCGTCCAGAACGCCCCCTCTGACGGCGTCATCGATGTCGTGGTTGATGTACGCGATGCGGTCGACGAAACGGATGATCTGCCCCTCCAGTGTCGCCGGCTCAACCGCACGCCACGAGTGGCCGGCGATTCCATCACGCACCGCCGCCGTCAGGTTCAGACCGCGGCCGTCACGCTCGAGCACGTCGACCACCCGGAGCGAGTGCTCGTTGTGCCAGAAGCGCTCCCCGAACCGCTCACGCAGGCAGTCGTCCAGCGCCTCCTCACCGATGTGTCCAAACGGCGGGTGCCCGATGTCGTGACCAAGGCCAATCGCCTCGGTCAGGTCCTCATTGAGCCGCAGCGCCCGCGCAACGGTGCGCGAGATCTGCGTGACCTCCAGCGTGTGCGTGAGACGAGTCCGGTAGTGATCACCAACCGGCAGCACAAACACCTGTGTCTTGTGCTTGAGTCGCCTGAAGGCCTTGCAATGCACGATCCGGTCGCGGTCACGCTGAAACGGCGTACGCAATCCGCACTCCGGCTCCTCAGACGAACGAGCCGCCGGATACGAGCGCGTGGCAAGCGGCGACAGATCAGCCTCTTCCCGATCCCTCATCCGCTGCGCGAATGCATCTGCGACCACACCGCCCGGATGCCCGTATGCCCTGTTCACGTAACCATTCTGCCATCCGGACTGGATGCCCGCGGTTGCCCAGATCCGGAAATGACCGGCCGCAGCCGCACCTGCGCGTGATGCTCAGCCGTCTCGCGAATGGCCCGCTCCACCATCTGCAGCGCCCGCTCGGATGCCTGCGGAACCTCCGTCAGTGGACGCCCCAGCGCGGTGACCATGAAGGTGTAAGCCTCCTCCCCGAGCGGAAACGAGGCCGATTCACACGAGCCGCACACCACCCCACCCGCCGCGGCCGAGAATCCGATCAGATGCTCACGCTCGCCACAACCTGCGCATGAGCCCAGCTGTGGCACGATCCCGGCCGCGAGCAGCAGCTTCAGGCGGAAGGCCAGACCGTTCTCCGCTCCCGCCGCGACTGGCGCACTGGCCAGCAGCGTGAGCTCGTTGGCCAGCAACGCGAACACCTCAGGGTGCGGCTCGTCGGTCTCGAACAGGCGCGCCACCGCATCGCAGGCGCGCGCCGCGGCATCAAGCGCGGCGGCGCTGTCGCGCAGCCCCGGACGGGCGTCCACGGTGTCCGCGGCGGTGACCGTGTACAGGTCGCCGCGCCCCTCGTGCAGAACAAGGCGGGTTTGAGCAAAGGGCTCGAGCCGGGCTCCGAAACGGCTGCGCGCGCGACGCGCTCCCTTGGCGATTGCTCCCACACGGCCGTACTCTCGGGTGTAGAGATGCAGGATGCGGTCGGCCTCGCCGTACCGGATGGACCGCAGGACGATCGCTTCAGCCTTCAGACTCAAGGACATCAGCGTCGCCGGGACCCAGCCGCTATATTTTCTGAAGTCATGAAGTCTGTCACCGTCTACACCACCAACTTCTGCCCCTACTGTCGCAGCGCCAAGGCCCTGCTTGACAAGCGCGGCGTCGCCTATGAGGAGATCAATCTCGCACGCGACGCGGATGCTCGCAACTGGCTCCACCAGCTGACCGGCATGGCCACGTTCCCCCAGATCGTCATTGATGGTCAGCCGATCGGTGGATTCGACCAGCTCCGTGCCGCTGATAGGGCTGGCACGCTAGACGCGCTGCTCGCCGCCTGAGAGCGCAGCGACCACGGGTCGGGGCGGGCACACACATACATGCCGCCTCGACGTCCCGATCAGGGCTCTTAGGCCACGGTGGCTACGATCTTGTGGTTGCGCCGATTTGTAGCTCTGACCATGCTCAGCATGATTCTGGTCCCGCTCGCCGCCACACATGCATCCGGCGACACCATGACCGTGCCGCGCGGCGTCCTCACTGCCGCTGAGTACCGGGAGTTGCTCCAGACAGAGCGCGCGCTTGGCCGCCTCGCGCTGCACGGAGACCCTCGGAAGCTCGCCAGTCAGGCGTGCAGCGCACTGACAGACATCTCAACGCTGACAACGACTCAACGCCGAGAATGCGTCGCCTCGGTGAAGTTCATCTACGCGTTTGGCGGATTTGTGCCTGCCTTCAAGGTATGCGGCAAGAAGGCTCCAAAGTCGACTGAGCGCCGCTGCCTCGAGGTGACGGTGCGCGGGCTGCATACCAGCACCATCGGTTTCCTGCAGGCGGATGACGCCTCATCCCTCGCCGCGCACGCTCGTGGCCTGACGGGCAGGTGCCTGCGGGATCTGGTCTTCACAGCCAGTCAGAAGCGGGTGGTGGCGAGGCTCGCCACCACCCTCGGAGCGCTTGACGATCAGCTGAGGCGCAGTCAGACCGATCCCAGCAACCTGCCGGACGCGCGCCTGAGCGCTGACCTGACCGCAGCAGCCGGAGCGTTGATGATCCCTTCAACCGTGAAGTCATGCCCGCATCAATGAGCATCAGTGGGCTTGACAGACCCAGATCCCGACTGACCGTCGCGGTCAGCGTCGCGCTCGCCTGTGTGTGCCTGATCGGCAGCGCCGGAAACGCACTGGCTGCGTCCCGAGGCGTGCTCTCCGGGGCGGAGTATCAGCAATTGAAAGGGGCGCAACAAAGGATCAGGGCGTTGTCGTCTGCCAACGATCAACACCGACTCAGCCGGGATGCTGTGCTGTGTCGCCGGATCGACGCGGTCAGCACCCTGATCGGGGCCGTCAAACGTGGCTGCCTGGCTCTGGTCAAGCTTGCCGGTGACGATCAGCTGTTGAACTCCAGGGCTACGAAGTGTGGCATCAACCCGGCCTCGGAGGCGGCGCTGCTGACGTGCCTGGTACCGGCTGTAAAGCGCTATCACGCGGACGCAGAGGCGTTTTACCGTGCTGAGACCCACGTAGTCACGATCGCGCGGCAGCGCGGCTTCAGTTCCCGCTGTGTCTCGGTGATCGCAGACTCGCCGTCGAACATCTCCGCAGTGGGTCAGCTCGCGTCGGATCTGTCGGCAGCCGTGACGGCGCTCCAGCACCAGGACCCCAGCGCGCTGCAGAACCTGAGTGTCCAGATTCAGTCGGTTGCGAAGTCATTCAAGCCCAGCCCGCATCGGCTCGCCGCGTGCCCGCATCGGTGACGTGACGCCGGGTCAGCGTGGCCGCCGCGCCCTTGGGCGCGGTTGACAGCGCTCGCACACGTAGGTGCCACGACCGCCCACGACGAGCTTGCGGATGACATTTCCGCACGTTGGGCAGGGGTCACCGGCCCTGGTGTGCACAAGGAAACTGTCCTGGAAGGTCCCACGGGCGCCGTCCACGTGCCTGAAGTCATCGATCGAGGCGCCCTTGGCGTCGATTCCGGCGGCGAGTGCCGCCTCGATCGCCTCCTTGAGCGCCGACCATTGTGCAAGCGTCAGGCTGCCGGCCTGCCGCAGCGGGTGCACCCCGGCGCGGTGCAGAGCCTCATCGGCATATATGTTCCCGACGCCGGCGATCCTGCGCTGATCCAGGAGGAAGGACTTGACGGGGGCCGTCCGACCGCGGGACTGCTCGCGCAGATATTGCGGCGTGAACTCCGTGGTGAATGGCTCCGCACCCAGTCGCGCCTGGAGGTACCGGTCACGCGCTGCGGTTGAAAGCATCAGATGCGCGGTCCCAAACCGGCGTGGGTCCACGTAGGTGAGCAGGTGCCCGTCGCTCAGCGCGAACCGAGCGCGAGTATGCGCCGATTCCTCCACGGGATCGAGCAGGAGCGACCCTGTCATGCGCAGATGCACAAGCAGGTGCCGATCCCGGTCAAGCTCCCAGATCAGGTACTTGCCAAGCCGCCCCAGTCGCCTGACGGTGGCGCCCGTCAGCTCGGCTGCGATCAGTTCGGGAGGCGCCGGCAGCGTCCAGCGATAGTCGCGGATCTCAACCTCGCTGAGCTCGCGCCCCTCCAGGTGGGGAGCCAACTGGCGCCGGATCGTCTCGACCTCTGGGAGTTCGGGCATACCGGCCCGATCATAGGCGGGCGGGTGGCGGAGTAACGGTGGAGTGAGTGCTAGCTGGGGGTTTCGCCGGAGCGCGTGGCCCGCGGATGAGCCTCGAAGTACACATCCCGCAACCGGTCGGCCGACAGGTGGGTGTAGACCTGGGTGGTCCCGATGTCGGCATGGCCGAGCATCTCCTGCAACGAGCGCAGATCACAGCCACCCGCAAGCAGGTGGGTGGCGAACGTGTGACGCAGCGTGTGCGGACTCATGTCGGCGTCCAACCCAGCGCTGCGCGCGTGGCGCTGCACGATCTTGTAGAGGCCCTGGCGCGAGAGTGGCTGACCGCGCAGGTTCAGGAACACATGCGGTTCGTCACGCAGGCCGACGAGCGTTGGCCGGGCGCGGTCGAGGTAGGCCCGGAGGGTTTCACTCGCCTTGCTGCCAATCGGCACCACACGCTCCTTGGAACCCTTGCCCTGGGCGATCAGCACGCCCGACTCGAGATCAAGCTCGCTGAGTTTGAGTCCGATTGCCTCCGAAGCGCGCAGGCCACACGCATACATCGTCTCGAGCAGCGCTCGGTCGCGGAGCGCCGCGCTGCTGGTGCCCCGGGGCTGCTCGAGCAACCTGTTGACCTGATCCCTGCTCAGAACTCGAGGCAGACGCGCGCGTGACCGGGGCGGATGCACTGCCGTGGTCGGATCGTGGGCAAGCAGCTCCTCCCTCCGAAGGTAGCGATAGAAGGAGCGTAGGCAGGCGACCTTACGCTGAAGCGTTGACGCGGCAGCCGGTCGCCGCTGACCTCCACCCTCAGCAAGCTCACTGACAAACCCAGAAAGCAGCGCTGTGTCAACCGCCAGTGGGTCCACGCCACTGCGCCCCAGAAACTCCCCGAGCTGTTGCAGGTCGGAGCGGTAGGCCTCCAGCGTGTTGCGTGACAGCCCACGCTCAAGCTCCAGGTAGGCGAGGAAATCGAGCGTCAGCTCACGCAGCCGCAGTTCAGGACTCACTTCCACAGTGACCATTACTGTGAAATTCGCGTGATCGCGCCCCACTCCTGCGACGGAACAGCAGGCAGCGCACGCTCGTCAGCTCAAATGCAGCTCGCGCGCGAGCCAGAACAGGCCGATCAGCGTCTTGGCGTCACAGGTGGCCGCGATCGCTCCATGGATGTCCTGCAGCGGCCACGGCACGACCTCAATGTGCTCGTCCTCTTCGGGGGCGGGACCGCCGTGAGCGTCGGACAGGGCGGAAGCGGCGAACAGGGTGATGCGCTCATCGCAGTACCCGGGGGTCGGGTAGATGGTCATCAGCTCACGCCAAGCGGCTGCCTCCTTGCCGACCTCCTCAGCAAGTTCGCGCTTGGCAAGATCCAGGAGCGGCTCATCGTCACGGTCGCGCTTGCCTGCAGGAAGCTCCAGCAGGTCGTGCAATCGGGAGGCTTCCCGGGGCTGGCGGACCAGCCAGACGTGAGTCTCGTCGTAGGGCACGACCGTGACCGCCCCCGCATGCCAGACCTTGTCAAAGGTATTTTCGGTGCCGTCGGCATAACGGTAGGTCTCGCGGCCCGCACGCAGCAGACGCCCCTCCCACTCAACCGACTCTGCAACTACCTCGAAGTCGGTCACGCTGCCTCCTGACGGCCGTTCGCGCCGGCGGCCTCCCGGACCAATGCCAGCATCAGGTCGAGATTAGCCTCGAGCGCCTCAAAGCTGACCCGCTCCGTCCGCTCATGCGCCCGCTCGGTTCCATTTGCCAGATTCACACATGGGAATCCGCGCAGTCGGAACGCGTTGGCGTCAGAGCCGCCACCGCTCGAGCGGTGAACAGGCTGATAGCCCAGGTCCCGAAGGGCGCGGGTGGCCACCAGCACCGGCGTCTCACGCGGTCCCACGCGGTACCCGCCGAACTGCTGATGGAGCTTCATGTCAAGGTCGCAGCCCGCGGTATCGGCGGCGTCCTGAAGCGCATCGACCGCCTGCGTCACGTAGCGGTTCAGCTGCGCGGGCTCAACGGCCCGGATCTCTGCACTGAGCTCGCAGCGGTCAGGCACGACATTACCCGCCGTTCCGCCGCGAATCAGCCCGATGTTGGCCGTTGTCTCAGAATCCAGCCGCCCCTGCGGCATCTCCATAACCGCCCGGGCGGCAGCCACAATCGCGCTCACCCCGCGTTCAGGGTGAAGCCCGGCGTGGGCGGCCCTGCCGCGTATCTCCGCGTCGATGCGCATCTGCGTGGGCGACGCGGTGATGATCTCCCCCAGCGGTGACGCATGGTCAAAGACGTACCCGTAGCGGCTCTGGAGACGACCAGTGTCAAAGTTGGAGGCCCCGTTGAGACCAGTCTCCTCTGCGACGGTGAACAGAAGCTCAACACCAACGGCAGGTTCACTGGCCTCCCGCGTCAGCACCCGAGCCAGCTCGAGCATCGCCGCCACCGCCGCCTTGTTGTCTGCCCCGAGGATCCCGTCGTTGGCGTTCTCCCAACCGCCGTCCCGGCGCACCGGCAGCACCTGAGCTGTGAGCGGCACGGTGTCCATGTGCGCGCAGAACATGACTGCCGTCTCGGCGCGACCAGCGATGCGGACCAGCAGGTTTCCAGCGTCTGATCCCACGACGGCGCCGGCATCATCTTCCTGAACCTGCAGCCCCATGGCCGACAGCTCATTGATGATCCAGTCAGCCATCCCGCGCTCATGGCCGGTCGGACTCGCGATACGGCAGATCGCTTCAAACGTATCGTGCAGACGTTGCCGCTCAGACTCGGCAACCGAGAACATCACGGCTATCCGAACTGCGCTGCGGTGATCTCACCGTCGGGGGCAACAGCCTGCTCATCCAGCCGTGCGCGTCTGTGCGCCTCAGCAGCGCCGACGAACTCCCGGAACAGAGGTGACGGACGACCCGGACGCGACTTGAACTCGGGATGGAACTGCGACGCCACGTAGAAGGGATGAACATCGCGGGGAAGCTCGGTGATCTCCACCAGCCGCTCATCCGGAGTGGTCCCTGAGAAGACGAGCCCGGCTGACTCCAAACGCTTACGCAGGTGGTTGTTGACCTCGTAGCGATGGCGGTGCCGTTCGTACACGACGCTCTCGCCATAGGCTGCGTGAGCTCGCGTGTCCGGGTGGATCTTGACCGGGTCGGCACCGAGTCTCATCGTTCCACCCATATCGGCGATCTCACGCTGCTCGGGGAGCAGGTCAATCACGGGATAGGGCGTCTCAGGGTCCATCTCTGTGGAATTGGCACCCGGCATTCCGGCCACGTGGCGGGCGAACTCACTCACCGCCACGTGCATGCCAAGGCATACACCCAGGTAGGGGATCCCCGATTCGCGCGCGATCCGAGCAGCCGCGATCTTGCCCTCAAAGCCGCGGCCACCAAAGCCGCCGGGGATCAGGATCCCGTCGACGCCGCGCAGCAACGCATCGACCTGGGGTTCGCCAACGGTCTCTGAATCAACCCACTCAATCTTCACGCGGCAGCCGTGATGGATACCGCTGTGGCGGAGCGCCTCGGCGACCGAAAGGTAGGCGTCCTCCAGTCTCACGTACTTGCCCACGATCGCGATCCGGACCTCAGCGGTGAGCGACGCTGCGCGATCGACAAAGGCCTTCCAGCTGTCGAGGTCAGGGGCCGGAGCGTCGATGCCGAAATGCTCGGCAAGGATGAAATCATCCACTCCCTGCTCGTGGAAGGTCAGAGGACAGCTGTAGACATCAGCCACGTCATAGGCTGAGATGATCGCGTTGACCGGCAGGCTGGCGAACAGCGCGATCTTCTTGCGAATCTCGGTGGAGAGCACCGACTCAGACCTGCACAGAACCATGTCCGGGTTGATGCCGATGCGACGCAACTCATTGACTGAATGCTGCGTGGGCTTGGTTTTGAGTTCGCCCGCGTGTCCGATGTAGGGCACCAGCGTCAGGTGGATGAACATGCAGCGCCGCCGTCCAACCTCGACCGGGAACTGCCGGATCGCCTCCAGGAACGGAAGCGACTCGATGTCACCGACGGTGCCGCCGATCTCGGTGATCACAAAGTCCACGTCAGAGGAGTCCGCTACGACCCGGATACGCTGCTTGATCTCGTCGGTTATGTGCGGAACCACCTGCACTGTGGCGCCGAGATAGTCCCCGCGGCGCTCACGCCGGATGACGCTGTTGTAGATCCCGCCCGCGGTCACGTTCGACGCCCTGCTGGCGTTCGCGTCTGTGAACCGCTCGTAATGCCCCAGATCCAGATCGGTCTCGGCACCATCTTCGGTCACGAACACCTCGCCGTGCTGGTACGGCGACATGGTCCCTGGGTCAACGTTGATATAGGGATCGAACTTCTGGATCTGGACCGAGAAACCACGTGAGCGCAGGAGACGTCCGATTGACGCGGCTGCGATCCCCTTACCGAGCGAGGACACGACTCCGCCCGTGATGAAGATGAATCGCGTCTCAACCTGGCTCATTGCTCAATCCTTGCTCCCGTACTAACCAGCATCCGAAGGTACCGTCCGGGGCGGACGCACCCAGTCGAGTCGCGACGGCGTTTGCGACGCCCCGGTTGAGGGTAGCGTCGCCGAGCCCCAGTGCGTCAAGAGTTCGCGACGGGTCGCCGGATGTTGGACCGCCCACCCGCTCACATCGCTTTCAACAGTTCGCGGGCGTGGCCCCTCGCCGCGCTGTCGCCCTCATCAGCGCCCAGCATCCTGACCAGCTCCCCGACCACCGCATCGCCCTCAAGGGCCGCCACCGTCGTCACCGCTGGCGACCGGTTGCCGTCCTTGACGATCGTGAAGTGCCTGTTGGCCATCGCGGCAACCTGCGGCAGATGGGTGATGCAGAGAAGCTGCCGACCCTGAGCGAGCTCACGCAGGTGCGCGCCCACGGCACGGGCCGTATGGCCTCCGATACCGGCATCGATCTCGTCGAAGACGAGCAATGAACCCTCAGCACCAGTGCTCCCCGCACCGGCTGATCCCGGACCATGCGCGGCGCTCAGCAGCGCCAGCATCACCCGCGAGAGTTCACCTCCAGAGGCCACCTCTCGCAGAGGCCCGAACGGCAAGCCCGGATTGGGCGCGATCAGAAACTCGACGGAGTCACGCCCGCGCAGGCCGTAGTCGGCACGCTCGCTCACGCTGACCTCGAAGCGGGCTTCAGCCATCGCCAATTCCCGCAGTCGTGCCAGCACCTCCGCTGCCAGTCTCGGCGCAGCTTCTCGACGCGCTCGCCCAAGCTCCGCAGCGACACGCTCTCGCGCCTCCAGAGCCGCCTCGAGTTCGGCCGCCAGCGCCTCAGACGTCACATCCGCATCCATCAGCGCCTCGCGTCGGTCACGGCACGAAGCCGCGTGGGCGATCACCTCCGTGATCGCCCCTCCGTACTTGCGGGAGAGCCGTGAGAACGCGGCCAAGCGCTCCTCCACGAACTCAAGCCTGCCCGGCTCCGCCTCAAGGCGATCGAGGTATGAGCGGAGCTCGAGTGCTATGTCCTCGGCCTCATAACGAAGCACCGCGAGCCGCTCTGAAAAGGGGAACAGCTCCTGATCCACAGCGGCTGCTGCCTCGAGTTCGCTGCCGGCACGGGTCAACAGGGCGCCTACCCCATCCCCCTCCTCTGGCGCGAGCGCGTCCACCACCACCGACGCGGCCAACCGCAGCGTCTCCTGGTGACGTAGCCGCCCGCGTTCCGCAAGGAGCTCTGCTTCCTCCTCCACGGTCGGACTGGTCTCCTCGATCTCACGCAGTTCAAAGTCGATCAGGTCGAGCTCGCGCTCGCGCGCACCGACCAAACCGTCAAGCTCAGACATCTTTACCTCAAGCGAGCGCACCAGTTCGTGGGCGCCAACCATTGCTCGGCGCCTGTCCACCTGTTCGACGCCGCAGAAGGCGTCAAGCGCGTCCAGCTGGGCGGTTGTGAGCATCAGCTTGCGGTGTTCATGCTGGCCGTAGAAGGACAGCAGCCGGCTCCCAAGCTCGCGGAGGTCACCCACCGTAGCCGCACGCCCGCAGACATAGGCCCGGGTCCGCCCGTCCGGCCAGACCCGACGAGCCAAGACCAGCTCCTCAGCGTCGGCCGGAATCCGCTCGTCGATTTCCGAGCCGAGTCCGGAGGGCAGCTCGAACACCCCCTCCACATAGGCCTCAGCCGCGCCCTCACGAACGATTCCTGCGCGCGCCTTTCCACCCAGCAGGAGATCAAGCGCATGCGCGAGCAGAGTCTTGCCGGCACCGGTCTCACCGGTGAGAACGTTCAGGCCAGGGGCGAGCCGCAGCTCAGCACGCTCCATCAGCAGCAGGTTCTCCACACGCAGCTCATGCAGCATGGACCGATTTCTACGCTCCGGACCGGACGGAATCGGACGAACACGCGTTCGCCCCCCGCCGGCCGCCTCAGCGCAGCGTCGCCAGACGCCCGAACTTCTGATGCAGCCGCCTGTAGAAACTCACCCCGGCAAGCTGCGCGAGCGACCCCTGGTTGTGCACAAACCGGGCTTCCAGCCTGCGCCCGGGCTCCAGCACTGCCACGGGACGTCCGTCCACGACCACGTCCACCGGCTCGTCGTCGGAGCGGTTGTCGATCTCAAGCGTGTCACCCGGCGCCACCACCAGCGCCCGCGCGGTCAACGAGTGCGGCGCAATGAACGACACGACCATGCCCGCGACCCCCCAGGCCATCACCGGTCCGCCGTTGGCAAGGTTGTACCCGGTCGAACCGGCCGGTGTCGCCACCACCAGACCGTCACAGCGAACGCTGCCGATCTCGTCCTCACCCACGCAGTACCGGAGGTTCGCGACCCGTTGACCATGCTGCCGTTCAACCGAGACGTCATTGATCGCCACCCACTCCTCACGATCCACGCGGATCGCAATACCCGGGAGCTCCAGCACGTCGAACTGGCGCGCAAAGGCCTGCTCAAACGCGGAGCGCGCCTCCTCACGCTCGACCGTGGCCAGAAATCCGACCTCACCGAAGTTGACCCCGAACACGGGCACACCACTGCCGGCGTACTGACGCAGCCCGCGCAGGATGGTGCCATCACCTCCCAACGCGAAGCAGAGGTCCACGGCACGCGGAGGCTCATCCGCAAGCTCCACGCTCGCCGACGGGCGCAGGCCGTGCTTCCTTGCCTCGCGCGGGTCAAAGATCAGTCGCGCACCCGCCGCCTGAGCAACCTCGATCAGCAGCTCAATCGCGGATGCGGTCTCCTCCGGCCGGCGGTG
Organism: Actinomycetes bacterium; assembly: GCA_021820105.1. Taxonomy (GTDB): domain Bacteria; phylum Actinomycetota; class Thermoleophilia; order Solirubrobacterales; family Solirubrobacteraceae; genus Palsa-465. The sequence goes on along the minus strand of JAKAED010000059.1, from coordinate 9,566 downwards.
CGTGACGACCGTTGCGACCAACCCGGTCATGGCTCCACCTCGGCGGCTGCCGCAGCCAGATCAACCACCGCTCCTTCACGTCCACCCTCCGCCAACCACACAAAGGTCTCCAGGTTGCCCTTGGGACCGGGGAGTCCTGAGCTCGCGTATCCCATCACCGCAGCGTCGAGCTGGATGGCGCACCGCCCCACATCGATAAGGGCATCCCGGCGCGCCGCGGCGTCTCGTACCACGCCGCCCTTACCGACACGCTCGCGCCCGACCTCAAACTGCGGTTTCACCATTGCCAGGCAGTCAAAGCGCTCAGCGGCGCAAGCCAGCACGGCTGGCAGCACCTTCGTAAGCGAAATGAAGGAGACATCGATCACGATCAAGCCGGGAGCGTACGGGAGCTCGGTCGGCTGCAGTGAACGTGCATTGCGCCTTTCAATCACGGTCACGCGCGCATCCTCGCGCAGCCTCCAGCTGAGCTCGCCGTAGGCGACATCCAGGGCCACCACGTGCTCGGCACCGCGTTGCAGCAGACAATCACTGAAACCACCCGTCGATGCGCCAACGTCGAGCGCGAGCGCCCGCTGGACTTCAAGACCGAACGTATCCAGCGCATTGGCCAGCTTCAGCCCACCGCGCGACACGTACTCGAGCCTGGCGGCGAGCTCAACCTCAACCTCCGAGGAGACCATCTGGCCTGGCTTGGCCGCACGCTCGCGGCCGGGCAACAGAAGCACGTCACCGGCCAGCACGGCGGCCGCGGCACGAGCCCTGGACTCGTACAGGCCACGCTCGGTGAGCAGCACGTCCAACCGTGACTTCGACAACCTGTAAAGAGCCTGTCTAGGCGACCTGTGAACGGTCTCCCACAGCCGAGAGGACCCGCTCAGCGATCCGCTCAGGCGTGAACTCTACCTCTGCGTGCAGCAGCCTCGGAGCACCGTGCGTGACGAACCTGTCAGGCAGGCCGACGCGCAGAATCCGCGCGTTGATGCCGGCATCCGAAAGCGTCTCCCAGACACCGGAGCCGAAGCCGCCGCTCAGGACACCCTCCTCAATGGTGACCAGCAGCTCATGCTCGGCGGCCAGTTGGGCGACCAGTCCCGCGTCGATCGGCTTGGCAAACCGTGCGTCAGCCACGGTTACGGCAACGCCATGCTCAGCCAGCAGTTCGGCGGCCGCAAGCGCCTTGCTGACGCCGCTGCCGTAGCCGAGGAGCGCGACGCGGCGCGAATCATCACCCGACGCCTCTCGAAGTATCTCACCGGTACCGATCGGGATCACCGACGGCTCCACCGGCAGCGGCACGCCGACAGCCTCACCGCGCGGATAGCGCAGCGCGATCGGGCCATCGTCATAGGTCAGGGCTGTACGCAGCATATGCACGAGCATGGCCTCATCACGCGGGGCCATCAACACTATGTTTGGAAGGCAGCGAAGGTAGGCGATATCAAAAGCGCCGTGGTGAGTCGGCCCATCGTCGCCGACCAGGCCGGCACGGTCCATCGCAAACACGACCGGCAGCTTCTGCAGGCAGACGTCGTGGACGATCTCGTCATAGGCGCGCTGCAGGAAGGTCGAGTAGATGGCCACCACCGGGCGGCACTGTTGCAGCGCCAGTCCAGAGGCCAGCAGCACCGCCTGCTGCTCTGCAATCCCGACATCAAAGTAGCGGTCGGGAAGCTCCTGCTGGAGCAGGTTCAGGCCGGTACCGGAATTCATCGCGGCAGTGATGCCGATCACGCGGTTATCGCGGCGCGCCTCACGCACGAGCGCCTCGCCGAACACGCGCGTGTACTGAGGTGGGGAGACCGCCGCGCCAGCGGGCGCGGCGGTGGCGGGAGCAGGAGCGCCGTTCGCGATCGACTTGGGCTTCGCGGCATGCCACTTCTCCATGCCTTCAAGGCCACCGTCCTCAGCGGGCGCAAAGCCCTTTCCCTTGATCGTCGCGCAGTGCACGACAACTGGCCGCTGGGCCGCCAGCGCCTCACGCACGGCACGGCGCACGGCCCGCACGTTGTGGCCATCGATGACACCCATGTACGCCCAGTCAAGCTCCTCCCACCAGAGGCCGGGCGCCCAGAAGGCCTTGATCGACTCCTTGAAGTGGGGTCCCAAACGCTCAAACGTGTGGCCCAGCGCCGGCAGCTTCGTGAGGCTGCTCTCCACATCCTCACGGGCATGCCAGAGTTTGGGGTTCAGGCGCACGCGGTTGAAGTAGCTTGAGAGCGCCCCAACGTTGGGCGCGATCGACATGCCGTTGTCATTGAGCACGACAACGATCGGGGTACCAAGTCCTCCGGCCTGCGTGACCGCCTCAAATGCGACACCACCGGTCATGGCGCCGTCGCCCACGACTGCGACGACGTTGCCGTCCTCACCGTGCCCGCGCCGCATCGCCTCCTTGATACCGACGGCGTAACCGATCGCGGTGGACGCGTGTCCGGCGCCCATGATGTCGTGCTCGGACTCAAAGATCGAACAGAACGGCGCGAGTCCCTCATATTTGCGGATCGTCGGCAGCTGATCCCGGCGACCGGTCAGGACCTTGTGCGGATACGCCTGGTGACCGACATCCCAGAGGATCTTGTCGCGCGGTGAGTCCAACAGCGAGTGCAGCGCCACCGCGATCTCCACGGTGCCGAGGTTGGCGCCAAAGTGGCCTCCGATCTCACCGACGGTGTCGATGATGTAGCTGCGCACCTCGTCTGCAACCTGCTGAAGCTGCTCATCGGAGAGCCGGTGAAGGTCCTGCGGAGTATCGATCTTCTTGAGCAATTCGGACATCTTGATGTCTGCCAGGTTAGAAGCTGCGATGCGCGATGAAGTCGGTTATCTGCTGGAGCTGTGCCGGATCTCCGGTTCCGGCCCCGGCGAGGGCCGCACTGGCCTTGCTGTGGGCCTCGTGCGCCAGGCGTCGCGCCCCCTCGAGACCGAATTCGGTCACGTAGGTGCGCTTGCCCAAGCGCTCGTCGCTGCCGCTCGTCTTGCCGAGCGCCTCGTCAGAACCGGTGACATCGAGGATGTCATCGACGATCTGGAAGAGCACGCCCAGCTCACTGGAGAAGTTTTCGAAGTGCTCGATTGTCGCAGGTTCCTGGCTACCCTCGATCAACAGCACACATTCGACGCTCGCCCGGATCAGACGCCCGGTCTTGAGCGCATGCAGGTGCCTCAGACCCTGTGCGCCGGACGGCGCGGAGGCCGCAACGTCCAGGTACTGCCCTCCGACCATGCCCGCCGCACCGGTCGCGCTGGCCAACTCGGCGGCGGCTCGCAGGATGTTGGCGGGCTCGCCACGCTGATGCGTGAGAAGGTGCAGGAAGGCCTCCGCGTAAAGGCCATCTCCGGCCAGAATGGCTGTGTCCTCCCCGTAGGCGACATGGCAGGTGGGTCGTCCCCGACGCATGTCGTCGTCGTCCATCGCCGGCAGGTCGTCGTGGATCAGTGAATAGGTGTGGATCAACTCCAGCGCGGCCGCCAGTGGCAATACCTCTGAAGACGTCAGCCCGATGGCTGAGGCGGTGGCCAACGCAAGCACCGGTCTGATGCGCTTGCCCCCGGCCAGCAGTGAGTAGCGCATGGCCTCATCAAGGCGCGCGACACCCGGGTCAGCCGAGAAATGCATCTCGGCCAGGTACGCGTCCACCTGCTCACGCAATTCGTCAGGGAACGCGGGAGCTGAAACTGAATCGGGTTTGGTCATTGCGTGCGCGTCGCCTGCGGATCCTGCCGCCGCGGGCTCACCCCTGCGCTGCGGCCAACGGCAGCTGACCAGGGAGGTCCGGCAGGGGCTCCAGCGCCGCGCGCACGTGGCTGTCGACCTGCGCGGCCGCATCCCCGGCAAGGCGAGCGCACTCTTCGATCATCGCGAGCGTCTCCGCCGGTTGCAGCCCGCCGGCGCGAAGCTCTGACGCGGCATGCTGCAGGCGGGCTCGCAGCTCTTCAAGGACATCGGTCACAGTTGGGAGCCTACCGATCCAGCGCCTCGTTGACGAGTGCGTCGGCGACCGCGTTCTCGGCCCGCGGCACGGATTCAATGCTCCAGCTGTCAAATCCTGAGAGCGTCTGCAGCGTCTGGCGGTGCAGAATCTGCAGCGCCGGGTGCTTGACGCGGTAGCGGCCGATCAGCTGACGAGCAACCAGCTCGGAATCGTTGATCACCCGCACCTCTCGCGCACCGTGTTGCGCCGCAAGTTCGAGACCGCGCAGCACTGCCCGATACTCAGCGACGTTGTTTGTCGCCTCGCCGATCGGCTCGCCAACGGCGGCTACCAGCTCACCTTCAGCTGTTGAAACAACGACGCCGACAGCCGCCGGACCCGGGTTGCCACGGGCGCCTCCATCAACGTGCAGCACCAGCAGCCCGCCCAGTTCGTTCACCACCACCGACCGATCACACGCAGCGTACGTTCAGTACAGGATCAGCGCGCCGCTCTCGTCAGAGGCGCCGTTTCCAAGTTGCTCGTGCGCGCCGAGCTCCGACAGTTCATAACCCTGGGCATCAAGGCGGGCCTGGCCCTCCGGGTCGGAGAGGTCGATCTCATATCGGTACCAGCACAGCTCCCAGTAGACGATGATCCAGACGATGCTGGGATGCGTCGCATCTGACGCGATCGTGACGCTCGGTGCGCCCAGGGAACGGGCGACGCCCGCCACCGTTCGCCGATGGCTGCTGACGTTGAACACGTCCACGGCCACCGCCATCTTGTGATCCGCGCTTGTGGGGATCGCATGCACGTGACGGGGTTCTCGCGTCCGACCGCGCTTGGTCGACCCTCGCTCGGTCGCCGGACTCGGAATCGACGACGTGTCGTACGGGTCGCGGTCCAGACGGTCTACAGGCGCGTACGCGGCACCGCCCCAGCTACCGATTGAAAGTTCATCATCGAGCGACCGCGGCTGCGGCGGCTGCAACTCGACGCCGCGCTCGGTACGGGCACGTCTGCGGCCGAACAGGCCCCGCCGCCGGGGCAGACGCTCACCGGCTGAGGCGTAGTCCGGAACCGCGCCTTCACGCATCCAACCCTCGTGAAGCGCATGTGGCTTACAGAGCTCGCAGACCTTATATCTGCGGCCGCCGCTGAGAAAGACCTCAGCCCGCTCGCCTCGCAGAAGCGTACGCATGCAGACGTCGCAGACGTCCTGCTCATGGATGGTTGAGATGCTGAGAGGCTGACTCATCAGATGGTCGGTGCTGCTGCTCGTGACCGCGCCCGACGCGACGCCGGACGAGCGTAGCGAACGGACGCGGTCCTGTTGCAGACTTGTTACCAGTCGCGTGGCTGCGCCGCCACTGGGGCTGCCGGCCAGCCACGTCCGGCGGCACCGACAGTTGCATCCCCGGGTACCGCAAACGCGCCTGTCAAGCTTTCACCGGCTCCTCGTGGACCTTGGCAACGACCTTGCCGGCAAGGTGCGGCGGAACCTCGTCATAGCGCAGGAACTCCATGGTGTACTCCCCCTGACCGCCGGTGATCGCTCGCAGATCGGGAGCGTAGGAGAGCATCTCCGCCATCGGCACCTCGGCCTTGACCTCAGTCATCCCACCGCCGACCGGCTCCATCCCATGCGGGTGACCACGGCGGGAGTTCAGATCACCGATGACATCGCCCACCGAGTCGTCCGGAACACTGACGCTGGCCAGCATGATCGGTTCGAGCAGCACCGGGCTGGCGCTGGCCATCGCCTCACGCATCGCCTGCGCGGCGGCCAACTTGAACGCCATCTCCGAGGAATCAACCGAGTGATACGAGCCGTCAAACACGGTCACCTTGATGTCCTTGACCGGGAAACCGGCCACCACGCCCGCCTGCATCGCCTCAAGCACGCCCTTCTCAACCGCCGGGATGAAGCCGTTGGGGATCACGCCTCCCTTGATGGCATCGACAAACTCGAAGCCGGTTCCTGGGGGAAGCGGTGCGATCTCAATGTGGCAGTCTCCGAACTGACCTCGGCCACCGGACTGCTTCTTGTGACGACCGTGTGCCTTGGCGCTGGCCCGGATCGTCTCCTGATATGGAACCCGCGGCGGCTGGAGCCTGACCTCCACACCAAAGCGATCGCGTAGCCGATCGACGATCACCTCCACGTGCATCTGCGACAACCCGGCGACGATCTGCTCGCCCGTTTGTGGGTCGCGATGCAGGTCGATCGTCGGATCCTCCTCCTGCAGGCGCCTCAGCGCCGCGAACATCTTCTCCTCGTCGCCCTTGTTGGCCGGCTCCACGGAGAACGCCATCACCGCGGCCGGCAGCTTGATGGTCGGCATCCGGACCGGTTCGTCGCGTGCCGCCAGCCAGTCGCCGGCACGGGTCTCCTTGAGTTTCGCGACGGCACCAATGTCGCCCGGTCCGAACTCCTCCACATGTCCGTTCTGGGCGCCGCTGAAGCTGAGCAGCTGGCCGATCCGTTCCTTGCAGTGGGCTCGCGTGTTGAGCAGTTGGCTGTCGTGCCTGATCACTCCCTGATAGACCCGGAACAGGTTGATGCGTCCGGCAAACGGGTCTGCTCGGGTCTTGAAGACGTAGGCGAACAGCTCCTTGGACTCATCGGCCTCAAGCAGCAGACCATCAGCGTCAACGGGGCCGTGCTTGACCGGTGATGGCAGGTCCTCGACGATCGCGTCGAGCAGGCGATTGGTCGCCAGGTTTGCGGTCGCGATGCCACAGGTCACGGGGAACAGGGAGCCGTGGTTGGTTCCCTCCTTGAGTGCCGCAACGATCTCCTCATGCGAGATCTCCTCACCATCCAAGTAGCGCTCCATCAGCGCATCGGAGTTCTCGGCCACCTCGTCCATCAGCTTCTCGCGGTACTCCTGCGCCTGCTCAGCCTGGTCCCCGGGGATCGGAATCTCCCTGCAGTTCTCCCGGCTGTTGCCAACGTACTCGTAGGCGCGCATATCGATCAGATCGATCACACCTGAGACCTCGTGCTCGGCACCGATCGGAATCTCCGTGGCCACCGCGTGCGGACCGAACGCGCTCTTCAGGCTGTCGAGCGTCCGGAAGAAGTCGGCACGCTCGCGGTCCAGCATGTTGACGAAGACGAGCCTCGCCAGATCGAGCTCAGCCGCGCGCTTCCAGAGACGAACCGTCTGCACCTCCACGCCCATGACCGCATTGACTACGAAGACTGCCGACTCACAGACCCTCAGAGCGCTCAGCGCGTCGGCCACGAAACTGGGGTCTCCCGGCGTGTCCAGCAGGTTGACGCGGCGCTGCTGCCACTCAAACGAACTCAGCGTCGCCTGCAGTGACATCTGACGAGCCTTTTCGTCAGGCTCCGAGTCTGAGGTGGTGGTGCCGTCGGCGACGTTGCCCAGGCGATTGATGGCGCCCGCCTGAAACAGCAGTGCCTCATGCAGCGAGGTCTTACCGCTTCCGCGGTGGCCGACGAGCGCCACGTTGCGAATGCGATCCGCGGCCTTGTGCATGCTGCCTCCCTTCGGTTGTGTCAGATGACACTAAACCGGCAGCGGCTCGGGATCAAGCGGGAACCACCGACCGGAAGTCGGTAGATCACCCCGATGGGCGCTTACGGAGCGGAGCCTCAGTCGCGCTCAGCGGCGAGCTTGGACCGCAGCCGCAGAACGGCCTTGGTGTGGAGCTGCGAGACACGTGACTCGGTCACGCCGAGTACCTCGCCGACCTCACGCAACGTCAGATTCTCGTAGTAGTAGAGCGCGATCACCAGCTTCTCCCGCTCCGGCAGGGCGGCGATCGCGTCTGCGATGAGGTCACGCAGCTCACCCTGGTCGACCAGTGCCTGAGGATCAGGGGCGCCGCGGTCGGCAATTGTGTCGAGCAGTGAAACCTGGTCACCGCTTGAGTCATTTGTGGTCCAGAGCTCGTCCAGCGCAACCAATGTGGACGTCGAGATCTGCACCAGCGACTCATTGAATTCGGCAATGCTGATTCCCAACTCCGCCGCCATCTCGTCGTCGGTCGGCGCGCGCTGGAGCTTTGCCTCCAGGCGGTGGTTGGCCCGCTCGATCTCACGCGCGCGGGCCCGCACCGAACGCGGAACCCAGTCCAACGTGCGCAGCTCATCGATGATCGCCCCGCGGATCCGGGTGATCGCGTAGGTCTCAAACTTGATCTCGCGGCTCAGATCGAAGCGCTCAATCGCAGAAATCAGACCGGTCAGCCCGTACGAGATCAGGTCGGCCTCGTCAACGTGTCCCGGCAGCGTGCTACCCATCCGGCCGGCCACGTATTTCACGAGTGGTGAGTAGGCCACCACCAAGCGCTCGCGTGCACGCTCGTCACCCGAGTTCTTGTAGCGCTTCCAGAGGTCCTTCAGCTCGATCGATTTTACGTTTGTATCCATTCAGACCTACGAAACAACCCTATGCACGAGGGTGCGCGCGCGCATAGGCGGCTCTCAGGCGAACTGACTCTACCCGAGTGTAAACCTGAGTGGTTGAGATGGTGGCATGCCCAAGTAGCTCCTGGATCGATCGCAGGTCGGCGCCGCCCTCCAGCAGATGCGTTGCGAAGGAGTGCCGCAGGGTATGTGGGTGCGCCTGCGCAAGCCCAGGCGCACCCGCCTGCGCAAGGTGCGTCCAGGTGCGAAGCCGCCGCCGCACGTCAGATGTGCCCAGCCGCCGCCCGGTCTTGGACAGAAACAGTGGTTCGCGGCCGTCGCCCATGCGCTCAAGCTGTCCAGATCGCAGCGCTGGCCGCGCTCGCTCCAGGTAGCGAGCGACCGCGGCCAGCGCGTGCTCTCCAACCGGAACCACACGCGTCTTGCCGCCCTTTCCCTCGACGCGCACCGACTCGGCGTCAAAATCCACAGCTCCGAGGTTGAGTGTGACAAGTTCCTCAGCCCTCAATCCGGATGAGTAGGCCAGCTCAAACAGAGCGCGGTCGCGCTGCTCGAGCGGTTTGGTCGCAGGGATCCGATCAAGCAGGTGGGAGAGCTCCTCCTGCTTGAGCACACGGGGAAGTTTCCTGGGCCTTTTGGGGGCGGAGATGAGGTCTGCGGGATTCTGCGTGATCCTGCCCAACCGCATCTGCACACCGAACATGGCGCGGATCGCGGCGAGCCTGCGTGCAACCGTGCTTGCTGCCTGGCCTGCAGCCGAGAGTCCAGCAACGTAACGACGCAACGTCCTAATGTCCACGTGTTCCGGTTCCACACCGTTGCTGGTCGCCCATGCGGCCAACTGCTGGCAGTCATTCATGTACGCGGTCAGCGTGTTTGCCGAAACGGCCCGCCGACGCAGATCCGCGGCCAGCTCGTCCAGCGCGCGCTGCCACGCTGCTGAGCGCTCTGGGACGACCGAAGCATTCGTGGACACGGCAGCTAGATTCGCCGATGTCGCGCTCTGCCCTGCCCGCTCAGGCGGTGATGTTCACAAGCGTCCCGATGGGTGTGTATGGATAGACCTTTCCGGCCTCGGAGTAGGGCATCTCGACACAACCAAGGCTCTGAGGCGTGCCGTAGGAGGGTCGGATGTAACCGTGCAGCGCATCACCGCCGTTGAAGTAGCTGATCCACGGGATCCCAACGTCGTGATACGTCGTGCCATTTGGGTTGGTGCCGCTCATCGTCCCACTGGGGATGTGCTC
>JAKAED010000058.1 GCA_021820105.1 Actinomycetes bacterium | reverse complement strand
CGCTTCCTGCGACCAGCCCTGGATGCCGACACTCAGATCCTGGAGGAGGGAGATCTCCTCCTCGGCCCCGCCGGGGCCGATGATTCGCACCACCGGGCGATCCAGAGCCTCGTCCGGAACGCTCGCAACGATGCCGGTGCGGCCGTCCGTCAGCTGCACCTCGGTGCCTGCCGGATAAGGCGCCACGGTCCGCCGGAACGCCTCGACCACGTCCGGATCAAAGAGCGTCCCGGAGCCCTCCAGGATGGCGCGTACGCCCTCATGCGTTGGCCGAGCCGGGGCGTACAGACGTTCGGAGGTGATTGCGTCAAAGACGTCCGCCACGGCGGCGATCCGAGCCATCTGATGTATCTCCGTGCCGACCTTGGCGTCCGGGTAGCCCGACCCGTTCCAGCGCTCATGGTGGCGCAGGACAACCGCTTTGACCAGCGGGCTCCAGCGGCTGTTATCAAGGATGTCCACGCCCGCCCGTGGGTGTGTCTTCATGATCTCCCACTCCTCCGCCGTCAGCTTTCCCGGCTTGTTCAGGATGCCGAGCGGGATCGCGAGCTTGCCGATGTCGTGCAGGAGCAGGCCGAGCCCCAGCGTGGACATGCGGTCCTCAAGCCCGTCGAATCGGGATTCACCGCGGAAGTCGACCCAACCATGATCGCTGAAGTAGCGGAATCCGACCAGCAGACCCAGCGCGGTGACATCAATCGAGTGTTGGAAGGTGTACCCATCAGCTGAGGAGAGGTCGGCCAGTGCGGCTGCGGCTCCGCCCGAGCTCTCGATCTGTTCGAGGATCCGCTTGACGACGTCCTCCAGGTCGCGGACGGCCTCGGGAGCGAGACGGCGACCGTTGCCGATGGCGTCGCGCGCGCTCGTGTAGGCGCTGGCAACGGCCCTGGTGGCAACGGCTCGAGTGCGATCGTCCACGATCGGCTCGACCAGGATGCCATCGCTCAGCTCATCCTCGACGTAAACGGCCGAGATACCGGCACGCGCAAGCAGTTCCCGGTAACGGGAAGTCAATCTGACCCCGGCACGCAACAGTGGCACGCCGTCCGCACGTCCAATCAGCACATCCCTACCGAGTTCGGCCCCATCTTCTGCTCGGGCGAGGCTGATCAGGCGCATTGCGTAATTAGTCGGTCGGGACGGCCAACGGCTTGAGTTCTGGGCACGATCTCACAGGCGGCGTCTCAGGCAGACGTGGAAACCTGACCAGCCGCGGGTGAGCTGTAGGTCCGGGTGATCTGCCGGCTGCGTCGCAGCGCGGCACGTGAAACGGACAGCTTCTCACCGAATCGCTCCACCTCGATCAGCACCCGGCCCCGCATCGCCTCTGCCCGCAGGGCCAGCGCCTGTGCTGACTCCGGGGCGGGCTGGGGGAGAGTGGCGATGAACGCTCCGGTCTTGGCCACGGCGTCCTGCAGTTCGTCGATTCTGCCCTGCTTCACAAGTTCGAGCTCACACTCCACCATCTTGACCAGCGTGTGGAAGGGGGCCTGCTCCGCTGCGCTCATTCGTTTGCGATCTCTGCCCAGGCATCCCGCAAAGTGGCGAGCAGATCGCGGACCTGCTCGATCCGCTGTGGATCTGCATGGATACGGGCCTGGTTGAGGTGGCGCTGGCAGAAGAGGTAGATCGAGGCGAGTCTGGGGGCGATCTCACCACCGCGCTCGAAGTCCAGCGAGCCCTGCAGGTGGCTGATGATCAGCTCCGCTCGCCGCAGTTTGTTGTGAGCAAGCTGGATCTGCCGCTCGCCCATGGCGATGCTCGCCTGGGCGAGATATCGGTTTGCGCCGTCGTAGAGCATCACGATCAGCTGTCCCTGACTTGCGGTCAGGACTGCAGATCGCTGGTAGGCATCGCGTGGAGCGGTGTAGTTGGTGGCCATGGTTTCTACCTATCTATTCGGCAGCGACGCTTCGCGCTTGAGCGGTTTCTGGGGCATACGCGCCGGCTCTGCCGCCGACGCCAAAGGGGCGAGCTGGGCCGCCGTCGGCGGCCCAGCTCGCAGAGTCATCAGACTGCGGCCAACTGGTCGGCGAAGATGGCTTCCAGCTTCAGCTGGATCACGAGCCGGTCGCCGAGCTTGGCAATGGAATCAATCAGTGGGTTGTCCGCGCCGGGGACCGGCTCGCACTGATCGTCGCTGATGGTGAGCACCTCTTCGACGTCGTCAACCACGAGTCCGGCGGTCTCGGTGCCGGCGGCGACGATCACGATCTTGGCCTGCTCGCCTGGCTCGGAGGCGACGCCGAGCCTCGAGGCGATGTCATGCACAGGCACGATCTTGCCTCGCAGGCTGATCACTCCGAGCACCGATTCCTGCCGGGACGCGATTGAGCGCGGCTCGGCGAAGCGGATGATCTCGTGGACCTGCTCGATCCCGAGCGCGTAGTGCTCATCACCGAGCTTGAACACCACGAGCTGATGGGTCTGTTCTTGCATTGAATGCTCCTGAGGATGGTCGATCTAGCTCTTGTCAATCCGTGACGCGGCGGGCCTCCATCAGGCCAGCACGAACTGGCCGACAAGGCGCTGCAGCTGCTCTGCGGTGCCGGCCAACTCCTGCGCTGAGGCCGCGATCTGTTCGGCGGCGGCGCTGGTCTCCTCAGCCGACGCAGAGACCTCCTCGGTCGACGCGGATGACTGCTCCGCCAGTTGCGCGACGTTGGTCATGTTCTGCTCCATCTGCTGCGAGCTCGCGGCGATCTGCTGCACGGCGGCGCTGATCTGGTCCACGCGCCCGGTCATGTCCTCAACCGAGTCGCTGATCTGCAGGAAGCTCGACTTTGCCTGCTCGACGGTGGCCACGCCCTCCTCGGTTCGCCTTGCGCCGGTCTCGACAACCTCAACCGCGTGTGCGGTCTCCTTCTGGATCTCCTGGATCAGCGTGCTGATCGTGGCGGCGGCATTCTGGGACTCCTCCGCGAGCTTGCGGACCTCCTCTGCGACAACGGCGAAGCCGCGGCCCTGCTCGCCCGCACGAGCAGCCTCGATGGCCGCGTTCAGTGCGAGCAGGTTGGTCTGCTGGGCAATACCTGTGATGGTCGAGACGATCCCGCCGATGTGGGTCGACTTGTCGCCCAGCGACCGGATGGCCTGCGTGACCTCAGCCGACGCTTCCTGGACCGCCTGCATCGTGTCGCTGGCCTGTCCGACGGCCACGGCGCCCTCCTCGGCCTGCGCACGTGCCTGTTGGGCTCTGGCCGCCGTCTGCTGAGCGTTGTCAGCCGAGACCTGAGAGGCGTCTGAGACCTCCGCGGCGATCGTCTTTGCCTCGTCCACTGTTCGAACCTGACGCTCGGCCCCCTGCGCTACGTCGCCCACGGCCTGTGCGATCTCACCAACCGCCCGACCGGCCTCCTCTGAGGTGGAGGCCATCTGCTGGGAGGCGGAGGCGACCGTCTCGCTCGAGCTCTGGATCTCCTGAATCATGGCGATCAGCTTGGCGCGCATCGCCTCATACTTGGTCAGGCTCTCCTGAGCCTTGCCGAGCATTGAATTGAAGACGTTTGCAAATTCACCGATCTCACGACCCGGCTTGGCCTCCAGAGCGGTGGTGACGGCGTGGACCTCCCTGGTCAGGTCTCCCTCCGCCATCGCGCCCAGGCCCGCCTGCAGGTCGTTGAGGCAGTTGGTGTCCAGGCTGAGCATGCGGGCGCGGAGACCGTCAAGGCAGGAGTCGTCACCGAGTGCGAGCTGATACTGCCGCCGCATGGCGTTGTATCCCTCAAGCGAGCCCTGTGCCTTGGCGAGCATCGAGTTGAAGAGCTCACCGAACTCTCCCAGCGATTCGCCGGCGGGACGTTCCACAGGGTTGGTGACGGGCGTCACCACAATTGAGAGGTCGCCCGCCGCCACTGACGCCAGGCCGGCGTTGAGATTGCTCAGGCAGTGGTCGTGCAGGCTGTTCATGCCCACCCGCAGATCCTCCGCAACCGAGTGATCGCCAAACTGGGCGCGCAGCTGTTCGCGCATCGCGTTGTAACCACGCAGGGCGTGCTGGGTGCGCTCCAGCATGCGGTTGAAGATCTCCACCAGTTCCTGGGTGTCGTGGTCCCTGCTGGTCGCGTCGATCGGCTTGGTGACAGGGTTGGCCGCCTGTGTAAGGTCGCCTCGTGTCATCGCCTCGAGGCCATCCTCAAGGCTCCGCAGACAGTTGCCGTCCAGGCTCTGCAACCGCTCGCGCAGCTGCACGAGCACCTCATCCCGCCCACGTGAAGACATCTTCTACCGTTCCTTCGATCAGACGCCATTATCCGGCGCAATTACCGTTGCATCACGCCTATCGACGCCCTCCGGCATCCGCTTAACAGGACATAAGAGAAATGTGAAAGGTTTGTGGGAAACCCACAAGGCAGGTATCGGTGCACCACTTACTGCACGGCTCCGTGGTGTGGAACGTGCCGAACCTGGGCAGGGTGCGCGCGGTTTTGCCTGATCGTGGAGAGTGGCGCGAGGAATGCTCGAATTGCGCCTGCGGCTGGGCTGAGTGGTCGTGATTGGGCCACGACCACTGCAGCTGCTGGTGCTCCTGCCTGACGCGCTGGCGCCCAACGGGCGCCGATGGCTCTTAGAAGGTCTTAGCCGCCGCTTGACGACGAGCCGGACGACAGCGTACCGGCAAAGGTGGAGAGCGAGGTCTTCTGGCTATTGAGGGTGGCCAGGGTCGCCTCCACCTTGGCCCACTGGGCCTGCATGTTCTTCTCCTCGTTGGCGAACATGGCTTGCTGGGTCGTCAGCTGGCTGTTTAGGTCAGTGACCTGCGTGGAGTTGCCGGTGATGCGAGACGCGATTGCCCCATACGGTCCGGCAGCGTCATTGGCGACCTTCTGGAATTGCGTTGACCAGCTCTGCAGCGCGGCCTCCACCGCCTGCGGATTTGCCTGGATCGCGGCCGTGAGCTTGGCCGTGTCGACGGTCAGCAGGCCTGCATTGGCACTGCCGTTGACGTTTCCGTTGGAGGCACCCGTGGAGATACCCAGATCCTGCATCGACTGATAGCCGCTGGTCAAAGTGGGATCCGACGTGTACATCGACTGCCGCAGGCTGCTCAGCAGATTCTCCATCTGCTGATCGCCGAACAGCGAGCCGTCGTAGGGGTTGACAAGCGCGGAGTTGGTCTGGCTGGCCGGAGCGGTGTTGACGGCCGTCTGGATATTGACGATCGCATTGTTGTAATCGGTCACGAACTTCTGAACGGCCGAAACTATTGAGTTCGTGTTCGGAGCGGGTGCAGCGGTGGAGATCGTCACCGGTGCATTGGTCGGCGTCACCCCATTGAGCGTCAGCGTGACACCCGGGACCGCATCGGTCACGGTGTCAGTCGCCGAGTATGTGGGCGTGGTGCTGCCGTTCACGTAAACCGCTGCGTCCTTGCCCGCCTGGGAGCTGACCGCAGCGATCGCTCCCGAGTTGGCGGAGGTGAGTGTGATCGGATTGCCGTTGCCCGTGCCGTTGGTGCTGCCGTCACCGGTGGTTCGAGAGGAGATCACCAGGTTGCCGTTGCTGAGCACGGTCGCGTAGGCGACTCCCTGGTTGTCGCTGTTGATGGCGCTGGCAATGGCCGCGTTGGTCTCACCGGCCGAGATGCTGACCGCCTGGGTTCCCTGACTGTTCCCGATCGTGAGCGTGTCCGTGCCGGAGCCGGGGGCGGCATAGCTGAAGGTCGCCTGAGAGGCTGTTGCGAGCTGCGTCACAGCCACCGTGGTCGCGCCGATCACGGCGCCCACGTTCTTGCTCGCCGTGGCGCTCACCAGATTGCTGTCACTGGAGCTGACCTGCTGTGATTGGAAATAGAGCGATGGCATGCCCAGGTCGAGCGCGTCAAAGGAGACGTTCTGCACGGCGACCTGGATCGAGCTCAGCGTCGAGTTCTCCGTGTTCAGCGCGGAGATCTCCTTCTGCATGTTCTGCAGCGGCAGCTCCTTCTGAGCGAGCTCCGCCTGGATCAGGGCGTTGGTGTTGATGCCTGATGCCAGACCGGTCAGCTGAAGCTGACCGCCGGCGCCGTTGTTGGTGAGCGTCGAGCCGGAAGTCAGGCCACCTGAGGTGCTGATGGTCTGCGGGGTGAGCAGGCTGGAACCGCTGTTGGAGACGCTTGAGGTAGACATGCGATCAGCTCCTGTCCTAGTGCAGCCACTCGCCCGCGAGTTGGAGCGCGTCGTTGGGTGTGAGCGGGGACACCTGGTTCCCGCGCAGGTCCTGAAGTTCCACCGCAAGCCTGCGATGGCCATGCCTCAGGCCGAAGTGGACCTTGTGGCCGACGGCGTTCAACTCCTCGTAGGCGCGGGAGGCCGCGGCGATCGCACGCTCGACCTCTGGTGGGGGAGAGTCCGGCAGGTGGTTTTGGCGAGTCATGGGAGGCGAGCACTCCTTGTGCAGTTTCCCTATACGCGTGTATGCATATACAGACATATATGCATACGCGCCCGAACCGGTCCGGATGGACCACTTATCCGCTTAATCGTCAGCGGGTGCCGGGAACTTGAGTGGGCACTGGACGCCGCTGGCCATCAGGCTGCGACCGGCTGTGCCTCGGCCGCCGCGCGGGCGCGAGCGATCTCCAGCAGCCTGGGCGCGCTCGGAGTGCCCGGTTCGAGCGCCAAGGCCTGTTCGGCAAAGGTCGCGGCGGCGGCTGCCTGATCGTTGGCGAGTGCGACCTGTGCCAATCCCACCAGGGCTCGCGCGTCCGGCTGCCGCTCGCAGACCTGCATCCACTCGCGGCCGGCCGAGCGTAGGAAGCCACGCCGCAGGTAGATCTGTGCGAGCAGTTCCCGGCGTTCGCGCTCGGCGACCGGCGTCAGCTCGAGTAGCGGCAGCAGCGACTCGAAGTTCTCAAAGTCCTGGACTCTGAGGAGCGATTCCAGCATCAGGCCGAGCAGGGAGAGGGCCGTGGCTGGCGGTGCAGGCACTGCTCCGCCGAGCTGTTGGGCGAGCCAGGAGGCGTAAAGCGCACGCTCGGGTGCCGGCAGGCCCACCCGCTCTGCGCGGGCGAGCGCACGCTCCGCGCCTTGGTGGTCGCGGGTGAGCAGGCGAGCGAACAGTTCGCTGCGTACGACCACAATCGCGGCTCCCGCGTCCTCGGGAAGCAGCTCAGCCTCCGTCGCAGCGTCGGCGTAGCGCCGCTGGTAGAGGAGCGCTTCGACCAGCGCGGCTCGCGCGGCGCCGCCATGCGGATGGCGTTCGATCACGGTTCTGAACTGGGGCTCGGCGAGCTCGGCATGGCCCTGCTCGAACAGAGCGGTGCCGAGCATGAAGCGTCCGGCGGCGGTCAGGCCCGCCGGCATCTGCTGAACCTCGCTCACGACAAGCTTCGGATCCATGCCCGACTGGATGAGCGCGGTCGTGTACGGATAGATCGTGCCCACGTGGTCAACGTGGTGCTCGGCGCACCAGCGCAGGAGCTCCAGAGCGGGCTCCGTCTGGCGCCTGTTGAGATGGAGTGTGGCCAGGATGATGCGCGGCATGAACGTCCCGGCTCCGACAGTTGCCGTGTATCTGCTGGGCGCGTCGCCCATCTCGATCGCGCGCTCCAGATAGGGAATCGCCTGGCCTGGCTGTTCCATGGCGACATGCGCCATCCCCTGCTCATAGACCAGGTCCGTGAAACCGGGGAAGCGCGCCAGACCAACCTCGGCTCGCCGCAGCGCGTCTGCGTTGCGACCTGCTGCGCGCAGCGCCTTGACCGAGCGCAGAATCAGCGCCGGAACAAACTCATGCCACCAGGTGTCGTCGGCTTCGACCTTGCGGATCGCCAGCTCGTATTCAGTGACCGCCTTATCCACCTGTCCGGCCGCGAAGTACTCAGAACCCAGGTTGTAGTGGAAGAATCCGCCAAGGGCGTGCGCCGGCGTCTCCTGCTGCTGCGCCAACAGCAGCTCGATGTTGCGGCGGGCCTTGTCCTTGGACTCGCGTACAACTCCCAGGTAGCCGTAGTGATTGACGCGCACGGAGGAGTGCGCCACCCGCTCCGGCAGATAGGCCGGCAGATGCAGCGCAATCTGCTCGTGCAGACGTCCGGTGAAGCGGTAGTTGGGCCGGTTGCGCATCAGGCGCAGCGCGCTGTGCACGACTGACACGCCTGCATCATCGTTGCCCGTGAAATTCGTCTCCTGCAGGTAGAACGCCTCACGCCACGTCTGTCCCAGCAGCGAACGCAGCTTCTCCACGTCCTCAACCACCAGCACCTCATCGGCGTCGAGGTACAGGAACCAGTCACCGGTCGCCGCCTCGAGCGAAACATTGCGTGCCTCGCTGAACGAGCCGGTCCACTCGCGCCGGATCACCGTGGCGTCGAATGACTCCGCGATCTCAATCGTGCGGTCAGTGGAGCCGGTGTCGACGATGATGATCTCATCCACCGCGGGCTTGATCGCCTCAAGCGTCCGGGGGAGCATCTCCTCCTCGTCGCGGACGATCATGCACAGACTCAGACGCATGCCGTCGGCTGGCTTGGCGCGAGCCGCCACCTTGCGCGCCCGCTTGGTCAGATCCATCAGCACGGGGTGCACCGCCAGCTTCCGGTGACCTCCTGAACGGGCCCGCTTGCTGACCTCGCGCAGGTTCCGGTCAATGTGCGGAAGTTCCGGGTCAAGGCGTTTGGCCGCCTCGAACAGGAGTCTTGCAGCGTCCAGTGCCCAGAGCTCGTACATGATCACACCGGCGTAGTTGAGCAACACCGGCTCGGCTGCATCCGCCTCCAGCAGGCTGACGGCCGCGCGCGCCATTGCCAGCAGCAGCTCCGTGGCGCGCTTGTCAGTGCGGCCGCCGAGCGTAGCCAGGCCCTGCTCGAGCAGAAGCTTGCGTGCCTGGTAGACGCGTTGCGGGTTCTCGAGCTCGCCGGCCTCGGCAAAGAGCCGCAGATAGCCGCGCAGGTCCTCGGCCGTCAGCAGGCCCGCGCCACGCCGCACGAGCTCCTGGACGAGCTGGTTCTCGGCTGCGTACTTAGCCTTCACCGCATCCGCGACCGAAACCGGCTCTGCGGGCAATGAGGTCTTGGTCAGACGAAGTGCCATGGCGCTCCTGAGTCCTTCACTAGTTGGGCCATCCGGTGATCGGCAGCGACGCCGGGATCCTTAGCCCGACCCCAGCGCGCCCGCAGATTGACGCAATTTGCGTGGCTTTGAGCAGATCTGCGGGAAAACCGCATAAGGACCACTGAGAGACCACAAAATACCTGCTGATGGCCACATTTGTGGCGTTCAAAACTGCTCCGCGACGCCCTCCGGAGCCGCAAAGCACGCGCAAATGAGATTTAGGCACTTCAGTTTTCTGGAATGAAAAGCCGATGTAGGAGAAGTCGGTTCCCTGAGGAAATAAGCGGTCGTGCGAGGGAGAAATTAAGTGACGCGGGTCAAAAGTGAGCGGGCCAGCAGTGAAACCGTTCAACAGCTTTGGGAGCGCTACAACGCCACCGGTGACTCGGCGCTGCGTGACCGCCTGGTGCTCACGCTCGCCCCGATGGTCAAGTACATCGTCTACCGAAAGGCGCGGGAGATACCCGCTCGCTGCGAGGTCGAGGACTTCGTGTCCTGCGGGCTCGAGGCACTGATGCGCTCGATCGATCGGTACGACCCGGAGCGGGGCGCGACGCTCGAGCAGTTCGCCTGGACGCGTATCCACGGGGCCGTCCTGGATGAGCTGCGGCGCAACGACTGGGCTCCGCGCTCACTGCGACGCTGGGAGCGCGACATCAGCCGTGCGCGGGAGCGTTTCATCGCGCTCTACGGCCGCGCGCCCTCACACCAGGAGCTGGCAGATGCCGTTGACCTCACGCCGGAGGAGCTGGATCGCTGGCTCGGTGACATCCATCGCTCCGACGTCGGGTCGCTGAACGTCCTGGTGATGGGCGACGACGACACGACAATTGAGCGCATCGACACGCTCTCCAGCCGTGACGCTGACCTGGATCCAGAGCAGCGCGCGGTGCGGGATGACGCAAAGCTGCGCTTCCGGGCCGCCTTTGAGCAGCTGCCCGAGCGTGAGCGGCAGGTGGCGGTGCGTCTCTACCTGCACAACATGACGCTTCGCGAGATCGGTGAGGCGCTCGGCGTGACCGAGAGCCGCGTCTGCCAGATCCACAGCCAGCTGCGCAAGCGCCTGCGGGAACTGCTGGCCGCGGATGAGCAGCTCTTCAGCGAGGTTGCGTAGCTTCTAACTGCGGCCTCGCCGGGTCTGGGCGTCAAGCTTGTAGGCCCAGGCCAGCGCCTCGGCCACCGCCCGGTAGAGCGCCTCGGGGACCTCGTCACCCAGGTCCAGCGCGGACAGCGCCTGCGCCAGGGCCGGATCCGATCTGACCGGCACGCCGCTCTCGCGCGCGGCGGCCACGATCCGCTCGGCGATCAGTCCCCGGCCCGAAGCCACCACCTGTGGCGCGGTCTGGCCCTGCTCGTAACTGAGGGCGGTGGCGAACTTCGGCTGATCGTCTTCACCGGCGCTCATGCAAAGACCTCCACCGGTTCATGCCGTGGGACGATGCTCACTCTGGCCACGCGCTCGGTGGCGGTGGCGAGACTCTGTTGCAGGGCATCGCTCTCTGCCCGCGCAGTCTCCATCGCGCTCGGAGCGACGGCAACCGTCAGGGCGAGCGCGCCTGAGGTCAGCGTGAACTGCAGATCAATTGCGCCGAGGTTGGGGGCGTCGTAGCGGAGGTTCAAGGTGTGAGGACGGTCGCCGGCGGCCACCGGGCCGCCGGCATCGCGCTCGCGCACGTGCAGTGAGCCACCGCCGGGCAATGGCACTCGCGGTTCCTGGACCGGGACCAGCGGCACCTGTTGCGATCCGTCCTTGATCGCGAGCACCACCTTCTCAGGCGTGAGTTCCCTGACCTGCAGACGCAACTCAGCCCCGGCGTGGACGTTCCGAGGCAGCTCAGCGTCGAGCAGGATCCCGGCGAGACTGATCACGCCGCGGCCCTCGGCGGTGACGGTGGCGACTCTGACCATCAGCTCCCGCCCGATGGTCAGCCTGATATCGGTCGTGAGGACCGTACGGAGCAGTGCGGCATCCACCGCCAGCGGTTGCATCCGTCCAGTCTGCACCAGCTTCGGCTCTGGCTCAAGATTCCAGTTGGCCGGCCGACTACGAGGAACGATGGATGTCGGTCTGAACATCGCCGCCTCGGGAATGCTTGCCGAGCAGGTCCAGGAGGACCAGATCGCAAACGATCTGGCCAACGCCTCCACGCCCGGCTACAAGGCCTCCTCGTCCGTACAGCAGAGCTTCGATGCGCTGCTGCTGCAGAACTCCGCAACCGGCCAGTCGATCGGCTCGATCGACCTCGGTGTAGAGCTCAGCAAGGGCAAGACCAATCTCGCTCAGGGACCGCTGCAGACAACGGGGAGGTCATTGGACTTTGCAGTGTCGGGCAGCGGCTTCTTCGCCGTGCGCACCGCAGGTGGTGTGCAGTACACCCGCAACGGACAGTTCAGCGTCAACAACCAGGGACTGCTGATCGATCAGTTCGGCGACAACGTGCTGTCACAGACCGGCGCACCGATCAAGGTCGGCGCGCAGGGGACGGTGCCGACCACGGCGCTGGGACTGTTCACCGTCAACAACCCATCGCAGCTTGGCAACAACAACTTCTCCGGTACGGCAGCGGGTGGGCGCGCAACCGGTCAGATCTACTCCGGAAAGCTTGAGGGCTCGGGCATCGATCCGATTCAGACAATGGTCAGGATGGAAACCGCCCTGAACGCGTACACGGCGGGCCAGCAGGCGATTGGCACGATCAGCCGGACGATGCAGGAGAGCGCCTCCTCCGTGGCGCAGGTGCCCTGATGCTTGAGGGAATGTATTCAGCCGCCGCCGGCATGGAGGCCGCTCAAAACCAGCTCGACGCGGTGTCCAACAACATCGCGAACCAGAACACGCCCGGCTACCAGAGTGAGGTCGTTGGGTTTCACGATCTGCTCTACACCACTGACAACGCCGCTCCGTCCAGCGCCATCGTTGGTGCCGGCTCGGCCGCCGACACGCTGGGGTTCAGCCAGGCTCAGGGCTCGATCCAGCCCACGAAGAACCCGCTCGACGTTGCCCTCACCGGCCCCGGGTATCTGCAGGTTCGTCAGCCGGATGGCACCACCGGGCTGACCCGCAACGGAACCCTGCAGCTCAATGCGGCCGGGCAGCTCACCACCTCACTGGGGATGGAGCTCGTGCCACCGATCACGCTACCCAAGGGCACACAGCCGGCGCAGGTCTCGATCGCCGCCAACGGGACGGTGACGGTCGGTGGCAGCAAGGTGGGCCAACTCCAGGTTGTGCAGGTCACGGCGCCCGACAAGCTGCTTCCGCAGGGCAATGGTGTCTATGCGGCGACGGCTGCAAGTGGTCCCGTGCGCCCGGCCCAGGGCGTGACGATCCAGCAGGGTTACCTCGAGCAGTCGAACGTCGACCTCAACAGCGAGGTCGCAGCGATGATGAATGCCGAGCAGTCGTATGCAATGGGCAGCCGCGCCGTGCAGCTGGAGGCGCAACTCGGTCAGATCGCGGCCACGCTCAGGTGATGAGCCCAACAAGCCCCAACATCTCGCTGGGAACGATCGGATCAACCGCCGGCATCCCGAACCTGAACGTGGCTGAGATCCCGGCGAACATCCGCAACGGCAACGCCAAGGCGATGCAGGCCTACAGCGAGGGTCTCGCGTTTGAGAGCGTGCTCGTCAACGAGCTGACCCAACAACTGGCCGGGACGATGTTCGCGGGCTCGGGCCAGAACAGCGGTGCTGCAGCCGGCTCAGGTGCAGCTGATGTCTCCACGCCCGCGGGCGGGAGCACGGACGGGCTGATGGGTGGCGCCAGTGCCTACGGGGCCCTGATTCCTCAGGCCCTCAGCTCAAGCATCATGGCCGGCGGTGGCCTCGGGCTGGCGGAGCAGTTTGCACAGCAACTCGACCCCGCGCTGGCATCACCCGGGGGCGCCGGTGGGAGCACGCGTAAGCCATGACTGTCACCGACCAGCACGTGGATGACCTGCTCACGCGCGACGTGCTGGCGCACCTTGCCACACAGCTTGAATCTGCGCGCCGCATGCTCGCGATCGTGCTCGAGCAGGCCGCTGCCATCCGGCAACGGGGGGTTGCCCAGGTGGTGCGGCTGGCGAACATGCTGCAGATCGAGATGCACCGGCGTGAGGTGATTGAGAGTGAGCGGCTTGAACTGCTTGAGCGGGCTGGAGCGCGGCTGGGGGTGAGCGCCGGCGACGTGAGCATCATGCTGCTGGCCAACCTGATGGATGACGACTCTGCTGCGGTCGCGCGTGCACAGGCGGCAGAGCTGCGCGGCATGCTGCTCGAGATCCAGCGTGAGCACACCGTCAACCGCGCACTGATCCAGCAGGAGTTGGCGTTCCTTGACCACCTGCTCCGACTTGCCGGAAACGCCGGCGGATATGACTCCGGCGGAGATCAGGCCGGCGTGCGGCGACGCCGACCACTGATGCACCGTCCCGTCTTTGACCTGGAAGCGTAGGAAGCGCGCCCATGTACATCTCCAGCTACCTGACACTGAACACGGCGCTGAGCGGCGTCGAGGCTGCCCAGGAGCAGCTTGACACCACCGGTCAGAACATCACCAACGCCAACACCCCGGGTTACGAGCAGCAGGTCGTCAACCTGGTGGAGGCGCCGTCACTGCCGATCGCGGGATCAGGTGCTGACGGGGCGATGCAGTTGGGCACAGGCGTCAACGCCCAGAGCATCACGAATGTCGGCGACCCGTACCTGGATGCGGCCTGGCGCCAGCAGAACGCCTCGAGCGGCAACGCGAATACCACCCAAACCTATCTCCAGCAGATTCAGGTGGCGCTCAACGAGCCCTCCGCAAACGGCATCAGCGCCCAGCTGGCGACCTTCTGGAGCGACTGGAACAGCCTTGCCGACAGCCCCAACAGCCCCGCAGCGCAGCAGGCCGTGGTGCAGCAGGGCCAAGCGGTGGCAAAAGCGTTCAACACACTCAGCTCGCAGCTGAACGGCGCAAGTCCTGGCACGCCGATGGATCCATCGAACACATCGCTGGTCAATCCGGCGAACTCGGCGTCGATCCTGGGGCAGGTCAACAGCCAGTACACGGCGACGATGGAGGGTCCGACCGGCGCCGGGGCGTCAGGTGGGACGCTCTACAACGACGCGTACAACATCGCCTCGCTGAACTACTCGATCATGCAGGCCAAGGCCGCGGGACAGAGCCCCAATGACCTGATCGATCAACGCAACGCCGCGCTCGACAACCTCTCGAAGCTCGGCAACACTCAGGTTCAGAACAACAGCGATGGATCGGTGACCGTCTACTTCGGTGGCGTGACCGGGACGGCGCTGATCAACGATCCGGTGGGTATCCGGCCCGGAGGGACGGTCCCGCCGGGTGACAACTTCGGCAGCTTCGGTTCCGGCGGCACCACACCGGCAAGTGGATGGGCGGCGGCCTGGCAGTCGCAGTTCAGCAGCGCGGCCGGTGCGGCAACCTCGGCCGCGACTTTGGCGACCACGGTCGGCGGCACGCTCGGTGCCCTGATCGGACTGGCCGGCTACTCAAGTAACGGCTTTGGCGATCTGGGCACGCCGAGCTTCGCGGCAGGTGTCACCGACTACGCGGCGCCGACGCCCGCCACCCAGCTCGGAACCATCGGCACGGTCAGTGCCTCGCTTGATCAGGTTGCGTCAAATCTCGCCAGCGAGGTGAACAACCCCACCGTCACCGGCACCACGACGAAGCTCACGCTGAACGCGCCCTTCTTCACCGCCTCCGGCGGTGGTGCCATCACCGCAGCCTCGCTGTCCGTGTCCTCAACCCTCGCGAACGCCGTCACGACCGGGATCACGCCACAGGCCGTGTCATCCTCGACGCCGGCCGGAGGCAACACGCAGGGCACCAACAATGTGCAGGTGTCGAGTCTGGCCACCGCCGCGCCGGCGAGCAATGCGAGCGACAACGACGTTGCTCTGGATGAGGCGGCCAACGCCGGCGGAGTCGCCGACACGTCCTATCAGGCCTTTGTCCAACAGGTCGGCTCGCTCGCACAGGGAGCAAACACGCAGCAGGCCACCGCAACTGCGCTGCAGACCCAGATCACCAATCAGCGCACGAGCGTTGAGGGTGTGGATCTGTCTCAGGAGATGGCCAACCTGATCAATGAGCAGCAGTCATACCAGGCTTCGGCGAAGGTCATGAACGCCTTCAGCACCGTAATGAACTCCCTGATGACCCTGGTTGGGCAGTAGGAGGGCAGGACGATGACCCAGCGCATCACTTCGCAGATGATCGGCAACACCACGATCAACGCGATCGAGAACGACCTCACCCAGCTCACTCAGGTCCAGCAGCAGCTTTCAACCGGCTACCAGATCAACCAGCCCTCCGATAACCCGTACGGAGCCGCCCTGGCGATCTCACTCACCGCGCAGGTCAATGCCTACAACGCATACCAGACCAACGTCACACAGGGCACCGCCTGGGTGCAGAGCGCCTCAAGCAGCCTCCAGTCGATTCAGCAGAGCGCTCAGACGATTCGCACCCTGGTTGTGCAGGGAGCCAACGGCACGCTGAACCAGACAGACCTGAACGCCGCGGCGCAGGAGGTCCTGCAGTACATCAGTCAGATCAAGCAGTCCGCCAACGCCCAGTACGACGGTAACTACATCTTCTCAGGTGACGCGGTGAACACCCAGCCCTGGAACTCAACCGCCACCGCTGCGGATCCGCCGAGTGAGGATGTGTACAGCGGTAACACCAACTCCATCAACTACTCTGTCGGTCCGAGCACCCAGATACAGGTCAACGCGAACCTCTACAGCGTGCTCGGCAGCGGCATCACCACCGGCACGGCCGGCACCAGCAGCCATGGGGGTGGCGCGCTGCAGTCCGACGGTTCGGGTGGCATGCTGGCAACGCTGCGAACGATCTACAACGATCTGACCGCAACCAACGGCGGCTCGCAGGCGGATCTGGGCAATCAGCTCACTAATCTGGACACGAATCTGCGCGCGCTCGGATCCATCCAGGCCACCGTGGGGGCCACGCAGGACAGCCTGCAGATGGCCTCCAGCCGGCTCACTGCCTTCACGACCAACGCGCAGACGGCGCTCAGCAACGTCGCTGACACCGATATGGCAAAGGCGACCGTGACCTTCTCCACCGAACAGGCCGGCTACCAGGCAGCTCTGCAGTCGGCCGCCGACATCATCCAAACCTCACTGCTCAACTTCCTCCAGGCATGAACGCGACATCTGTCTTTCCGCGCGGCGCAGCCGCAGATCCCGATCGGGAGCCGCTGACCGAGACCTATCCGACGGCGCGCTTCGGCCCCGTGGAGGTGCTGGTCGACAGCATCATCGAATTTCCGGACGGCCTGATAGGACTGGGCGGCAGGCGCTACGCGCTGCTCAGTACCGACCCCGGTAGCCCATTTCTGTGGCTGCAGTCGCTTGACGACGAGGCCGTCGCCCTGCCGGTCACCAACCCGCACCGCTTCTTCAAGGACTTCGCGGTGGAGTTGATGGACGCCGATGCGGAGCTGCTTGGCCTTGACGAGGACGCAACCGCTGACGTGTACGTGACCGTGACCGCCTCCAGCGTCATCAGCGAGATCACAGTCAACCTGAGAGCCCCGATCCTGATTCGCGACGGCCAGGGACACCAGTTGATCAACCAGCTGGAAGGTATGGCCGTCAAGGCTCCGCTGTTCCCCGCCCAGCCGCTCGCGTCGTCAGGCGCGGCAGCCTGAGCCGGGCAGCCGTCGGTGCCAGCAAAGCTGGTCCTGTGAGGCCGCGGCGGGCGTCCGACCCGCGCAACACATAAGCTTCACCGAATGCTTCGAGTGACGCGGCGGGCCGGCGAGCGAGTGATCGTCGGAGGCGAGGTGATTATCGAGGTGCTGGAGGTTCGCGGCGCCACCGTCAGGCTGGGTATTGAGGCGCCGCGCTCGGTCTCCATATACCGTGAGGAGCTCTGGCTGGAGATCAAGCAGGAGAACGAGGCGGCCGCCCGGTCTGAGGGAGAGCTGCCCACGCTGCCTGAGGGTTTGGGGGGCGAACCCAGCTGAGGCGATGAGCGCGTCGCGGTCCAAACGGCGAACCCGCAAGCCCCGCGGCGCGATCCCGACTGCCGCGCCTTCAACGCGTCGCGCACAGCGCGCTGCGCGGGAGCAACGGGCGCGGTCCGAGCACGCTCAGGCCAGCCGGACGCTCGGCACCGTCGGAGCGCGGCCTGTCGGGCCGTTCGGCGGAGTGCCGGTTTCGGAGGTGGCGATCCTCGCCGGCCTGGTGGGGCTGGTAATCGGCGCTCTGAATCGCGGCGGCGCAGGGCTTGAGGCAGGGCTCGCGGTGATGGCGTTGGGGGTGACCGAATTGACCGCCCGCGAGCACTTCTCGGGCTACCGCTCACATACGACGCTGCTGGCCCTGATGCCGGCCGTCATCGTCGAGACTCTCTACGCCTTGGTGATCGGAATGCCACAGCAACGCGTGTTGCTGCTGGTGCCGGTTGTCCCGATCTTCGCCATCTGCCAGTGGCTGCTGCGCCGACGCTTCCGAACCGCCCGTCACGCGCGGGTCATCGCCCACCGCTGAACTCCGCCGAGGAGGATGCGCATCGAAGCGGCTGTCGTCATCGGCATCATCGGGCGTGCTCAATCCGGGCAGGATCAGCGAGAAGACTGCACCTCCGTCTGGAGCGTTGGCGGCGGTGGCCGTTCCGCCATGCTGTTCGGCCGCCTGCCTGACGATCGCCAGGCCAAGGCCGCTGCCCTGGCGGGCACGCGAGTTGGCGCCGCGGTAGAAGCGGTCAAAGACGTACGGCAGATCGGCGTCGGCCAACCCGTCCCCGTGATCCCTGACGGTCACGCCGCGTGCATCCACCGTCAGTTCAACCGGACCGCCGTGGCCGGCGTGCAGCGTCGCGTTGTCCAACAGGTTGTTGATCGCCCGCATCATCCGCTCCGCATTTCCCTGCATAGCGACTGGGTGGAGGCTCTCGACGAACTCCACCTCAGGAGCGTTGCGCCGAGCACGGTCAAGTGCCTCCTCAGCCAGGCGGTCCAGGCGAATGTCCTCGAGGTTTGTGGGTGGAGTGTCCCCACGGGCCACCTCGATCAGGTCGGATACCAGGGTGCTGAGCTCCTCGCTCTGTTCCACGACATCCGTCAGCAGCCGGTTGCGATCCTCCTCATCCAACTCGGCGCCGGAGAGCAGCACCTCGATGTTGGTGCGCAGGCTGGTGACCGGGGTGCGCAGCTCATGCGACGCGTCAGCCACCAGTTGGCGTTGCGCGCTCACCGAGGCGTCCAGCTCAGAGCGGGAGTTCTCCAGCCGCTCGAGCATCTCGTTGAACCGAGTCGCGAGCTGCCCCACCTCATCCTGCTCATGCACCTCAATCCGCTGGCTGAGATCGTCTGTCTCACCGATCAGCTTGGCGGTGGACGTGACCTCGGCAAGCGGCCTCAGCACGCGATGGGTCGCCATCCTCGCCAGCAGTGCGGCCAGCGCGACAACCGCCAAGAACAGCAGCGTCAGGATCCACCGCAGGCTGTTGAGCACGTTCTGCACCGGAGCGAGTGGGCGTGCCAACTCCACCGCGATCGGTACGGTCTGCCCCGTCTGCGGATCAAACCCAGTCCAGGGGAAAGCCATGACTCTCAGCTGTGAGCCATCCGAGGCGTTGAGCGTGACCAGCACGCTGCTGCGTTCGCGTTTGGCGACGGCAATGATCGCCGCGTTGATCGGCAGATACTTGTTGTTGCTCTGGTACGGGCGATTGTTCTGATCCAACGGCAGCGCACGTTCGCCCTGAGTCCCGACGTATTGCACGTAGGGCGCGTTTCCGCCGTTGTTGGCGGGGTTGCCGGGCAGCGGAGTGGAGCGCTGCAGAGCGCCGATGTCCCCGGTCTCGATTCGCTGAGCCTCCGCGGTCAGCTCACTGTCAACCTGGTTGATCAGCTGGCCTCGTACCACGAAGTAGCTCGCCATCACGGCAATGGCGACAGCCACGGCGACCACCGCCGCGGCCACGATACTGATGCGTCTGCGCAGGGGCATCTGCCCTACCTAGTCTCGCAGGACGTACCCGATGCCCCGCACGGTGTGCAGGACTCTCGGCTCTCCGCCCTCCTCGGTCTTACGCCGCAGATAGCCGATGTAGACGCCCAGCGCGTTTGAGGTGGGCCCGAAGTCATAGCCCCAGACGTTCTCAAAGATCGTGGAGCGTGTGAGCACCTGTCGCGGGTGCTTCATGAAGAGTTCGAGCAGCAGGAATTCAGTCTTTGAGAGCTCGATCAGCCGGTCGCTGCGGTGGACCTCATGCGCGATCGGATCCAGCACCAGATCTCCGAACCGCAGTGTCTCGGTCGCTTCGCCGTCGTCACCCGCACGCCGCAGCAGCGCGCGCAATCGCGCCTGCAATTCCCGCAGGGCGAATGGCTTGACCAGGTAGTCATCGGCACCGACATCGAGTCCGATCACGCGGTCGTCGATCGCGTCTCGGGCGGTCAGCATCAGCACGGGTGTCCGATCGCCCGCCGCACGCATGCGCCGGCAGACCTCCAGCCCGTCCACGCCGGGCATCATCACATCGAGGATCACCGCGTCCACGGGTCGCTCTGCGAGCCGGTCAAGCGCCTCCTCGCCGTCCACGGCAAGCTCAACCTCATACTTGTCGAGCCGCAGCGCTCGCTCGAGCGCCCTGCGTACCGCGGGTTCGTCATCCACAACCAGAATCTGTGCCATCGCTCCGAATCTTCGGCGTTGCAGGTGAGGGTTTCCGAAGAAGCCTACCCGCGCGGCGTCAGCTGAGCGGTCTGAACGACCCGCTGTGGAAGACGAGCGCTCCGCCCTCACGGAGTCCGCTCAGCTCGAGAACCTCACCGAGCACGAGCCAGTGATCACCGGCCTCATAGCGTTCGTAGATGCGGCAGTCGATCCATGCGGCAACATCGCCGAGCAGCGGCGAACCGGTGGCCGGTGCCGGGGACCACGCAATCCCGGCGAACTTGTCCCCGCCCTTGCGCGCGAACCGGCGCGCCAGATCCTCCTGGCCTTCAGCCAGGACGTTCGCGCAGAAGTGGCCGGCGAGCTCAATCGCAGGCCAGCTGGTGGAGGTCCTGGCCACGCAGACGGCCACCAGGGGAGGCTCCAGGGAGACCGACATGAACGAGCCGACAACCAGGCCGCTGGGGGCCGAGGGCTCGCCACCGGTCACGACCACGACTCCGGTTGGAAGTCGCCCGAGCACGGAGCGGAAGTTGTCGGAGTGGGGCTTGGTCAGCGCCGATGAGTCTGCCACACGGCCGAGCCTACCCCAATCCCAGCCAGACCAGTAATGGAGCATGATCGGAGGGCTTGAACCCCTTGCGAAAGTCGCGATCGATCCCGCACGCGAGCAGGCCCTGCGCGAGCCCGGAGCTGACTAGCGCCAGGTCGATCCGCATCCCCAGGTTCTTGTGAAAGTTCCCAGCCCTGTAGTCCCACCAGGTGAACTGCTGCTCATCCGGATGCAGGTGGCGGAACGCGTCGACCAACTGACCGCCCTCCGTGATCGCGGCCAGCGCCTCACGCTCCGGTGCGCTCACATGGGTCGAGCCAACGTATGCGAGCGGGTCATGGACGTCCACATCCTCCGGCGCGATGTTGAGGTCGCCTGCGATCACCATCTCAGCCTCCAAGCGAATGGCCGCGGCCCGCTTGGCCGCGGCCTCCAGGAACGCGAGCTTGCGCGGGAACTCGGGATTGTCCAGCGTCCGCCCGTTGGGCACGTAGGTGCTCACAAAGCGGACGCCGGCAACCGTCGCCTCGCACCAACGCGCCTCGCTCGGAACCGGGTCGCCGGGCAGGCCCAGCAGCGGAGCCTCAGGCTCCAGCGGACGCCTGACCAGCAGTGCCACCCCGGCCCACTGACCGGCGGAGTGATGGACGACCGCGTAACCAGCCTCGTCGAGCTCTGCAATTGGCAGGTTCTCCGCTGAACATTTGGTCTCCTGCAGGGCGACCACGTCCGGCTGATGTTCTCCAAGCAGCTCCAGAACTCGGGGCAGACGCGCCCGCAGAGAGTTCACGTTCCAGGTCACGAACAGCATGTGAGCAGGGTAGGTGTCGGCTCGGGCGAAACGAACCTCGGTCGCTCAGAGCAGCATTTGCCGGAGAACGCACTACGATCATGCCTCCGATGGACCAGATCAAAATGCGCAACCGCCTGCTCGTGGCCACCGGTATGTGGCGCGAGACCACTGGCGAACCACTTCCGAAGATGCCTCCCGGTGACCCCGCCGACCAGATCGAGCAGTTCGAGCTGCGCCTTGTCGATCGGCTATGGGAGTTGGCGACCCCGGAAACCGCGCGGGAGATCGCCGACCGCACCTGGGACCTTGTGCATGACCGTCCGGACTCCGACCCGGTCAAGCAGCGTGTCGTGGAGTGCCATGAGGCGCTGGCCCGCATGACGCACCTGGGTGACTAGCTCGCAGCGTCTGCCGCGCTGCGGCCCTCGACGAGCGCCGGCGCGCCGTCGGCATCGGCACGGATCGGGACCTGCACGCCAACAGCCGCGTAGGCTTCGGCGTGGTCCAGCGTCTCCTGCTCCAGCAGCGCGCTGACCAGGGCATCCAGCTGCGGCCGGTGTTCACGCAGGAGCTCCAGCACCTCGCGGTGCGCCTGTTCGACGATCCGATGGACCTCCTCGTCGATCAGCTGCTGTGTCTTCTCAGAGGTCTCGGACACACCTGGAAGCAACATCCCCTGACCCTCCTGTGGCAGGACGGCGACAGGACCGATGGCGGTGCTCATACCCCACCGGCCGACCATGAAGCGAGCGATGCGCGTCAGGTGCTGGATGTCTGACTCGGCCCCCGTGGTCAGGTCGCCAAAGACGATCTCCTCTGCGCAGCGCCCGCCCAAGGCGACCTTGATCTGCGCCAGCAGGTGGCGCTGGTCCAGGTTGAAGCGGTCCGCGTCGGGAGCGGAAAAGGTCACCCCCAGGGCCTGGCCGCGTGGGATGATCGAGACCTTGCGCACCGGATCGGCGCCGGGAGTGAGCATGCCGACAATTGCATGTCCCGACTCGTGGTAGGCGGTGCGGCGTCGGTCCTCGTCACTGATCACGACGCTGCGGGCTGCGCCCAGGACGATGCGCTCAAGGGCGTCGGTGAAATCCTGCTGCTGTACGGCTGGATGGTTGCGCCGCGCCGCCAGCAGGGCTGCCTCGTTGACCAGGTTGGCCAGATCGGCTCCGACCATGCCTGGGGTGGTGGAGGCGATCTGACCGAGGTCGATCTCGGATGAGAGCGGGACCGATCTCGTGTGCACCCTGAGGATCGCTTCGCGACCCACTCGGTCGGGCGGCTGCACCACCACACGACGGTCGAACCGCCCTGGCCGCAGCAGCGCCTGGTCGAGGATCTCCGGTCGGTTCGTGGCTCCCAGCACGATCACGCCCGTGTGGGCGTCGAAACCATCCATCTCGGTCAGGATCTGATTGAGCGCCTGTTCACGCTCGTCATGACCGCCGCCGATGTTGGGTCCGGACGAGGCGCGGGAGCGGCCCACGGCATCCAGCTCATCGACGAAGATGATCGCCGGGGCTGCCTCTTTCGCCTGCGAGAACAGGTCGCGCACGCGCGACGCGCCGACGCCG
>JAKAED010000210.1:677-4722 GCA_021820105.1 Actinomycetes bacterium | reverse complement strand
TCTCCCTCTGCGATGAGCACCTCTCCATGGCCGGGCTTCATCCGCAGAAATCGCACCCCGGAAGTATGCCAGAGTTGCTGACCACCGTTCAGCTGATGAGGACATATCTGCCGCCCGTCTCACGGCGCAGACTGCCGGAGAGCTCAAGCCCCGCAAGGACTGTCAGCAACTGCTCCTCAGCAATACCGGTGCGGCTCAGCGCAGCGATCGTGTCGGCGCCAGAGGCGATTGCCTCGACCACAGCCTGTTGCCCGGGTTTCAGGGATGGCCGCGAGAGATCCGTGGCAAGCCGGGCGCCAGCTCCATAAACGGCGTCCAGCACGTCCTGGGCACGACTGATCAGGACCGCGCCCCCCGCCAGCATCCGGTTTGGGCGGTGCGATTGCGGAAGCAGCACTGACCCCGGCACGGCGCCGAGCAGACGACCATATGTGGTGGCGGCCGCAACGGTTGTTTCCACTCCCGAGCGCTCCCCCGCCTGAACAACCACGGTCATCTCCGCCAAGGCGGCGATGATGCGGTTGCGCGCCGGCAACATCCAACGGCGCACCGACGTTCCAGGTCCACATTCACTGATCACCGCACCGGACTTCACGATCCGCTCGTGCAACCTCCGGTTGCTCCGCGGGTATGACACGGATGCTGTGCCGGGCAGCACCGCGATGGTCCGGCCACCAGCCGCCAATGCGCCGTCGTGAGCGCTCGAGTCAATGCCCGGAGCCATGCCGCTGATGACCGTCAGACCGCTTGCGCTGATCCCCCTGCCCAGCAGCGCCGACACGTCTCGGCCGTACTCGGTGGCCCGCCTGCAACCCACAAGCGCCACCGGCTCCTGAGCGCACAGCTCCAAGAAGCGATCCAGCTCTCCAAACACGTGGAGGACGGCGGGCGCCGCCGGCACGCCCAGCAGTCGACTTGGATATCCCGGATCGCAGCGGCAGATGATCTGCAGGCCCGCTTCTGCTGCCTGCCTGCGGCGCCGCTCGGCTTCAGCGGTCGTGAACCGGCGATGGCTGTCGCGGAGCCTCGCCCGCAGTGCTCCTGTCGGCAGCGCCAGCAGCTCATCGTCGTTCAGATCGAGGATCTCCAGCAGGTGGCGAGCGTGGAAGTCAAGGTTGCCGCCGAGCTGCTCGATGAGACCTGCACGCCGGAGGCAGTCATCGCAAGCAGACGCGCTCATGCGACCGCGCGCTCCCCCGAGCCATGCTGCTCCCGCAAGGCCAGCGCTCCCAGCACATCCTCAACTCCCACCACATCCCGGGCAGCCAGATCAGCGATCGTCTGCGCCACCCGGATCACCCGGAACCTCCCGCGGGCGGAGAGTGTGCCTCTGAGATATGCGCTGCCGAGTGTCGCCTGGGCTGCGGCATCGAGACGGATCCGGGCCTGAATCAGCGAGGCATCCAATTCGCCATTACAGGCCGCGCGCGTCCCGCGTAGCCGATACACTTGGCGCTCCCGGGCCGCCATCACGCGCTGACGCACGGCTGACGAATCCGTCACCGCCCCCGCACCCAGATCCGCTTCAGACGGTCGCGCGACGTTCACCAGCATGTCCATCCGATCAAGCAGCGGTCCGCTCAGCCGTCGCTCATGTCGGCGGATGTCCATCTCCGAGCAGGTGCACCGGTCGCCCGCTCCAGCAAACCCACACGGGCAGGGGTTGGTCGCTGCCACCAGCATGAAGCGGGTTGGGAAGACCAATGCTCGCTGGCCACGCACGATCGTCACGCGCCCATCCTCAAGCGGTTGACGGAGTGCCTCGAGCGTCGGCCTCTGGAACTCAGAGAGCTCGTCCAAGAACAGGATGCCGCCGCTGGCGAGTGAGGCTTCGCCTGGTTTTGGTGGATTGCCACCGCCAACGAGTCCCGCCGCAGAGATGGTGTGATGCGGGGCCCTGAACGGCCGCTCATTGACCAGACCGCCACTGTGCAGACCGGCCACGCTGTGGACGCGCGTGACCTCCAGCGCCTCCGCACGACTCAATGGTGGGAGGATCGATGGAAGCCTACGTGCGAGCATCGTCTTGCCTGTACCGGGATGACCTTCGAACAACAGGTTGTGACCACCCGCGGCAGCGATCTCCATCGCCCGTAGTGGTATCCGCTGTCCCCGAACGTCAGCCAGGTCGGGCATGACTCTCGGCCGGACCTCAGAAGCGGTTTCCGGCAGTGGCGGGATGACGCGGCCGGTCACCGCTTCGACCGCCGCCGCCAGGTTGGAGACGCCCAGAACTCTGATTCCGTCGATCAGCGATGCCTCCCGAGCCTGCGCCGCCGGTACAACCAATGCCGGGATCCGATGACGCCGTGCCCCTTCCGCCACCGCCAGCGTTCCTGCCGCCCAGCGCAGCTCACCGCTGAGCGACAGCTCGCCATAGACGGCTACGTCAACCAGGTACGCCGCGTCAAGCTGTCCGCTTCCCGCCAGCACCGCGAGCG
Organism: Actinomycetes bacterium; assembly: GCA_021820105.1. Lineage (GTDB taxonomy): Bacteria > Actinomycetota > Thermoleophilia > Solirubrobacterales > Solirubrobacteraceae > Palsa-465. The sequence continues at coordinate 2,281 of JAKAED010000210.1, read as the reverse complement.
CCAAGGCAGCATCGAATCCGGGGCCGATCTTGCGCAGGGAGGCCGGTGCGAGGTTGGCCGTGATGCGGCGTTGTGGGAATTCAAAGCCCGAGTTCTGGATCGCCGCCCGGACCCGCTCGCGCGCCTCCCTGACGGCCGTGTCAGCCAGCCCGACAATGGTGAACGCAGGCAGCCCCGGGCGGATATCCACTTCAACGGCTATGCGGCGGGGTTCGACGCCGTCAATCGCAAAGGTCGTAGCACGTGCAAGCATGCAGCCGAAGCTACGGCGGCACCTGTGCCGGGTCTGTCACCAAATGTGCCGGGAGTGTCAATCTCTTGGCGTCGCGGGGTCTGAAGACACACTCGCGTCACGCGGCGGCACATTTCCGTTACAGGCGCAGACCTAGCTTGGCAGCATGTCAGCGAACCGACGGAGCACAACGGGGGCCATCGGCGAACAGTTGGCCGCCGAGCACCTGACGCGTAGAGGGTTTCAGATCCTGGAGCGCAACTACCGAAGCAGATGGGGCGAGTTGGACATCATCGCCTGCGACCGGCAGCGGATCGTTTTCTGTGAGGTCAAGTGCCGGATCGCAGCCCGCGAACTGCGAGACCCGCTCGAATCTGTCCATGCGCAGAAGCGCGCAAAGCTTCGACGGATGGCAGCACGCTGGCTGGCAGAGCGCGACCACCCGCGGGTCAACCAGCTGCGGTTTGACGCGATCGGCGTGACGCTCGCTCTGGACGGACGACTGCTCCGCCTAGAGCACCTTGAGAACGCGTTCTGACGGTCAGTTGGGCTGCTCCAATTCGCGGCCCATCGTGAGCCGGCGTCAGCCGAGCGTCAACTGCTGGTAGGCGGTCGACTGGAAGGAGAGTCGGTGCAGCGGCGTAACGCCAAGACGCCGGATCGCACTGCGGTGCTCAGGGGAGGCATAGCCCACGTGCTGAGCGAAGCCCCACCCTGGATTCAGGGCGTCAGCCCGTCGCATATACCGGTCGCGTGTCTCCTTGGCCAAGACCGACGCTGCGGCAATGGCGGCGCTTGTCGCATCACCCTTGATCACAGCGCGATGCTCAAAGCCGATCTCACCGAGGTTGAACCCATCGCTTAGACAGATCGCCCCGGCACAGGCAACGCTCGTCAGCGCGTCACGCAGAGCCGCGAGGTTCGTCACGTGCAGCCCGCGAGCGTCGATACCGGGAGCACAGCGAGAGACGATCGAAACCCGAGTGGCTGTCCTCAGAATCAGGGGATACAACTCCGCCCGCGCAGCCGGCGTCTGTAGCTTGGAGTCGTTTAGCGCTGCAAGCGCCCGGATGTCGGCGCGTGTGAGACGCTCATGATCAAAGAGGACCGCCGCCGCAACCAGCGGCCCGGCAAGGCATCCACGCCCCGCTTCGTCGGCACCTGCGACGAAGCGTGCACCCAGCGCGCGGTCGTGGGCGAACAGCTTCGGCCCGGGCGGCCTGCGCTTCACGCCGCGTGGCCTCTAGAAGAAGCCGATGCGATTGATCGGCCAGTAGGTGGCAAAGGCGACCCCGACGATCCACTTCTGTGGCTCCGGGCCCCAGTACCGACTGTCAAGCGAGTCACCACGATTGTCGCCCAGCATGTAGTA
>JAKAED010000210.1:0-667 GCA_021820105.1 Actinomycetes bacterium | reverse complement strand
GTAGTACTCACCGGCGGGAACGGTGATCTCCTTAGGGAATGTGCACTCTGCCCCCGGTACCTGGGTGCAATTCTGAATGTACGCTCCCCGCTCCTTGACACCGTTGCGGATCACGTAGCCATTGATGATCTTCAGGTGGTCTCCAGGGAGCCCCACCACACGCTTGACGAAGGTCTGGTTGGACTCCGTTGGCAGGTTCTTGTCGCATGCCTGCTGCTTACCGCCGCCCTGAGCGGGGTTACCACATACCCCGTTGCCCGTGACGGCTCCGGTCGGCGGATGGAACACGACCACGGCGCCGAGCCCAGGGTGCGTGTCCAGGCGGTTTACCAAAATCCGCTGCCCGATCGTGAGCGTCGGAATCATCGAGCCGCTCGGGATCCTGTAGGGCTTCACGAGGAAGGCCTGGATCAGCAGCGCAAGACCAATGGCGACAGCGACAGTCACCACCAGCTCCACCGCGTTGGCGAGAAAGCCCTTTGGCTTTTTTGTGGTGGAGGCCACCGCTAGCCGCTTCCCGAGCCTGCGCCGGGCCGCCTAGTCCTCGTCAGCGGGCGCAGCGGCCTCAGCCTCAGGCGCAGCGGCCTCAGCCTCAGGCGCAGCGGCCTCAGCCTCAGGCGCAGCGGCCTCAGCCTCAGGCGCAGCGGCCTCAGCCTCAGGCGCAGCG
>JAKAED010000057.1 GCA_021820105.1 Actinomycetes bacterium | reverse complement strand
CGGTAGCCCTGACGTCGGAGCAAGTCGATGTACGCCGCGATGCGTTGGCGCCTCGGCAGCTGCGCGGGCGGGGTGGCGGGGTGCCGGGCGCCGGTGGCCCGGGCGCCGGCGGAGCCGGCCGGCCTGTGGCGCTCAATGTGCAGCTCGAGCCGCACGCGCGCATGCCGGCGCGCTGCCTCGTCACGCTCTGGCACCCAACTGCGCAGCGCCGTAAAGGGCTCGCGCCGCAGCGCCTGGTCGAACGGTGGCCGCCCGGCGGACATCTGATCGTCACTCATCCTCGTGCTCCCTCCTGGGCCGGTGTCCCGCGCAGGTCTGATTCACAGTGGCGCCGGGCGCGCGACAGGCGCGACCGCACCGTGCCGATCGGCACGTCAAGGGCCCGCGCCACCTCCTCATAGCTCAAATCACTGAGCGCGTACAGCAGGAGGGTGTCCCGGTCCGCGGGCTTGAGACCCGCCACCGAACGGGCGATCAGAGCCGACTGCCGCAGCGCATCAGCACGGGCCTCAGCCGCGCCGTAGTCGTCCTCCGCGGCGTCCCGGCGGCCACCGCTGGAAGCGTGGGCGCGCAGTGCGCGCGCCTCAGAGCGACGGCGGCGGGCCAGCAACCGCGAGGCGATCCCGTACAGCCACGGCCGCGCGCTCTCGGTCTGGTCCCGGTAGCGTGCGCGCGCGTCAAAGGCCACCGTGAACACCTCCGCAGCCAGCTCCTCAGCCTCCGATGGATGCCTGCGGCGCAGGTAGCGGTGGATCGCGTCAAAGTGACGCTCGAAGATCACCGTGAACTCCTCAGGCCGGGTGAGTGAGGCCACGATCACGGTTGCGTCGTCGGGCTCTTCGCTCACTTGCTGCGGTGAGCGGTCAAGGGTGTGTGGGCTCCATCGTGGCGCAGGGCTGTCAGCGTCCGGCGCATGGTGGCCGGCGGTGGGGTGCGACGATGGCGGTACATCGAGTGGATCCTCTCGACTTCAGGTGGATGCGGTTGCGGATGTATATGCCCGCTGAGTCAGTTTCGGTTCTCAGCGCCGCCGCCATCCCATCATCTAGTCTCTGAGCCGCCCGCCATGGCCGACACAGAGCACAAACCGCAGAGGTCGAGGCCGCGCCAGCGGGGCGCCGGCGCCGCCGGTGAGCGCCTGACGACGCAGCAGATGTTCAGGAACCGGCTGATCGAGTCACGGCTGACGCCAAACGCGATCTCCCTGACAGGCTTTGCGCTGAACCTCGCCGCGGCCGGCCTGCTGGTCGGACGGCTGTTCTTCCTCGCAGGCCTGGCGTTCATCGTCGGCTCGGTGATGGACACGCTGGACGGGCGCTACAGCCGCATGTCCGGCAAGGGCACGCAGTTCGGGGCGTTCCTGGATTCGACGCTTGACCGACTTGAGGAGGGCATCGTGCTCACGGCGGTCGGCGCCTATTTCGCCTCTCAGCACGATCAGGCCGCTGTCGCTGCGGTGGTTGCGGCTGTGCTCTTCTCGTTGATGGTCTCCTATACCCGCGCTCGGGCAGAGGCGCTGGGCGTACAGTGCAAGGTGGGCCTGGCGACGCGACCGGTGCGCGTGGTGATCCTCTCCATCGGCCTGCTGTTCGCGCGGGGTGCATCGCTCGGCAACTTCCAGCTCCTCGCCCCGGCGGTCTACGTGCTGGCGGGGCTGACGTTGTTCACCACGATCCAGCGGATCGCACACGTCCAAAGGGAACTGCGCCGGGCGGCCGTCAGCGGAGCTCACTAGGCGGCGGGCGTGGCGGACGTTGCCCCCAGCGACCGTTCACTCGGGCGCGGCGCACGCACGCGGATCCTGGCGGCGGCGGCGGGACTGTTCGCACGCCAGGGAATCAACGCGACCAGCATCAATGAGCTGCGCGCGGCCGCCCGGGTCTCAAAGCGGACGCTGTATCAACAGTTCGCGTCCAAGGATGAGCTTGTCCTTGCTCATCTGATGCAGTGCGAGCGGACCAGCGCCGCTGAAGCCCTGCTCGCCCGGACGGACCTGGTCCCACGGGCACGGCTGCTGGAGCTGTTCACGACCCTGGCCGCTACACCGGCGCCGCCCGGCCCCGATCCGTTCGTGGCTGCGGCAAGCGAATTCCCCGATCCTGAGCATCCGGTTCACCGGGCGGTGGTTGAGCACGATCAGCGGTTCGTCGCGCACCTGTGCGACCTTGCGCGTGCCGCCGGTGCCGGCAACCCGGAGCAGGTTGGTCGGCGCCTGGCGCTGCTCTACTCCGGCGCCGCCGCGCGCGCGCCACTTGCGGATGCCGGCGCGGTGGTGGCGGATGCCTACGCCGTTGCCGCGGCGATCCTGCGCGAGGCGCTTGGCTGAGCAGAGCTGCGGTACCAGTCGGTCTACCACACCTCGCGCAGTTGCCACAATCTGCGCCCCATCGGTACCGATCGGTGTAACTTTCACCGTGATCCGGCATATTTGAGGTAGATCGCCCGCTCCCGGGCCGATCGTGAACTTCGAAGGGACACGACTGTGAGCACGGAACCAACATCCAGCAACGGTGCCGGGGTCGGCGCCGCCCGCTACCAGCACGACAAGGTGCGGGTCGCGATCATCGGCGTGGGCAACTGCGCCAGCTCCTTTGTGCAGGGCGTGCAGTACTACCAGGAGGCGGATCCCGCCAAGCAGGTTCCCGGTCTGATGCACGTGGATCTGGGCGGCTACCACGTCCGCGACATCGAGTTCTCGGCGGCGTTTGACATCGATGCGGAGAAGGTCGGCAAGGATCTCAGCGAGGCGATCTTCTCTGGTCAGAACAACACGCTGAAGTTCGCCGAGCAGGTACCTCACCTGGGCGTGCCGGTCCATCGCGGGATGACCCATGACGGTCTGGGCAAATACCTGAAGGAGAAGATCACCAAGGCGCCCGGCCCCACCGCCGACATCGTTCAGATCCTCAAGGACACCAGGACCGATGTGGTGGTCTCGTACCTGCCCGTCGGCTCCGAGCAGGCCACCAAGTGGTACGTGGAGCAGATCCTGGAAGCGGGCTGCGGCTTCGTCAACTGTATCCCCGTCTTCATTGCCTCCGAGGACTACTGGAACGACCGCTTCGTCAAGGCGGGCCTGCCGATCATCGGCGACGACATCAAGTCGCAGGTGGGCGCCACGATCGTGCACCGCACGCTCGCGCGGCTGTTCCACGACCGCGGCGTGAAGCTGCTGCGGACCAGCCAGCTCAACGTGGGCGGCAACATGGACTTCTACAACATGCTCGAGCGCGAGCGGCTTGAGTCCAAGAAGGTCTCAAAGACGCAGGCGGTGACCTCGATCATGGGCCACACGCTGCCCAAGGACGACGTCTACATCGGTCCATCGGACTACGTGCCATGGCTGACGGACCGCAAGTGGGCACACATCCGCCTGGAGGGACAGGCCTTTGGCGACGTCCCGCTGCAGATGGAGACAAAGCTCGAGGTCTGGGATTCACCCAACTCAGCCGGCATCGTGACGGACGCCGTGCGCTGCTGCAAGCTGGCCATGAACAACGGTCTGGCCGGCCAGCTGGATGGCCCCAGCTCGTACCTGATGAAGTCGCCGAAGAATCAGCGGCCCGACGACGAGGCGCGCGAGGCGACGGAGGAATTCATCGCCAAGTACTCCCGCGTGCAGGCGGCGGCGGGCGCCGACGCCACGAAGCTCTCTCTCGCCTGAGCACCGGGCCGCACCTGGTGTTGGAGGGGCGCCCCTGCCAGGGGCGCCCCTCGTGTTTTCCCGCACTCCGGCTGCGCGAGCGTGCTCGGATCGCAGCGTGGCAGGCAGGGCCCTCGCCGGCCGTCTGACGCTGACCCCCTTCTATGCTCCCGGTATGAACCGCCGCGCGGCCGCCTGGCTGCTGTCAACGGTCGTCAGTCTGGCCGCACTGGCACCGGCAGCCTCAGCCGTCCAGATCAACCCGGCCGTACAGCTGACCGCGCTCTCCTGCGCGTCGACCGGGAACTGCAGCGCGATCGGCTCATACGACGACGGTCTTGGTCACAGCCAGGCCCTGCTGGCCACCGAGACCGCGGGGGCCTGGCACCCGAGCGTCGAGGCGCAGGCGCCCGCGGGAGCAGCCACCACTCCGTTCAAGTCCGCGGACGGAGGTGGACTGGTGAACATCGCCTGTCCGGCGGCCGGGAACTGTGTCGCAGTGGGGCGCTACACCGCCGCAAACCACGTTGACCACGCGGTGATCTTCACCGAGTCGGGGGGTACATGGCATCGCGGCGTGGGCGTACGCTTGCCCGCCGACGCGCTGCCTCCGAAACCGCCCAAGGCGGGCGTGGTGGACAACGTCGGCCTCTCCTCGGTCGCCTGCACCTCCGTCGGCAACTGCGTCGCCGTGGGCGACTATCGCGACGATGCCGAGGTGTGGGAGGCCCTGATCCTCGTCGAACGCAATGGCCGGTGGCTGCGAGGGATCAGAGCCCCGCTGCCGGCCGGGGCCTCGGTTCAGGGCCAGGCCGCGCTGTTGCTGTCGATCAGCTGCCGCGCGGCCAACGGCTGCAGCGCCGCCGGTGATTACGTGGACGCGCACGGGCATCAGCAGGCGCTGCTGGTGAGCGGGAGCGGCAGCCATTGGTCAGCCGCGCAACCGCCACAGGCGCCCGCCGATGCCAGCACCGACCCAACAATCGCGCCAGGCTCGATCGCCTGCGCCGCCGCGGGCCAGTGCAGCGCGGTGGGCACCTACTTGAACCCGCTGCAGAACTCGCTCGGGCTGCTGCTGAACGAATCGGCCGGTTCGTGGAGCGGTGCCGCCGGCGTCGTCCTGCCCGCTGACGCCGCCCCAGCCGGCACGGTCGGCGACCAGACCGTGGTGCTGAGCTCGGTGGCCTGCCCACAGGCGGGCGCCTGCAGCAGCGTCGGGTGGTACTTCGACAACTACGGCAACGGGCAGCCGCTGCTGGTCTCGCAGAACGATGGCGTCTGGCAGCCCGGGGTCAGGGCGCAACTCCCGGCCAACGCTGTGAGCGGCCTGCAGAAGCAGTCCGCCGGCTTTGACTGGGTCTCCTGCGCCACCGCCGGCAACTGCCTGGCGACCGGCGTCTACACCGACATCGGCTACAACTCGCAGGGGCTGCTCGTTTCCGAGGTGGGGGGCGTCTGGCAACCCGGCGTGGAGTCTCCCCTGCCGGCCAACGCAGCCATGCTCCAGTACGCGGCCGCCAATCAGTCCGACTGCACCGGCGCGGGCGACTGCACGGTCATCGGCACCTACAACGATCGTCTTGACAATGTGCTCGGCTACACGCTCAGCGAGCGCAGTGGGAACTGGGGGCCAGCGAGCGAACTGACGCTGCCGGCACCGAACGCGACCGAGACCCGCCTCTCCCTGGCGGCGATCCTCACGCCCGGACACGGAGGCGCCAAGCTCGCCGCGATCCGCAAGGCCCGCGGCTACCGGTACCAGTACCAGGCGGTTGAGGCAGGCACCGCCAGATCGTCCTGGTCTGCGGACCTGCACGGGAGGCGCCGGCTGATAGCCAGCGGCAGCGTGCGGGTGAAGGCGCCGGGAACCAAGGAGCTGAAGCTGAAGCTCACAGCGCTTGGGACCAGGCTGCTGGCGGACGTCAAGCGCGTACACGTCAGCGTGACCGCCAGCTTCCGGCCGCGCGGCAGCCGCCGCGTAGAGCGCGTGCGCGGGCAGTTCACGCTGAACTGAAGCACGATGGAGAGCGTGCGCCCACGTAGACTGCTCGGCGTGCACGAGCAGCGGCTTGCGATCGCGCAGGTGAGCCCGTTCGCCTGGGAGACCAAGACCGAGGTCGGAGAGTACGTGCGCCAGTTGGCGCACGAACTGCACGGCCGCGGCCATCGCGTGCTCGTGATCGCCCCATCAGAGTCGGCGCAACTGGTGCACGACACCCGTAGGGCGCTGCGCGCCGGCCAGAGCGGCGCGACCTCCCTGCTCGACCGCGCCGAACAGGAGCCGCTGGTCCTGGGAGTCGGGGAGGTGCTGCCCTTCTCCCCGACGCGCCGGCGGGCCGGGTCGCTGCCCGTTGATGTCGCGCGCACGATCGAGCAGGCGCTTGTGAACCTGCCGCTGGATGTGGTGCATGTCCATGAGCCGTTCGCCCCCAGCGCCGCCAGTGTCGCGCTGCGGAACTCTCGAGCGCTCAACGTCGCCACCTTCCACAACCCGACGGAGCGCGTCCTCTCGACCCAGCTGGGACGGCAGCTCTCACAGCTGCTGTTCAGCCGGCTGGATGCGCGTGTCGCCTCGTATGAGGCAACACGGATGCTGATGGACCGCTACTTCCCCGCCGACTACAGGCTGGTTCTGCCAGCAGCCGCGCCGGTGCGGACGGGCCCGTCTCACTGGCAAGCGGGCCAGGGAGACGGGGAACTCAACATCGTGCTGGTCGCTGAGGAGGAGCGGGCAGCACTGCGGACCTTCCTGCGTGCGCTGCGGCTGCTTGCCGGTGGAGCGGGCTGGCGGGCAACGGTGTGGTCTTCGCGCCCGCTTGCCAGCCCGGCGACGCTCGGCAAACGACTCTCCGAGCGGGTGCGGTTCGTTGATGCGGAAACCGTCCCGCTGGATGCCGCGCTGGTCGACGCGGACGTGCTGGTGCTTGGGTCAGACGGCATCCTGCCAACTCCGGGTGTGCTGGTGCGCGCGCTGGCCAGCGGGATCGTGCCGGTGGCCAGCAGCATTCCGGTCTATGCGGAGCTGCTCGCTGACGGGGTTCACGGGCTGCAGTACGGAGCCGGCGACGCACAGACGCTGGCCGCCCACCTGACCCAGCTGCTGGAGGACCGTGGGACCAGCGTGGCGCTCCGGGAGCGCACGGAGCGGCTGCGTGCGCAGTTGCGCTTTGAACGGCTCGCCGACGACATGGAGGCCGTCTACGCCGAGCTGGTGGGACGTCGCCATGACCGGCGCCCGCGCCACCTCGCGGCCGCCCGGAGCGTCGCAGGACGACCACTGATCGATGTTGACCTGCACATGCACACCGACCACTCCTACGACTGCGCCACCCCGGTCGAGGTGCTGCTCGCCGAGGCGCGGGCGAAGGGTCTTGGCGCGATCGCCGTCACCGAACACAACGAGATCTCCGGAGCACTCGAGGCCGCGGCCAAGGCCAAGGGCGTCAAGGTGATCGTGGGCGAGGAGGTCAAGACCGCCTCACAGGGCGAGGTGATCGGCCTGTTCATCAAGGAGAAGATCCCACGAGGCATGACCCTGCAGGAGACGATCGCCGAGATCAAGCGTCAGGGCGGGCTGGTGTACGTGCCGCACCCGTTCGACCGGATGCACTCCGTACCTGACTACAAGCACCTGCTGGACGTGCTGGACGAGATCGACCTGATCGAGGTCTTCAACCCGCGTGTGCCGATCGCAGAGTTCAATGAGGAGGCGGTGCGATTCGCGGCCAAGTATCGAATCATCGCCGGGGCCGGATCCGATGCGCACGTGCCCCAGGGACTCGGGTCGGTGCGGATCCGGATGCACGATTTTGACGGACCCGAGCAGTTCCTGGAGTCGCTGCGCACCGCCGACATCATCCGCAATCCGGCCAGTCTGCTGTACGTGCAGGCGCTCAAGTTCCTGCAGACAAAGGCGATGCCACCGGCCGCGCGGGAGGCGGCGCGGGAGCGTCGGGTGCGGCGCGCGGCGCGCAAGTCCTGATGCAGGAGCCGCAAGTCCTGATGCATGGGCAAGGACAAGCGGGCCGCACGTCCAAATGGATGCAGGTGCCTGCCACAGACGATGAGATCCGCGAGAAGTATCTGGAGCGGGCAATCAGGGAGCTCAATCACCTCTCACGGGAGTTGAAGGACTGCCAGCACTGCCCGCGCGGCCAGCTGATGCCGGTGCTGGGCTCGGGCCATCCGCAGGCCGACATCATGCTGGTCAAGTACACGGCCCGCCCCTCTGAGATCGAGGAGGGTGTCGCCTTTTACGGTCGCTCGGGCAACGCGCTGATGAAGTCCCTGAAGCGCCTCAACATCGACCCGCTCGCCGTGTACGGGACCGTGTGCGTGAAGTGCCCGGTGCTTGATCCGGTGATGGCCGACCCGGAGTGCGTGAGCCGGATCACGGAGGAGCTAACGATCGTCGCCCCCAAGATCATCGTGGTGATGGGGCGCGACGCGCTGAGCGTGATCAACGAGCTTGACCTCCCGGCGCGTCGCGAACTGGCCGAGCAACCCGGCGCGATCCAACGCTTCACCCCGTCCTGTGAGGCCCTGTACGTTCCCAATATCGACGACTCGCTGGATGAGGAGTCGGCCAAGCGCGCCTTCTGGACCGCGTTCAAGGTGCTGGGTGAGTGGTGGTCTGACCTGCCGCCCTACTGATCAGGGCGCAGCTATTGACCAGACCGCGGATCGTCGCAACAGTGTGTGCATGAACGAGATCCTCCCTGGCGTCTGGCACTGGACAGCGCCGAACCCGAGCATCGGCGGCAAGCTCGTCTCCTCTTACTGGCTCGATGCGCCCGGTGTCCTGATCGACCCGCTGCTGCCTGCGGATGCCGGCATCGCCTGGTTCGAGGCGCGTCCCACTCAGCCGCAGGCGATCGTGCTCACCAACCGCCACCACTGGCGCGACAGCGGCAGGCTGCGCGAGCACTTCAACTGCCAGGTGCACGTCCCGAACGCGGGCCTTCACGCCTTTGGGGAGGACCGTCCGGTCAGCGGCTATCAGCCAGGTGAGGAGCTTCCTGGTGGCCTGGTGCCGTTCGTGATCAACTCGCTCTCCCCTGATGAGGATGGGCTGTTCCTGGAGAGCGCCCGGGCGATCTGGGTGGCGGACTCCATCGTGCGTTCCTCCACCGACGCGAACGGGCAGATCGGATGGGTGCTGGATGCGCTGATGGACGATCCGGAGAAGACCAAGGACGGCCTTCTGCAGGCATTTGCAGAGGTCCTGCGCGACCATCAGTTCGAGCATCTGCTGCTCGCACACGGGCTACCGCTGATCGGCAACGGCCACGCCGAGCTCGAACGGCTCGTACGCGAGGGCGGACGGACCGCCAGCGACGCGTTCTGAGCCGCACATGGCCGCGCCCCGTTCGGGTCCTCGAGCTCAGAGCGTCAGCACGATCTTGCCGAGCTTGCCACCGGCGGCAAAGCGCTCGTAGGCGTCGGCGGCGTGCTCAAGCGGGAAGGCCCTGTCGAGCAGGACGTGAAGCGCGCCGGTGCTGAACAGGGGCAGCACACTGCGCTCCAGTGCGCGCGCGGTCATCGCCTTCTCCTCAAGCGCGCGCGTGCGGAGTGTGGAGCCGTGCACGCGGCCACGGCGAGCCATCAGCAACCCCAGCGGAAACTGCTCCACTGTGGCGCCGGCACCGGTGCCGATCACGCTGATGCGGCCGCCGATCCGCAGCGCCCGCAGGTTGTCGCCCATGTTCGGCGCGCCGACCAACTCCAGGATCACATCAAACGGGCCCTCGTCGACGAAATCGTCCGGCGACAGCACGGTTGCGCCAAGCCCCGCGACGGCATCTCTATGGCTGTGGTTACGGACCGTGGCCGTGACACGTGCGCCGGCGGCGCGCCCCAACTGGACGGCCGCGGTGCCGACACCGCCCGCCGCACCGTGCACGAGCAGGCGCTCACCGGCCTGCAGACCACACTGCGTGAAGAGCGCATCGTGCGCGGTGGTGAACACCTCGGGCAGCCCACCCGCGGCAGCCCAGTCCAGCCGTGGCGGCACCGGCATCAGGACACGCTCGTGCACGACCACGAGCTCAGCCTGCCCGGCGCCGGCGACCAAACCCATGACGCGCTCGCCAACCGGAAAGCGGTCGGCGCCGGGGCCGTTGGCGCGCACCTCACCGGCGAACTCAAGACCCGGCATATCCGCGGGTACGCCCGCCGGTGGCGGATAGCGCCCGGCGCGCTGGAGGATGTCGGCGCCGTTCAACCCGGCAGCCCGCACACGGACGAGCACCTCGTGGGCACCCGGCTCTGGATCCGGGCGCTCTTCGACGAGGGTCCCTCCGTCCCTGATCACGACAGCGCGCATAACCCTAGGTTAAACAGATCTCCCGGCTGCACGCGCAACCATGCGCGCACGCGGGTGGGGGGTCGGTGCGGGTCGGCCCAGGTCGGCGGCCGCCGGCCGCATAGCGGCTGGGTGAACGTGCAGAATCCGACAATCTGTGCAGCCAATCGGAACTTCGCCCGAAATTGCGCGATTTTTGTGCACCTGTGAGCGATCTGGCAATTAGCTGCGCAGATTGTCGGATTCTGCACGCTGCCCGGGCTCCAACCACCAGGGGGCGTGCCGCAGGCCGCGGCTGCTAGCCGCTGCGGCGCTCCAGCTGCGCCACGCACTCAATGTGCGGCGTCTGCGGGAACATGTCCACCGGCCGCACCTTGAGCAGCTGATAGCCCGCCTCGACCAGCTGCGCGGCGTTGGGCGCGAGCGTCGTGGGGTTGCAGGAGACGTAGACGATCCGCTTGGGCGCGGCCTCGATGATCCGCCGCACGACCTTCTGAGAGAGGCCGGCACGAGGCGGGTCCACGACCAGCACATCCGGGCGTCCAGCCTTTTCCACGAGCTCGCGCAGAGCCAGGCGAACATCACCGGCAAAGAAGTGCGCGTTGTCGATCTCATTGCGGCGCGCGTTGGCGATCGCGTCGGCGATCGCGTCCTCCACGATCTCCAGACCCCACAGCTCAGCTGCGCGCGGCGCCATCAGCAGGCCGATCGTGCCGATCCCGCAGTAGAGGTCGTAGAGGCGCTCGTAGCCACGCAGCTCGGCGTACTCCAGCGCGAGCGCGTACAGGCGCTCCGCCATCTCCGTGTTGGTCTGGAAGAAGGCCTCCCCGGAGATGCTGATCGACAGTCCCCCAAGCTGCTCCTCCAGGCGCTCGACGCCGGCCAGCAGCTCCGTCTCGCCGCCGGCTGTGGTCTCGGCGAGGCTCGCCGTCCTGGTCCACAGCAGCCCGTCTGCCGCTGGGACCGCTGCGGCAAATGCCTCTCCATCGAGCTTCCCGGGCGAGGTCACAAGCCGTACCTGGAGCTCGCCGCTGCGGCGGCCCTCCCGCACGACAAGGTTGCGCAGGAAGCCCTGATTGGTGCGGCGGTCATACGGTTCGAAACTCTGCGAGCGACACCACTGCACGACCTCCTCGCGGGCACGGTTCCCGGCCTCAGAGGCCAGCAGGCAGTCCGTCACCTCGACAATGTCCTCCCAGCGCCCAGGCGCGTGAAAGCCACAGATCAACCGTCCGGACTCGTCCCTGCCAAACGAGTACTCCAGCTTGTTGCGGTAGCGCCACTGCTGCTCGGCGGGGATGATCGGCTCAAGCGTGTAACCGTCGAGCCTGCCGATCCGTCGCAGGGCGTCGTCCACCTGCTCGGCCTTGATCTCCAGCTGTCGCTCGTAGGGGATCACCTGCCACGGGGCGCCGGGGTGGTCGGCGACCGGCTCGATCCGGTCGGGACTGGGGGTGATCACCTCCAGCACGCGCGCCTCTGCGTAGGCGCGCTTTGACTTCCCGACCTCGACCAGCACCGTATCTCCCGGGATACCGCCCTGCACAAACACCACGTAGCCCTCATGGCGGGCGACACCGGCGCCGCCATAGGCGAGCGTGTCAACGGTTAGGGTGAGCTGGTCACCGCGGCGGGGGCGGGTGGGGGCGGCTTGGTCCATGGTCTTCCAGTGAGGGTAGAGCGGTTCGCTGAGGGGCTCGAAGCAGCGGCGAGAGCCCCAAAGGCTATGCGCAGAGCAGCTCGAGCAGCGCCTTCTGGGCGTGGCGGCGGTTCTCCGCCTGATCCCAGATGCGCTGGCGCTCACCGTAGAGCACCGACTCGGTGATCTCCTCGCCCGGGTGCGCGGGCAGGCAGTGCAGCGCGATCGCGCCGGGTGCGGCGGCGGCCAGCAGCTCATCGCTGAGCTGGTAGGGCGCCAGCGCCTGGCGGCGGGCCTCGGCCGATTCAACGGAGTCATTCATGCTGACCCAGACGTCCGTGTAGACCGCGTTCGCATCCCTGACGGCCTCGTGCGGATCATCGGTGAGCTGAGCGCCCGCGACCGGCTCGAGCTGATAACCGTCGGGGGCGGCGACGCTGACGGTGACGCCGGCCAGCGCGCCGACGATCGCGAGCGAGCGGGCGACGTTGTTGCCGTCGCCCACGTAGGCGAGCTTGAGGCCCTGCAGGTGACCGAACTCCTGTCTGAGCGTGAGCAGGTCGGCAAAGGCCTGGCAGGGGTGGTGACCGGCGGTGAGCATGTTGATCACGGGGACGCTCGCGTGCTCGGCGAACTCCTGCACCAGTTCGTCAGGCCCGGTGCGGATGCCGATCGCAGCGACGTTGCGCGACAGGACGTAGGCGGTGTCGCGGATCGACTCGCCGCGGGCCAGCTGGGTGTCCTCGGTCCTCAACACCATCGGGTGGCCGCCGAGCTCGACGATCCCCGTTTCGAAGGTGACGCGGGTGCGCGTGGAATGGCGCTGGAAGATCAGTGCGACCGTGCGCTGGTGCAGGACGTTCGAGCCGTGCGGGTTGGCCTTCATCCAGTCGGCCCGCTCGATGAGCTCGTGCAGCTGGTCGGAGCTGAGCTCCTCTCCGGTGAGGCAATCGGATGGTCGCAAGCCGGCCAGTTTACGGCCTGTCGGAGGCTCGGGATCCGCAGCGGTCCCCGCGAACTGCCAGGAGCGGTCCCGGAACGGAGTGCCGGCTTTTCGCTCAGGCCAGGTAGAAGACGGTCGCGACCACCAGGACGATGATCGTGCTCCAGACGATCACGGTGGCAATCATGCGCTGGTTGAGCCCGTAGGCGTGACCGATGATCAGACAGCTGATCCCGGACGGCATCAGCGCCTGCAGCAGATAGGCGCTGGGGATGCCAACACCCGCGAGTGCGACCAGCCCGAGCAGCGCCGGGTTGATGAGGAAGCGGCCGGCCATCGCCCCCAGTACCTGGCGGTTGGGTAGCTCAAGCAGCGGTGCATGGTCCTCGCGGCGCTCGGATGCGAGGTAGATGCCAACGGCGAGGAACCCGAGCACCAGTGTCACGTCAACGACCGCCCGCGAGACCGTGACGAGCTCGGGCGGCGCCCAGGCGGCCGGAACCAGCAGCCCAAGCACCGCGCCCCACAACGGTGGGTTGCGTGTGAAGAAGCTCAGCGCCATATCCCTGAACCGGGTGCGATGACCGTCGCCAAAGGCGGCGCCGACCGCAAAACCGGCCGTGAAGACCAGTGGACTGGAGACGATCCGGTCGTAGGCCACAGCATGTGAGAGTGCCCCAGGGCCGAGCAGCGCGACGCTCATTGGAAAGCCCAGGTAACCGGTGTTGACGATCAGGGCGCAGACGATCATCCCACCCAACGCTTGGCGGGATGCTCCGATGCGACGCCCAAGCCACCAGCTGAACAGAGCCGCGAGTCCCAGGCCGCAGTATGCAAGGACGAGACCGACGCCCGCAGCGAGCGTGAGATGCAGGTGCGCGAAACTCGTGTACGAGATCAGCGGGACAAACAGGTACAGCATCGAGCTCAGGGAGAGCTCGGCGGAGCGGACCGCCCAGGCGACGCGATGCTCGAGCAGCACCCCGGCAGCCGTGGCGAGGACGACCGTGACCACAACCAGGATCACGCCGTCACCTCAGCTTGCGACCGATATTCAGCGTCCGCCACGCAGCCCGAAGCCGCGCAGCATCATCAGCGCCTTCTCCCCGAGCGAGCCGCGGCCCGGCAGCACTCCCAGCTGGACAGCCGCGCCGTAGAGATCGAAGAAGCCCCGCACGCGCAGCAACCGGCCACGCTCGAGCTCGCAGTAGAAGACGATCGGCACGACGATGAACCGGCCCGTGGCCGGAAGTCCCCCAACCGCCTCACGGTGGGTGGCCAGCAGCTTGCATGGAGCTGACGCCATGTGGCCGTCGGAGAGGCGTGGCCCCAGCTGCTCCAGGCGGGCGTCTGGGAAGCCCTCCCATAGCCGCTCCGCATGGGTGATGAGCGCCGGGATCCCTTCGACCGGCTCCGCCGTCAGCGGATCCTCGTAGTGCAGCTTCGGGCTGCAGATCTGACGGAAGGCGTCCTGGTCCTTGTCCGACCAGGCGTCCTCCCAGGCGTCGAAGAGTTCGTCGATGGTGCCCTGGCGGGGTTCGACGTCAGGCGGGGTCACGTCAGCGATCGTAGTACCTGAGCCCGCCCGCCGACCGCCTCATGCCGTGCTCCTGACAGACTCAGAGGCGTGCATGAGAACCCCCGTCAAAGGCTTGAGGATGCGCGCCTCTACCTGCTCTGCGAGACGATCGACGACGAGCGTCTGGAGGCAGCCCTGAGCGGTGGCGTGGACATGGTTGAACTGCTGGAGGACGGGCGCGCCGACGATGAGATCCTGCAACAGGCAGCGCGCGTGCGGATCGCCTGCGAGCGCCACGGGGCGCTGCTGCTGTTGGCCAACCGCCCCGACCTGGTGGGCCCGGCGGGTGCCGATGGTGTGCACGTGGACCGGCCCGGGATCGACCTCGAGCAGGCCCGCCAGACGATCGGCCCGGACAAGCTCCTGGGTCTCTCCACGCATGATCCGGATGAGATCGCCGCGGCGGCACGGCTGCCGCTTGACTACATCAGCGTCGGGCCGGTTCACGCGACCCCGGTCCGGCCTCATGCGACGCCCGTTGGGCACGGGCTGATCACCCACGCATCACGTACCTCAAGGCTCCCCTTCTTTGCGGTGGGTGGGATCGAGCCGCACAACGCCGGCGCCGTGGCCGCCGCGGGCGCGCAGCGCATCGCGGTCGTACGCGCCATCACTGAGAGCCCGGATCCGGCACGCGCAGCGGCGATCCTGCGCGCCGAGATCACCGCCCCGGCTGACTTCCTGGAGCGCTACCGCGCCCGCACGGAGGCACAGAACGCGGCCCTGCGCGCGCAGCTGGAGCCGCTCGCACCGGGTGAGCGCCCATGGCCGCTGCAGGCCGCCGCCGCTGTGGCGGCGCTCGCCGCACTGGTCAACCTGATCGCCTATGCGGCGGGCGCGAAGCTGCAGGGCAGCCGGCTGTCCTTCACGGAGCTGATCGTCTTTGCGGCCGTGATGCTGGGCCTCGCGGTGGGGATGTGGCGACGCGCGGCCACGGCCGTGCTGCTGTTCATGGCGCTGCTGGCGATCATCATCGTGCTCTTCTCGCTGTTCCTGATCGAGGCCAGCAACGCACTGGGTGTGATCGTGCCACTGCTCTTCATCGGTGGTGGCGGCTACCTCTTCTGGAAGCTGGTGCGCGTGCTGGGCAGGATCCAGGCTCCCCGCCACTGAACCGGCCGGCGGTCCCGCTTGACCGCCGGCTTCACTGCCCACACCGCAGCCTCACCCGCCACAGCGCTAGCCTGCCATCCGTGCCTGAATCTGCTTATGACGTCATCGTGATCGGCTCGGGGCCTGGCGGCTACGTCACCGCTATCAGGGCTGCCCAGCTTGGCTTTAAGACGGCTGTTGTTGAGAAGGACAAGGTTGGTGGTCGCTGCCTGAACTATGCGTGTATCCCGGCCAAGGCTGTGTTGCGTGTGGCAGATGTGGCCAGCGAGATCCGTGAGGCCGGTGACTTCGGGATCACGGTCGGCGAGCCGTCGATTGATTTCGGCGCGGTGATGGAGCGGCGCAACCGGATCGTGAAGACGCTCACCGGTGGTGTTGCGGGCCTGCTGAAGAAGAACCAGGTCGACTACATCGAGGGTTTCGGGTCGCTCACCGGTCCTGGCTCGGTGCGGGTTGGGGAGCAGTCGTTTGCGGCGCGCTTCATCGTGCTGGCGACCGGCTCGGTGCCGCGGGCGATCCCGGGCACCAGTTTCGGCGGCCGGGTGATCGGCACGGAGGAGGCGTGGGCGCTGCCTGAGCTGCCGGGCTCGCTGGCGGTGATCGGTTCCGGGGCCTCCGGTTCGGAGATCGCCTCGGCGTACGCACGGCTGGGTGTTGAGGTGAAGCTGTTTGAGGCTTTGGATCGGGTGCTGCCGTCGGAGGATGCGGACATCTCGAAGCTCGCGGAGCGCGGGTTCAAGAAGCAGGGGATGGAGGTGCACACCGGCACGCTGGTGACCGATGTGGTCAGCTCCGGTGAGAAGGTCACGTTCAAGTACGGGGAGCAGTCGGGCGAGGCTGATTACGTGGTGATCGCCGCCGGGCGCGGGCCGGACATCGAGGGCCTGGGCCTGGATGTGGCGGGCGTTGCCATGGACGAGCGCGGGCTGATCGCGGTTGACGGCGCGCTGCGCACGAGCGTCCCCGGGGTGTACGCGATTGGCGATCTGGTGGCCGGACCGGCGCTTGCGCACAAGGCCTCGGATGAGGGTGTGATCGCGGTTGAGGACGCGGCCGGCCAGGCGACGCACCCGATCAGCTACATCGACATTCCGCGCGCGACGTTCTGCACTCCCAATGTCGCGAGCTTTGGGTTGACGGAGGAGCAGGCCCGCGCACAGGGCCATGATGTCGTCGTCGGGAAGGTTCAGTACGGCGCCGTTGGCGCGGGCACCGTGTACGGGGACCGGACCGGTCTCGTGAAGATCATCGGCGACCGGAAGTACGGTGAGTTGTTGGGCGGCCACATCATCGGGGCAAAGGCCACCGAGCTGATCCAGGAGCTCGTCAACGCCAAGCTGCTCGAGGGCGGCTACCCGGAGGTGGCGCGGATCATCCACGGCCATCCGACGCTGTCGGAAGCGGTCATGGAAGCCGCCCGCGCCGCCGACGGCTGGCTGATCCACGGGTAGCTGAAAGCCGACCGGGACACGTTTGCGGTTATCGTGAGGCCACATGAGTGATCCGGTCACACCCGTGCCAGAGAGCGGGCTGAAAGGTGAGGTCGTGACGCTCGAGCTGGAGCGTCACGAGCGTACGCTCGCACGCCGCAGCGCGGAGAGCCGCGCGACCGTGCCCACGGTCGAGTTCAGCAACGTGGCTGAGGTCGATGCGCTGCTGCAGCGGGAGTCGGAGGTCGGCTGCGGAGTCACCGCCGCCATCATCAGCGCTGCTGCAAACGCGCTGCGCACGGTTCCACGTGTGAACGGGTCCTATCGCGACGGTCGCTACGAGCTCTACTCGCGCGTGAATATCGGCGTGACGATCATCGGCGAGGGCCTGTACTCGACCCCGACCATCTTCGATGCGGATCAGAAGTCGGCGGTGGAGATCGGTCTCGAGCTCGCCGGGTTCTACGAGCGTGCGCGCGAGGGCGATCTGCATCCGTCGGAGTTGACGGGGGCCACCTTCGGAGTCATCGACTCAAGTGGCTATGACATCGTCGCGCTGACGCCGCTGGTGATGCCGCCGCAGGCCGGCGCGCTGGCGTTTGGGCCGATTCGTGATGTGCCTGTGGTGCGCGAGGGAGCGGTTGCTCCAGGGTGCACAATGCAGCTGTCGCTGGCCGTGGACCATCGGATCGTCTACGGGCACCATGCGGCGGCGTTCCTGGAGGAGGTCAAGGCATTCTTGGAGGAGGCTCGGATATGACGGACACTGAGGTTGACCTGGAGACGTTGGCGCAGCGGATCGCAGCGCGGGGCCGGGAGGCGCTGACGCAGCGGATGCGAGCGGCCTACACCGACGCGGCAGCCGCCCACGCGGATCTGATCTCGCTGGACCGTGAGCGCATCGAGGTGATGGTCCAGGCTGCTACTGACCGGGCCGACGGTCTGCAGTGGCGGCGGGCACTGGCGAGCGTGGCCGCGGATGAGCTCGGCGTCAGCGCAACCGAGGCGCTTGCCCACCCAGTGGTGGCGCGCGCACAGACCCTGCTGGGAGCACCAAGCTACGAGCAGGGCCTGGCGGAGATGATCGCTCAACCGGTGCCGGCCCCCGTCGCTGCGACTCCGGCTTCCGCGCAGCCGACGGCTCCGGAGCCCGTCGAAGCGGCGCCTGCTGCTCCTGCGCCGACCGCCCCGGCCGCTCCTGCGCCGGCCGACGAGCCTGTCGCGCCTGCTCCTGCGCCCCCTGCTCCGGCGCCCGTCGCTCCCGAGCCCGCACAGCCCCCGACCGCGGCGCCCGAGCCGCCCCCGACCATCGAACACCATCTGGAGCCGGAGGCTCTGGAGACGGTCGAGGCTGACGACGTGATGTTGGAGTTGCTCCCGGAACCGGATCCGACCCTCTACTCAACCGACCTCTATGCGGCCGTGCCGGCCGTGGCACTGCCTGATGATGAGGATCTGCTCGCGCCCGCAAGCGTCCACCAGGAAGAGGAACTGCAGGTGCCGGCCATCCATCTGGGTGGCGTTGCGAACCTGCCGACCAAACGCGATGGCCTGAGCCTGCGCCTCTCCGCAGAAGGCCTGGACATCATGGAGGGCGAGAACATCATCGGACGGCTCGTCTGGAGCGAGATCGAGGAATTGGACGTGCCCAACGTGCGCGGACTGCGCCGGCAGAAGCAGGCACGGGCACGCCTCACCGTGCGCACGCCCGGCGGCGACGCCAGCTTTGAGATTCCGGACATGGCCGGTGACGAGCTACGCGATCGGGTCGAGCCGCTGATCGAGCGCTACGGGCAGAGCTGAGGCCAGCCGCCCGCTGATCACCTCGATCGCCGTCGGGTTCGAGTCGACCAGC
Source organism: Actinomycetes bacterium (assembly GCA_021820105.1). Lineage (GTDB taxonomy): Bacteria > Actinomycetota > Thermoleophilia > Solirubrobacterales > Solirubrobacteraceae > Palsa-465. Next base: position 4,365 of record JAKAED010000057.1, on the reverse strand, counting down.
ACAAACCGGCGTCCGAGCTTCTGGCACACCGCACCCAACGTTCCAGAGCCGGCAAAGGGATCCAGGCACCAGCCCGCCGGACGCGATGACGCGGCCACGATCCTGCGCAGAACGCCCTCCGGTTTCTGTGTCGGATAGCCGGTCTTCTCGCGGCCGTTGGTGGGCACGATGGTGTGAAACCAGACGTCTGTCGGGCGCTTGCCGCGCGCGGCCTTCTCAGCGGTGACCAACCCTGGAGCCATGTACGGCTCACGTTCAACCGCGTCGGCGTCAAAGTGGTGCGCCCCCGGCTCGCGAACGTAAACGAGAATCGTGTCGTGCTTGGCCGGCCAGCGCCGCCGCGGCTTGGCGCCGTAGTCGTAGGCCCAGATGATCTCGTTGAGGAAGGCATCACGGCCGAAGATCTCGTCAAGCAGGAGCTTGCAGTAGTGGGCCTCGCGGTAGTCGATGTGGAAGTAGAGCGAGCCGTGCGGGGCCAGTAACTCACGCACCCGCTGCAGGCGTGGCTCCAAGAACGCGAGGTAATCGGCAAACGTGTCGTCGTAGCTGAGACTCTGCAGCAAGCGACTGGAGTAGCGGCGTCCGCCAAAGCCGGTGCGGGATCCACTACCAACCGCATCCGCCGTCTGGGTCACCGCCAGCACAGACCTGGCCTGCGCCCTACCGGTGTTGAAGGGCGGATCCATGTAGACCAGGTCGAAGTGGCCGGCCGGCAGTGCCGCCAGCACGGGCAGGTTATCCCCTGCCACCACCAGGTCATCATCAAGCCTCAGCGGCTGGGTTGCCTGCTGCACACGCACTCCGACTCACGATACGAAGTACCCTGGACGCGTGGGGACCGGTCCTACACGGCCGTCAGGTGCGCTCTACCTACGGCTCAGACAATCCAGCTTTGCCGTCAAGCTGGCGCGGTATGCGGTTGGATCGGTGGCAGCGCTGCTGACGAGCGTCGCCGTGTTCGCGGTGCTGCTGGCCGCCGGTGTCGGCACCACCGCCGACTCGGTTCTGGCATTCATCGCCGGGGCTGTGCCCAATTGGGTGCTCAACCGGCGCTGGGCCTGGCGCCGCAGTGGCGAGCTGGACCTCACGCGTGAGGTCCTTGGCTACTCGCTGATCTCGCTGCTGGCGCTGCTCGCCTCCTCAGCCGCGACCGGTTGGACCGATGCTTTGATCCGATCCCACCTGGCCGGCAACCAGGGTCTGCGCGTGGCCCTGGTGACAGGCTCCTACGTCGCGGTGCAGGGCCTGCTGTTCGTGGCCAAGTTCATAGCCTATGACGCCTGGGTCTTCACCGAAACCGGGAGGTTCCGGGTGGCGCTACGGGCACGGCGCGCGAACCATCGTGGCACCCACCCCGGATTGGCTGTAGCGGAGCCCGAGCCCTCAGACGCGGCGGCGTGAGGCGGAGCGCTTCAGCGGCCGAGCTGCAGCCTGCGCCACCGGCTTACGCCGGGCCTCAACCACCACCGGCGGGGCCTCGGCGCCGTGGAAGGCCAGGTCGCCCTCGATCTCGAGCTCGCGCCACTCCTCCCACACGTCGGTCACACCGGTGGTGAAATCGAACTGGGGCGACCAGCCGGCGTCGTGCGCGCGCGCCGGATCGACAATCACCGCCGGCATCTCGCCTGGGCGAGCAGGCCCATGCGTGACCGGTAGCTCCACACCCGTCACCCGCCGAACCTCCTCAATCACGTCGAGCACGGACAGCGACCTGCCGGAGCCGATCACGACCGGTCCGGACCAGTTGGCGTTGGTGAGCGCGATCAACATCGCGCTGACCACGTCCGCAACGTGGACGTAGTCACGCACCTGCAGGCCATCGCCGTAGACCTCAAAGGCGTTATCGAGCCTGATGGCGCGCATCAACCTGGCCACGATGCTGTCCTTGGCCTGCATGCCCGGTCCGTACACGTTGGTCAGACGCAGAGCCGTACAGCGGATCCCATAGACGGCCGTGTAGGCCGACATGAGCATCTCCCCGGACGCCTTGGTGGCCCCGTAGGGAGTCAGCGGGCGCAGGCTCGAACGCTCCGTGATGGCGGGATCGAGCATCGGCCCGGTGACAGCGTTGGTCGAGGCAAAGACCAGCGCACGAACCCCGGCGGCGCGAGCTCCCTCAAGCACCCGGTGCGTACCCGCCACGTTGGTCTGGTACGTCAGCTCGGGTCGCTGTACCGAGCGGAGCACCGAGGTGACGGCCGCCAGGTGGACGACACCGTCGAAACCGCCCTCAAACGCCGCCTCTATGACCTCCGGGTCAGCGATGTCACCGCGGACGATCTCCACCTCCGGATCGGGATGTGCCTGCAGGTCAACGACACGCACGTGCGCGTCGGCTGCGGCCAGCGTCGAGACGACGTGACGACCGATGAACCCAGACCCGCCGGTCACCAGCACGCGCTGGCCCCGCAGGGCACCCGCCGCAATGCTCATGCGACCGCCATCAAAGCCGTGTTCTGACAGAGGATTCGCATTAGGGTGCTCCTAGATACCTTCAGTTGATTTGGTCCCCAGGCGCCGGCGGTGGCTCATCAATCTGGGCCGCGCGCAGGGGACTGAGGCCGAGACCGCACCTACGCGTTGGAGGCCAGAATACCCAATCGCGTGGGGCAGTCGACTATTCATGTGATTGGTGGCCGGCAAACCCGGCCTCCGCGCCGCCGTTGAGGGCGTCTGCCACGCTTGCGGCGGCGCGTGCGACGGTCGCCGCCGGATCGGGAGCCGGCGGCGCGACCGGCGGCGCAATCCGCGCCTCATACGCGGCGCGCGCCAACGGATCCACCCGTGTGAACATCCGATCCACGCCAAGCATGCGCCGCAATGCGCTGACCAACCGGGGCGGTGTGATTGCCTGCAGCCCGATCAGCCAACCGAGGCGGCGAGGCAGGTAGACCTCACGGCGCCCGGTCTGGAGAGCCTCGACGATCGCGGCGGCCACGCGCTCCGGTTTGACGAGCCGCATCCCTCGCAGGCGCTTGGCGCCGGCGGCCATATCGGTCGCGGTGAGGCTCGGCAGGATCAGATGCAGCTCCACACCGCTTCCCCCCAGTTCAGCTCTGAGGGCATCTGTCAGGCCTGCCACCGCGTACTTGCTCGCGCAGTAGCTGACAGTGCCGGCAGCCGGAGTACGGCCGAGTCCGGATGAGATGTTGACGATCTGCCCCTCGCCACGCGGCAGCATCCGTGCCAGCGCGAGCTTGCAGCCAAGCAGGGTGCCGCCCAGGTTGACGTCGATGACCCTCGCGGTCACAGCATCAGCCTCATCGGCGAAGTCACCGGCAGGCACGATCCCCGCGTTGTTGACCAACACATCCAGCGAGCCGAACTCGGCAATGACCCGGTCGAGGAAGGAGCTGAAGCTGTCCCGGTCGGTGACGTCGAGCTCGACCCCGAGCACTCCGGGTCCGAGATCCGCGGCGACCTTGCGGGTGAGCTCGGCATCGAGATCACCGATCGCGACCCGTGCCCCCTGCGCGGCCAGGGCGGCGGCAGTTGCGCGCCCGATACCGCGCGCGCCTCCCGTGATTGCAACAACCCTGCCGCTCAGGGATCTCAGCTGCTTCGCCATTGGTGTCGGTCTCCGGTTCTCTAGCTGGTTTCACGTGCCCGCGCGGGCACGCCCGTGACGGTCACTTCGGATGGGACGTTCCTGGTGACCACAGCGCCCGCGCCGACCACCGCACCCGCGCCGATCGTCAGCGGCTGTCCCGGCAGACCGTTGACCGTCACGGCACCCGTCCCAAAGAACGTATAGGGCTCGAGCGTCACGTTGCCGGAGATGTGCACCCCGGGCGACAGCGTGGCGTACTCACCGATCACAGCATCATGGCCGACGGTGCAGTCGAGGTTGATCTGCGCATGCGCCCCCACCACGATGTTCACGGTCAGGATCGTGCCCGCGCAGACAACCGATCCCTCTCCGAACTGGACGTATTCCCGGTCGTATTCAACGTTCGGGTGCACAAGCGGCGGCGCTGGCAACAATCCGACATCAGCAGCCCGTGCGATCAACCGCTCCCGCGACCGCGGGTTTCCGACCGCTGCCACGACCATCGCGCCCGGGTGACGCGCCGCCGCCTGCGCCAGCGACATCACGGGGCGTCCGTTCAACTCCGAGGTGACCGGATGGTCGTCAATGAAGCCGGCAAGGTCAAAAGCCTCGCCCTGCCAGGTCGCGCGACCCGCCCAGGAGGCAACCTCGCGACCGAATCCACCGGCGCCCAGTATCAGCAGAGTCCGCATTGGTAGTCAGGGGCGCGGTGCCGTTAGGCCCGTCTCCCCATTCCCCTTTCAATCCGTGCGTGCGGTTTTCCCGCACACGGCTTACCGATGGTCTTCCTGATGGTCACAACGCGAGTCCCGGAT
>JAKAED010000209.1 GCA_021820105.1 Actinomycetes bacterium | reverse complement strand
GCTGAGGTCGTCAACCAAGGAGTGAAGCTTCTCACGCGTGGTCACGTGAAACAGCTTACCGGCGCAGCGAACGCCCGCCATAGGGACGTCCGATCCGCTGCCCCCCGCTGGCCGCGCATAGCGAGGGCGTCTACGGTGTCGCGGACTTGCTCGTCAGCGAGTGAGAGCAGGGCCGCCATCCCGGTCTGCGACTTGAGGAAGGTAGCCTCGTTGAATGGCTCTCGGGGTGCGGCGAGAAACGCTGGCTGCGATGTTGCGCGAATATGGCGAGGACGAGCTGGCGCTGCGTGCGTTGTCGCTGTCAGACGAAGAGCTGGCTCGTATCGGGACGCTCGGCGGGTACTACGCGTTCTCTGAGGAAGCGATGAGGCTTGGCGGCAGCATGGGCGGCGCGAGAGCGTTGTCTCTGGCCACCATAGATGTGCTCGAGGGCACCGGCCGCGACCTACGCCGTCACCACAGCGAGCGCGAGTTGGCTTGGGGGTTGTCAGAGAAACCGGACGCGAGCGAGCGAGCCCGAGACCGCGAGCTTCGCCGTCACGCGGCGGAGCGTCAGATACCGGCCGATGAGAACAAGCGAGTCCTGGACACTCTTGATCCTCCGGCGTGGGATCCTGCACCACGAGACGCGACGTTTCTGATCAGGCGCTGTCACGAGTTGCGAACAAAGCCGCTGAAAGACTTCACGGTCGAGGACCTGCGCGTGATGATCGGGCAGCAGATCGGTTTGCGTCATCTCGTCCCGCTCGCGCTTGATCTGCTGCGGTCTGACCCGCTGGTGGCCGGTGACTACTACCCCGGAGATCTTCTGGCCAGCGTGCTGCGCGTGGACGCTGCGTTTTGGGAACCGCTGCTGGACCCAGAGGTCGAGGCGCGCCGAATCGCTGAGAATGCCCTGGAGCGAGCGGAACTTGAGCCGGGACTGCGAGAACTCGTCGAAGCCTTCATCCGCGATCACCCACCGCGATCAGCCGCCAGCTTGAGCGACTAAAGATCCCAAATGCCGACCGGCCAGGCCCTTGACTGGGATCCGCGCGAAGGGGGTGAGCCTCGGTCTAGCGCGGGATGCATCCCGCGTGAGCGAAGCAGGTCAGTGGCAGCGCCGCTGCCACTGTGAGCTTGTGAGTCTTTCAGCGACGTCGGGTCGCGATCCGCAATCTGTTCCCGTCGGGGTCCTTGATGTCGCATTCGCGTCCCGCGAGACCCTCTTCGTCAACGGGGATCCCGAACTCGGCCGCCACGGCGTCGATATCGGCGACGTAGAGGTGGATGAGAGAACTGTGGGGAGCGTCGCCCTCGTGCTCTGAGAGGTAAAGGCGGACGTTCCCTCGTGCGACCGAAACGAACCACGGAAACCCTGGCTCGAACTGATGCTCCCACTCCTTGACAAAGCCAAGACGCTGATACCACGCAAGCGCCCGGGCGGCGTCACTAACTCGCAGGACGGGGACCACCTCCTCAGCCACAGAAACAAACCATATCCGCTCGTTGCCCGGCGTTCGAGGCTGGTCTTCGGCGCTGAGCGGGTAGGTCGTCACTGTCGCCGGGCTGCTCTTGCGGTCACCTGAGCGGGCGTCCTGAACGCGGTCGTCTGGGTACGGGCCGCCGACGGGTAGTGGCTGCTCTTATCCTTGGTTAGGTGAAGAGGCGTTTCCTGCGTGTGCTGCTTGGTCACGACGACGGGAGGGGCGCAGTGACGGACCGCCGCCACTCAAATCTATGCCGCCATCCCGGATACCGACCCGCACTACGAGCGCGCGATGACAGCGGGAGCGGAGATCACACGCGAGCTCACCAACCAGCCGCACGGATCACGCGGATACGGCAGCTTGGACCTCGAGGGCAACGCATGATCGTTCGGCACTACAACCCGCATGACGCCTGACGACGCTCGTCAGCTCGCGCTTCGGCTACCCGAAGCTGTCGAGCAAGATCATCATGGCCGCCCGTCGTTTCGAGTCGGAGAGAAGATCTTCGCGACGCTTTGGGACCAGCAAACGATGAACGTGATGATCGACGAGCCCGGCATCCGCACCGCGATCGAGCGTCATCCCGAGTGGTGCTCGGAGCGCTACTGGGGTAAACGGCTCGCGGCAGTCGCCGTCGACCTGCAGCGCGCCCCAGCCAACGATCTCATGGAACTACTCACCGACGCGTGGCAGCGAAAGGCGCCGACGAGACTGACCGGCTGAGCACGCGCTGCCAGCAAGACGCGCATCTCCCGCGCAAGGGAGGGGCGTTGGTGGGTTCGCGAGGATGCTTGTCGCGGTGCCAAAGCGGGTGCTTATCGCCGGGTGGTGCTGTTGCTGGGCAGCGTCACCAGCACTGGCTCTGTTCAGGTTGTTCGTTGGATGAGCGCTATGAGCTCGTCGCGTTGGTAGCCGTGCCGGCGGGCGAGCTCGCTGAGTTCTTTGATCTTCGTGATGAGGGCACCCTGGTCTGGTGTTCCGCTGACTGTGATCGCGCGTCCTCGCCCCATCTCGAGCAGGCCTTCGTCGCGCAGCATGCGTAGGGCACGTAGAACGGTGTTGGTGTTAACGCCCAGGACGGTCGCGAGGTCTCGGGCCTGGGGAATGCGCTCGCCGGGTTTGGCTTCGCCGTTGCTGATCGCACGGCGGATCTCTGCCGCAACCTGTTCGTGCAGGAGTGTCGGGTCGGATCGGTCCACGGTGCGGAGCGTGGTTGCGGCTGGTTGATCAGCGGTGCTCATTGTCTTCGCGGTCCGACGCGGTGGAGGACGGGTCGGCCGAACTGTGGGGAGGTTCGCCCGGTGGGCTCAACGAAGTAATAGGAGCCGTTGTACACGACCGCGTTGTCGGCGAACTCCCACGCTCCCCCTGTTGGAATCCTGGCCACGACGCTGCTGTGGCCACCGGTTGGGCTTAGCCACTGAACGTGTTGTGTGTTGGGGTTCGGGTTGCTGAGGCAGAAGATCCCTGCCGTATTGCCCGCAACGGTCGCCGCCCCGTCTCCGAGATCACCGCAGGTCCGGACAGCTCCGGTCGTTTGGGCGCCACGAATGACCGGTGTCGCGCTGGGCCCGGCAAATCGCCAGAGCGCCGGGGGGCGGCTGGCTCGACCTCGGGCCAGCCACACGCTGTGGCCGTGAGCGACGAGCCAGCGGGCCCCCCAGATGCCGACATCGAACACCCTTGTGGGCGCGCGCATGCCGGCCGTCACGTGATACATCGAGCCCTGCGCGACCTTCTGCGCCGCGGAAGCGTGCTCTGTGAAGCCCGACTCGTTCGATGGCGCAAGCCACAGCCCGTCCTTGTTGGTTGCCAGCAGCGCTCTGGTGATCGGTGGCATCCTCCAGCGCTGGGCAACGCGCCCGGTGCGCAGCGAGACGCGCAGCAGCTCGCCATAGCTCAGTCGTGGCCCGAGTGTCGGTGCGAACACCCAGAGCGAGCCGTCACCCTCGATCGTCTCAGCACGCGTGTCCGACGCGTTGGGATAGGTCACGATCACCGGCCCGAGGCGGTACCCGGAAGCGGTCGAGCGATCGGCGATCGAGATGCGCATCGCCAGCGCGTTCACTCCCCAGCCCCGATGGTTCCGGATACTCGGCACATACGAGACAGGGATCACATGTTGGCCGAACAAGGCCGGGTTCCCGCAGTTGCCGCGTGCGACAGAGACCAGATGCAGCGTCGCTGGATCGACGCTCGCCGCCGCACAACTGCCTCGCACCCGACCGTCAACAACCCTTGTGTTCTCGGCATCTGTCACAAGCAACCGTTTCCCGACCACCGCCAGCATCGGGTAACCACCGAGCGCGGGCAAAGTCAGCGAACCGACCACCATTCGCGGTGGACTCGCCGCTGACGCCGCCCCGCCAAGCTCTGGCCCACCCCCGCCTGGCCCACCGAGCTGGACCACACCCGCCACCAAACACGCTGCCCCAGGAACCATCAGCAGGTAACGCCTCTGTCGGCGACGCTCCAGGCGCAGCGCCTCGTCAAACAGCCGGACAAGCAAATCTCGAACCCGCCGACTGGGGGCCGGCGCTGAACCTGTAGCCATAGAAGCTATTATCGCTAGCGTCAACGAAGAGTCAAGGTGCCGACTGGACTCGCGCGGAAATGTCTACGCGTGAACACCGGAGACCCGGTGATCCTCTGACAGCGACGGCGTCCTCCCAGCCTCGCTTCTCGTCCGCCCTGCTGACCGCGCAACGCAGGTGCGTCGAGGGTATTTCCGACAGACGCCCCGGGACATGAATGCGGGTGTCGGTAACGGCTGGTTAGGCTGCTCTCATGACGCGCGAGGGCGGGGGCCGCTCCGGATGGGCCGGGCAGCTTGATCGACGAGCGGCTCATGGTTTGGAATGGGCCAGGTGGGCGGTTGAGCGTTGGTCGGCGTTTCCCGTCGACGAGGAGCCTCGACCGCTCGTGCTTGTAGAACCGCGCGTACGGGCGCAGGACGGCTTCGCTACCGCGCAGGCGAAGTTGGCGTTTGTTGAGGGGCTGGTGGAGTCGGAGGTCGAGTTGCCCGAAGGTGTCATTCAGAGCCTTCGGCGTAGCGATCATCCATCTCACCCGGTCGCCAGCACGGCGCTCGCGATCAATGGCGCTGCGCTGGAGGAGGCCGAGTTCATGACCGATCGCGGGCCGCTTCTTCTGCCGGCCTGGCGGCTGTCAGCGCAAGATGCATTGGGTGTGATCTGGGTTCTCGATCCTGATGCTGTCGATTGGCAGCCGGCGGCGGACGCATCTGCCAGCCCCCCAGAGGATCAAGGACCTGGCCATCGAGCAGGTATGCCGGTGGAGGTAGCCGACGACGATCGGTCCTTGCTCGTGCACTGGCTTGGTGGCGCTCCGAACTTCGAGCGTTACCTGAGC
>JAKAED010000208.1 GCA_021820105.1 Actinomycetes bacterium | reverse complement strand
GCTGGTGATCGTGATGATCCTGCGACCGCAGGGCCTATGGCCGGAGAAGCGAAGGAAACTGGAGCTCGCCGGAGAGGTGGCACCAGAGATGACGGAGATGGCGGAGCCGAGCGCAGGCGGGGTGACCGCGGGATGACGACCGTAGGCACTCCCGCGCCACCGCCCGCCGCAACTCCGGCGGTGCCCGCGATCATGAGCGTGGAGAACGTGGTCAAGAGCTTTGGCGGCCTGACGGCCGTTGGCGGCGTCTCGTTGGAGATCCCGGAGCGCTCGATCGTGTCGGTGATCGGCCCCAACGGCGCTGGCAAGACCACTCTGTTCAATATGCTGACCGGGCTGTACAAGCCCACCTCCGGGCGGATCCTGTTCGAGGGAAAGGTGGTCAGCCGGCAGCGGCCGGACAAGATCACCAAGCTCGGCGTGGCCCGTACCTTTCAGAACATTCGCCTGTTCGGCGCTATGACCGGCGTCGAGAACGTGATGATCGGCCGCCACGTGCGCATGCGCGCCGGACTCGGCGGGTCGATCCTCCGTCCGCCCTGGGTGCGTCGGGAGGAGCGTGAAGCCGAAGCGAGAGCCCGTGAGCTGCTGTCCTACGTCGGCCTCAGGCGTGAGTCCCTGGACCGGATGGCCACGGAGCTCTCCTACGGTGACCAGCGGCGGATCGAGATCGCGCGCGCGCTCGCGTCGGAGCCCAGGCTGCTGCTCCTGGATGAGCCAACCGCCGGCATGAACCCGCAGGAGTCAGACGCGCTCAAGGAGTTCCTGTTCAAGCTTCGTGAGGATCTGAAGCTGACGATCCTGCTGATCGAGCACGACATGAAGGTCGTGATGGGCGTCTCCGAGCAGATCACGGTCATGGACCACGGTGTCAAGATCGCCGAGGGAGCGCCCGCCGACGTGCGCGCCAACCCGCTGGTGATCGAGGCCTACCTGGGCAAGCAGGATGAGGAGCACGGCGATGGCACTGCTTGAGGTCGACGACATCCGCGCCCATTACGGCGGCATCGAGGCGCTGAAGGGCGTCTCGCTGAGCGTCGAGCAGGGTGAGGTGGTGACGCTGATCGGCTCCAACGGCGCCGGCAAGTCAACGACACTGCGCGCGATCACGGGCCTCACGCCGGCGTCTGCCGGGAGAGTGGTGATTGACGGCGAGGACATCACGCGCGTGCCGGCCCATGAGATCGTGGACAGGGGCATCGCGCTCTCCCCTGAGGGTCGCCACTGCTTCGCCCGCATGACCGTGCGTGAGAACCTGGATCTGGGTGCTCACCGTCGCCGCAAGGATCCCGCGGTTGCGGACGACCTGGAGCGTGTCTTCGCACTGTTTCCGCGGCTGAAGGAGCGGGAGAAGCAGAAGGCGGGCACCATGTCCGGTGGGGAGCAGCAGATGCTGGCCATGGGCCGGGCGCTGATGGCGCGCCCCAAGCTGCTGCTGCTGGACGAGCCCTCCATGGGGATCGCACCGATTCTTGTGCAACGCATCTACGAGACGATCGCTGAGATCAACCGGGACGGTATGACCATCCTGCTGGTCGAGCAGAACGCCAACTACGCGCTGGACGTGTCCAGGCGCGGCTATGTCCTGGAGACCGGGCGCGTTGTGCTGGAGGGTGAGTCCGCCAAGCTGCGAACCGACCCTGAGGTCCAGCGTGCATACCTTGGAGCGTGAACCGTGACGATCTTCGCGACAATCGGCATCACCGGCCTATACCTCCTCTTCGCCTGGCTGCTCTCTGCAGCCATCGGCGGCTGGGCGGCCGAGCGCAAGGGCTACGGTGAACGCCTCGGTCTGGCCTTTGGTCTGCTGCTCACCGTCGTCGGGCTGCTGATCGTGCTGATCCTGCCTGGACGGCCGGGTTCGCTGTGGAAGACCGAGGGGCCGCTGCCTAAACGCGCCGTCCGGCGCTAGCCTCCGGGCGGCAATGTCCGCCACCGCTGAAAAGGAGCTGCTGCTGATCGACGGCAACAGCCTCGCGTACCGCGCCTTCTTCGCGCTGCCGGAGTCGATAGCCACCTCCACCGGCATTCCCACCAACGCGATTTTCGGTCTCGCCTCGATGCTGGTCAAGGTCCTGACCGAGTACGGGCAGCGGCCCACGATCGTGGTCTGGGACGGCGGCTACACCGGTCGCAAGGAGCTCTACCCCGAATACAAGGCGCAGCGGTCAAGCCGACCTGATCTGCTGAAGGAGCAGTGGCCTCACTTCGAGCCGCTGATCGAGGCCTTTGGTTACCGCAACCTGCGCGTCGACGGGTTTGAGGCTGACGATGTGATCGCCTCCATCGCCGCCCTGGCCAAGCACGGCGCCGGCGGTGGTGGTCCGATCCCGGTGATGATCCTCACCGGCGACCGCGACGCCTTCCAGTTGGTCGATGAAACCACCCGGATCATGGCGCCGGGGCGGGGCATCACGGACACGAAGATCTACGACGTGCAGGGTGTGGTGGACCGGTACGGCATCCCCCCGGAGCTTGTGCCCGACTTCATCGGCCTCAAGGGCGACACGAGCGACAACATCCCCGGCGTTCCGGGGATCGGTGACAAGACGGCGGCTGAGCTGCTGCAGCGCTTCGGTTCGCTTGAGCATGTGCTGGCCTCGATCGACCAGGTTTCCGGAGCCAAGCGGAAGGAGAACCTGACCAACCACGCCGACGACGCGCGCATCTCAAAGCAGCTCGCCACCGCCAAGCGAGATATCCCGCTGGAGCTGGACCTGCAGCAGTTGGTTGCACAGGAGCCCGATCGCTCCAAGTTGCGCGACACCTTCCGCCTCTTTGAGCTGCGCGACCCCCTGCGCCGGCTGGAGGAGGCGCTGGGCTCGGCTGAGGCCGCGGCGCCCGCACCGCAGTCCACAACTGCCGCTGCCGCTGCCGCCGCCGCGGTGCCAGCACGCTCGGTCGAGATCACAGAGCTCACGCAGCTCCCGGCAGACGCTGTGGTCTCGCTGACGCTGCGCCCACCCGAGGCTCCTGAGGGGGCGCTGTTCGGTGAGGATCAGGCCTGGCACTTCGCGCTGCTGATCGATGAAGGGGAGATGTTGAGCGGCGCCTGTGGTGACCCGGCTGAGCTGCTTGCCGCCGTCGGCACCAGGCCGGTCATCACCCATGACGCCAAGTCACTCGGAACGGTCGCTCCCAACCTGATCCACGACACGGAGATCGGCGCCTATCTGCTCGAGCCGGCCCGGCGTGCCTATCCGTTGCGCGAGCTGATCGAGGAGCGCGGCTTTGGTGGCCTTCCGGATGCGATCGCACTGCGGAAGCTCGCGGACTGGCAGCGTGACGAGCTGCGGGGGCGCGGTCTCACAGAGCTGATGACTGAGGTGGAACTGCCACTCATCAGCATCCTGCGCGACATGGAGTTGGCCGGTCTGCGGCTCGACACGGCCCGACTCGCGGCGATCTCCTCAAGAGTCCGGGCCGAGGCGGAACTGCTGGAGGAGGAGATCTTTGAACTGGCCGGCGAGGAGTTCATGCTCGGCTCCCCGCGCCAGCTCGAGGAGATCCTGTTCGTGAAGCTGGGCCTGTCGCGCAAGCGGCGCGGCAAGACCGGCTACAGCACCGATGCCCGCGTGCTGCAGGCGATCCGCGGTGAGCATCCGATCGTCGCGAAGATCGAGCGCTGGCGGGAGCTGACCAAGCTCGCGCAGACCTACCTCGACGCGCTACCTGAGCTGATCGCGGAGGACGGCCGCATCCACACCACCTTCAACCAGACGGCAGCGGCCACCGGACGCCTCTCGTCCAACAGTCCCAATCTTCAGAACATCCCCATCCGCACTCCGTTGGGCCGTGAGATCAGGGCCTGCTTCATTGCTGAGCCCGGGAACCTGCTGGTCAGTGCTGACTACTCGCAGGTGGAGCTGAGACTGCTCGCGCAGATCGCGGGGGAGGACGTGCTGAAGGAGATCTTCCGCCGCGGCGAGGATGTCCACACGGCCACGGCGATGCGGGTCTTCAACGTCGCAGCCGACCAGATCGACCCTGGGATGCGCTCCAAGTCGAAGATGATCAACTATGGGATCGTGTACGGGCTGTCGGCTTACGGCATGGCCGACCGGCTCCAGATCCCCCAGTCGGAAGCCGACGAGTTCATCCAGCGCTACCTGGAGGGCTTCCCGGCGGTCAAGCGGTTCATCGACGAGACGATCACGCAGGGGACCGAGCACGGCTATGTCGCCACGTTGTTCGGACGCCGGCGTCAGGTACCGGAGCTTCGCTCCAGGCGCTGGGAGATGCGCAAGCAGGGTGAGCGCTTCGCCGTGAATATGGTGATCCAGGGAACCGCTGCGGACATCATGAAGGTCGCGATGGTGCGTGCGCACGCGGCGCTCGCAGCTGAGGGCCTGCGCACCCGTCTGATCCTGCAGATCCACGACGAGCTGCTGTTTGAGGGGCCGGCCGAGGAGGCCGAACAGGTGCGCGAGCTTGCCATCCGCGAGATGGAGGGCGCCTTCACGATGGACCCGGCGCTGGCCGTGGAGGCCGGCGTGGGTGCTGACTGGCTGGCGGCCAAGTAGCCGCGCACCCTCAGTGTTGCGCGAACGACGGGTGCGCTATCCCCAGATAGTGATTGAAGGACCAGTTGACAAAGTGCTTCTCACTGAGGGCGAGCAGGGTTGGCGCCAGCACTCGCGGTGGCACCCGCGGGATCAGCCGCTGAACTCTGAGCATCCACTCGAACTTCCAGCGGTGCGCGGCACTGAAGGCCCCATAACGCTCCAGTGCAGAGGCCTTGCTCTGACGGCCGCTGATCACGTCCGCGAGCTCACGGCCACAGGCGATCCCGAAGTACAGAGCGGTCCTGATGCCCTCCGCCGTCAACGGCAGGCAGTGCCCGGCTGAGT
>JAKAED010000056.1 GCA_021820105.1 Actinomycetes bacterium | reverse complement strand
CTATCGACGTATGTATCGCGTATTGCGGGCAAAACGTCGATAGTCGCCTTCGCCTCGACCAAGCGGCAAGTGACCGCACGGCCACGCAAAGGCAACTCCAGCCGCACCCGCTCTTCCGCTCCGACAGGCATCTCGCCACGCGCGACGCCCACCTGCAACGAGCGGAAGTCAGCGCGGGAGATACTAGCCTTACTTCTATAGACCAGTAAGGAGTAGCGATGGACGCGCGCGCGAGAATCACCTCGAAGGGCCAGGTCACAATCCCCAAGAGCGTCAGGGATGCGCTCGGTTTGCACGAGGGAGATGTACTCCTCTTCAGGGTGGAGCGTGCGCGTGCTGTGGTCGCGAAGACCCCCGACTTTCTCGAGCTTGCCGGTAGCGTCCCGGTGCCGGCCTCGAAGCGTGGAACACCGTGGGATGAGGTTCTGCGTCAGACGCGATCAGCGCGCGCGGGGAAGCGGCGCTGACCGAGTTCCTTGACACCAATGTGCTGATCCGCCATCTGACCGGTGACCCGCCGGAGATGGCGGCTCGCGCTACGCGGGCGCTAGCCGACGCGAAGCAGTCACTGCTCGCTGACTTGGTCGTCGCGGAGTGTGTCTACGTGCTCGAGTCCTTCTATGAGGTACCTCGAGAACGTGTCGCAGAACTGATGCGCGCGGCGATCGCGTCGCCGGCAATCAAGACATTGGACTCAACGACCCTACTTCGCGCGCTCGAGGTCTACGAAGTCGACGGCTTGGACTTCGCCGAGGCCTACCTAGTAGCGCAGGCCGAAGCCACCGGCGTGCAGGCGATCCTTTCCTTCGACAAGTCGATCGAGCGCGTCAGCACCGTCACGCGCCGCGAACCCTGACGCGACGGTCACGCTTTCGCGACACCACAGGCATCTCCCACAGCGAACGTCCGCACCCGCTCGGCGCGGTCATGAGCGCGCGTGGTCTGTGACGCGGAGCACTCGATGGTGGGCAACGGATAGGCAGGCCATTACTGTCTCGATGGTGGAGCGCAGACAGGTGTTGATCGATTGGGACTGGGGAGCTACCGGCACATGGAGCGCTAACACACGTGAGGAGACGGTCGCGCCAGCCCCTGATGGTGAGTGGCAGGCCGGCGGCGTTCCGGTTGATCGCCATCGCGCTTGGCGTGGTCGGCTCACAGATCGATTGATCGACGCGCTGCAGGCGTGGAACGATGATGGCGATCTCGTCCTGGGCCGGGGCGCGCACGAGCACACCGAGCAGGACCGTATTGAGTACTGGGCGCGTGGCCGTGAGCTTGCGGACGAGGTTCAGCAGCAGCTCGGCAGCGACTACGAGGTCATCTGCAGAGTTCCGGCTGCTTACTTGTGATGACGCGCCGAGGGTGATCCTGCCGCGGGGCGTCCGGACCCGCATTTGCGCTGCGACGCGCGTCCAGCCCCCACCGCCCGCTTTCCTCCTGTGCGCGGGCAGGAGGGACTCCGGTTAGACCTTGATCACCTGCAGTGATGGGTGGGCGGCCGACATCTGGTCGTAATCGCCGTCCTGGGTAACGACCGGCAGGCCGTGCTCGACTGCAGTTGCCGCGATCAGCGCGTCGATGAGTTTGACCGTTCGCTGTAGCCCGGCGGTGCGGCAGTCAGTGAGAAGGCGAGCCCAGCTTCCCATCACCGCCTCACTGATCGGAATTGGGTCGGCTGACCGCGCGAGCGCGAGCGTATCTGCGCGTCGAGCACGGGTCGTCTCATCGCATGCGTTGAGCACACCGAGTTGGAGCTCCCCGATCGTCACGACCGATACCGCGACGTGCTCTGGCAACTCGCCGAGCGGCCGGCCGCTCTCGCGCGCGATGAAGACAGAGGTGTCGAGGAGACCCGAGCGGGTCACAGCTGGTCGAGTGTCTGGCTGGCCAACTCATCCAGCTCGACGGCCAGCCCGGGATCCGCGGAGCGTTCACGCAGCTGCTCGCGCAAGTGTTCTCCCGACAGCCAGCGGGCGCGGCGACCGTGCGGAACGATATCGGCGACGGGTTCGCCGTGGACGGTAAGGGTGACGCGCTCGCCGGCCTGGACCGCATCGATCACCTGGCCCGTTCGATTCCTGAGGTCACGCACTCCGATCTCCATGTGCGACAGCGTAGCACAGCCGTGTGAGGGCCTCACTGCTTCCTCCCGACCCGGATATCGGGCCCCGATCCGCCTTCGAGTTCCGGCGGGCCTATGACCGCGGCGCGTGGGAGCCTTGCTTGGCGCGGGTTGCGTTCACGTGGCTAAGAACGTGTCCTTGGGCGTCGGCGCCAACTGCGGACTATCGACGTATGTATCGCGTATTGCGGGCAAAACGTCGATAGTCGCCTTCGCCTCGACCAAGCGGGAAGTGGCCGCACGGCCACGAATCCGTAGCTGAGCCGGCACCGGCTTCGTGGTCGCGGCGTGCCTCTCGGCGACGACGGCATCAGGCTTGCTTCGCGCAGATGGCGCGTTCGTGGGGAGCGGTAGCGGGAGGCTCGGGACTTTCAGCACAAAAATGAGCTGAAAGTCCGGGAACTCGGGTCCAACCGATCAACGGCGCGGCCCCAGCTACTTTCGCGCCACCACGAGCTGGATCACGAGCCGGCACCTGCTTCGCTCACGCAAGAGGTATCTCGCAGCCTGTGAGGAGAGAGGGCGTTGCGCGGGTGGTCGACCGGCAAGCCCCCCGCCGAACACGCGCGGTGGCGATCACCACCCGCTGACCCGCCTCCGACACCCGCGGCGCTGTGAGCGATCACGCAACCGACTCAAGCCATCACGCAACCGACTCAAGCTCTCAGAAGAGCTGATGCTTTGGACGGTGCGCCTTGCGGTGCCGTTGGGCGGGGCAGGCCCCGCTGTCCGGCTACGCACCAGACGTCCGGGAGTAGCCGGCGCGGGGCGAGTGGCGGCAGGCCATTGCCTGTCGCCACTCGTTCAGACAACCGTGTTAGACGAGCTGCACGTTCGCGGCCGAAGGGCCCTTCGGACCCTGCTCGGCGTCGAAGCTCACATGTGCGCCCTCGGCGAGCGACTTGAAGCCCTGGCCGACGATCGCGCTGTGATGTACGAACAGATCCTTGCCGTTGTCATCAGGGCTGATGAATCCGAAGCCCTTGTCGTCGTTGAACCACTTGACGGTTCCTGTTGGCATGTTTATTCCCTCCGGGATATGTCCTGCGATACGCGGAGGGTGCCAATGGCACGACTGCGAGAAACGCGGAGCAATTTTCGTCGAGCAAGGCGCTCGACCCGTGACGATCCAGTTTAGCGCCCGTCATCGAGCTTTATCCTGATGCAGTGCGGTCCGGGCAGCCCGCACCCGGAAGCGCACCACATCAGGGCGTCCGACAACGCCACTGGTGTTCCTGGGAGTGGCCACCAGCACATAGCTTCCCGGTGCGAGCCGCCCACTCCGCAGTGTCAACCGGTTAGCACCGGGCTGAGCCGGGTGTGATAGTCCGCCCCGCACCGTAACCAACCGTGTGCAGAGATGGTCCCGTCCACGATCGCCACCCGGTGTACCGATGCAGCGCTTGCCGCGCCGCACTCCGATCAGCACACGCCGCAACACGAACCTCGTCCGACCGGTGAAGCTGCTCCGGTAGGAGATCCGCAGGTCTGGTTCAGTCCCCCGTGTTGTTGACTCGGGCCCGACATGCAGGCTCCACACCCTGGGAGGCAGCAGCACCGATCCGCCAGAACGAGGAGTGGCCGGGACACCTATCTGCCCCGTCACCGGAGTGGAACTCGAGGAGCCCGTCGACGTGGTCGTCGACATGCTCGTTGTGCCAGCGGGCGTGGTGGGAGTGGGCGGCGCATCGCTGGTGCGGAATTGGGTGCCCGCCAGCGACACGGTCGCTGCGCCGGCACCGCCATGCGTGACGACGATCCGCCATTGGTAGTCCGTCGCAGCGGTCAGCCCAGCGACCGTCGCAGTGACGCTCGCGGCTGTGCCGGCGTGGACCACCGCGGGAGCAGTGGAGCTGTAGGCGCCCTGGTATCCGGCAGGCCGATACTCAAAGTGGTAGGTGGTGTCACTTCCCTGCGGGTCAATCGTGGCGCTGAGCGACGCAGAGGTTGCAGTGATTGAGGTAACAGCGGGAGAGCTGAGCGTCGGCGCGACCAACGTGCTCAGCTGCTGCGTGGCGGTGTTGGTGCTGACACCATCAGTGTTGGTGGCCACCAGGCGGTAGTAGTAGGTGGTCGCCGGCTGCAATCCAGTCAGCGGGATGGAGACGGTCTCGGGTGCCCCGCTGATGCCGGCGGTCCCGCCCACAGCGGTACTGGTCAGCGAGGTGGGCGAGGTTCCGTACAGGACCTGATAGCTGCTGTCGAGCCCATTGGGAGCCACCGTGCCGGTCACGGTCGCGGTCGTCTCGGCGATGGACGTGGGTACGCCCGTGGTGACGGTGGGTACCCCGGTCGTGGTGAAGCTGTGCATCCCTCCGTTGTCGACAACCCCGCCGCCGCTGGCGGCCCCGATCTCATACTCGTAGGTGGTGTTCGGCTGGAGCCCGGTCAGGTTCACGGTTCCGGAGACACCCGTGGTGCCGCTGCCCGCATCGACAGGTGCAGATTCCTGAACCTGTGGGACGCCGGTGGTCTGGGGCCAGTAGAAGATCCAGTAGTGCGTATCGATCCCGTTCGGGTTGACCGTCCCGCCTGCCACAGCACTGTTCTCGCCAGGCTGCGCCGCGCCGGTTGTGACCGACGGTGCCGGTACGTACTGATAGGCGCCGATGTCCGGGGCCGACCCGTAGTTGCGCGGGTTGCCGTCAAGTCCGAGCGTCCCGCCAGCCACCTGCGCGGAACCGGCATTGATCGTGGGCGAACTGGAGGCCTCGTGAAAGTCAAAGTTCGCGGCGTCGCGAAAGACCGGTGGCGTGGCGGTCTGATTGCCCGCGCCCGTGTTGAGCGCCGTGGGGCCGGCGCTCCCGTTCCCGATCAGCAGCGCCGCAGGACTGCCGTTGTAGTTGGAGTGATCGATGTTGATCGTGGTCGACGCCGTCGCGGTGGACGCAAAGGCGGAGATGGAGACGTTGCCCGACGCGATGATCGTGTTGCTGACATTTACAGTCAGCGGGCCGAAGAGGGCAGAGGCGTAGAGCCCATAGTTGGTGTCCGCCTGGGAGATCGTGTCATTGCGAAGTGTGACCGTCATGGACCCCTGGTTCTCCTGGATGGACAGCGCGGAGAAGCCGTTCTGGCTCGCGCAGACGCTGTCCTGCAGCAGCACCGCGTCCGCGCTCACGTAGCAGGGGCTACCGGCTGATTGCGCGTCGACCCGATCGACGTTCGCGGCCGACGCGATTGAGAGCGCGTTGCCTGAACCAAGATCATTGAGGGTCAGGTCACGCAGCGTCACGGTGCCGGAGGGATCGTTGATGCCGATGATCGGGCCGGAGCCATTTGAGAAGATCTCCGGTCGGTTGGGCTGCCCGTAGGCGTTCAGCCCGGGAACGCCCGCGATTGTGATCGCATGTGTGATCGTGTAGCTCGTGGCGGTGTTGGCAAATCCGTACAGCCCTGACGCGAGGTAAACGGTGTCCCCGTCGCTGTTGGCATCCGTGAGCGCGGTCTGCAGCGAGCACGGGCTTGCCTGCGTGCACGCGCTTCCGGTCCCATCCGGGCCAGCGTAGAACGCCGTGGTGGCGGCAGAGGCGGCGACGGGCGCCAGGGCGCCCGCCCCCACGACAACTGCAACAACACTCCCGAACAGCCATCTCTTGGCCTTTGCCAGCTTTGTTGAACTCATCGGGGCTCCCGTTCGCTTCCTGGTCATTGATCCGGAGCATGCGGCTAAGAAGCGCCACGCACATCAGGCGATTGCCCATATCTCGCTTGCCCGGGTGTCTTAGCAGCCGTCACCAGTACGTCTTAGCCGCCCCGCAGGCTTAGTCAGGCCAGCGCCAGTGGTCAAGCTGCCCCACCAGGTGATATGCCGCACCATCTCCAGTAGTTGCAGGCGATGGCAGGGGCTCTCCGCTCGCGGAGGATGGTGCTATGCGAGCGGTACGCCATCTGATCTCGCTGATGCTGGTTTCCGGAGCCACCGCGCTGCTGCTCGGAGCCTGCGGCGCGGGAGGTGGTGCCACCGCCCCAGCAACCGGCTCGGCAGGCACCACGGCGGCGCAAACGAGTTCTAACCCAGCAGCCGCGGAGACCAACTCGAGCTTGAGCGGCACGGGAACCGCCACCGCCGTCAGCGAGCAGGCCTCAACGGCCCTGATCACGCTTTATGCGGCCGAAACCGGAGCGCTCGCCACCTACCGCGGCGTTGTCAGCCGACTGGGCGGTATCGGGCCATTCCCGAAGATCCTCGAGGCGGAGAAGCAGCATGCTGCAACCGTGGCGAAACTCGCGGCAGAGCACGGTGTCACGCTGCCGGCGGCCGCAACCGGCGAAGCCTCACCTGCCACCCTCCGCCTGGCTTGCAGGCTCGGGGTCACGGTTGAGCACGGAATCGTCTCCTCATATGAGCAGAATCTTCCCTACCTGAGCGCCTTTCCAGCGACGTTCAGGGCGCTCGAGACGCTTCAGACGGCAGCTGAGGAGAACCACCTGCCGGCGCTACAGAACTGCTCCTGAGCGGGAACGTCCGGGGGAATCACCGGTGCGACCATGAACTGGATCGACTGGGTGATCGTGGCCCTACTGGTGCTCGCAGCCGTGCACGGTTGGTGGCGCGGCGCAGCGCTCCAAACGCTCTCCATCCTGGGGTTCTGGGCGGGCATCGTCCTGGGCGTGCTGGTGGCGCCTCCGCTTGCGCGCCTGGCGCCAGGGCCCGCTCAGGCGCCGATCGCGATCGCGATTGTGCTGTCGGCGGCTGTCGCGCTGGGCGTCCTGGGTGAGTTCGTGGGTTGGCGCTTCGCGGCTGCTCTTCGCCGCCTGCACCTGGGCTCGCTGGACAGCGGCATCGGCTCGCTCATCGCGATGGCCGGCACGCTGCTCACAGCGTGGCTCTTCGCAAACGTCCTTTCGCAGACGACCGTGCTCTCACTGGGTCGGGCGGTGGATGGCTCGAAGATAGTCCGCGCGCTGAACCAGGCGCTACCTGACGTACCGAGCCTCTTTGCCCAGATTGAGGCGTTTCTGACCGAGCACGACTTTCCCGTCGTCTTCGTCGGCCTTCCTCCCCAGTCGCTGCCGCCGGCCACGCCACCCACGGACGCTGCGGTCAGCGCCGCATACACCGCCGCGGCTTCTTCAACGGTCAAGATCAGCGGGATCGCCTGCTCGTCCATTGTTGAGGGCTCCGGCTTTGTGGTCGCTCCGCAGACCGTCGTCACCAACGCACACGTGGTGGCCGGAGACCAGCTACCTCATGTGATCGACGCGTCAGGCTCCCATGCCGCCATTCCAATCGGCTATGACCCGCAGCTGGATGTCGCCGTCCTCAATGTTCCCGGGCTCACGGACCGTCCGCTCAGTGTCCGGACGACGCCTGTTCCCAGCGGTGCTCCGGCTGCCGCACTCGGCTACCCGGAACAGCTCGGTCTGCAGGCTGAGCCCGCTTCAGTGACCGGACGGGTGCAGGCGATCGGTCTGGACATCTACGGAACATCGCTCGTGACGCGTGAGGTTTACGTACTGGCTGCGGACATACGCCCCGGAAATTCAGGCGGTCCGATCGTCTCAACGGGCGCTGATGGTGTGCCGGCCGGCACCGTGATCGGTGTCATCTTCGGCCGCTCCCCGACCAGTTCCAACACCGGCTACGCATTGACAATGGGCGCAGTCGTGGCCGACGTTCAGAGGGCACAGGCAAGCGCGCTCCCGACGAGCACCGGCAGCTGCTTGCAGTGAAAACTCCGGACGGCTGGTCGCCGACCCTGCTCCATCACGGCGGGGCGAGGGTAGTGCACCCTCACCCCGCACAGCGGATATCGCTGTCAGCTCACGGTCCTCAGCTTGAACTGGTCAAGCTCGAACCAGCCTTGAGCCGGCACCAGAGTCCAACCCCCCTCCTGCTCGGAGCCAGTCGCCGTGGCGTCCTGGCCATCTGTCGAGGTCCAGTTCCGATAGCGGACCCTGAAGACCGCGGTTCCATCCGCATAGGCCCGAACATCGGCACGAACAAGGGTGGTTCCGCTCTGGGTGGTGATCAAACCAAGTGCGTGAGCCGTGATTGCACCCGCCGGATATGGTTCGCCAGAGTCGCCACCGGAGGGTTGATTGGGGTCGTGTTGCCATACCCGGCACCAGTCGGTGACCATCAGGCGTCCGGACCCCTTGCCCAGGATCATCGTTCCGGTGGCTCTGCCTGAACGGTCTGTCTGAACGTTGAGGATGAACTTGGGCACCGTTCCCTGATGTCCGTTGGCGTGCGCGTTGATGACCAGCAGCGGTGTCGACGGCGCGTTGCACATCTCCGGCGTTGCCTGCACACCTGCCGTGGCCACACCGGGGGCGGAAGTCGTCAGGACCGTCGCGAGG
The DNA here is from genome assembly GCA_021820105.1 of Actinomycetes bacterium. GTDB lineage: Bacteria > Actinomycetota > Thermoleophilia > Solirubrobacterales > Solirubrobacteraceae > Palsa-465. The sequence continues at coordinate 15,330 of JAKAED010000056.1, read as the reverse complement.
ATGCCTGCCGCGGCAAGACTCGCGAAGATCGATCTGAGTGGTTGTTTCATGGCTGAGCCTCAATTGGTGGTGGGCAGGGGGATGTGCGCCCAGTGACGCGCACATCCCCCGCACGATCTAGTCGGTTACCTGCTGGACCGCCTAGCGATCGCCGCGGACCGAACCGCCTCGGTTGCCTCCGCCGCCACCACCGCCTGCTCCGGATAGGAGCGTGACGGTCAGTGACGTGCTGTGCGTATCGAAGACAGGCTTGTTCAGCGCCGAACCATCGGCAACGCCCGTGAACGTGGTCGCATCGGAGGTCGTGAACGTCAACCGGTAGGTGCCTGGAGCCGGCGTGTTGACCCGCCCCTTGGAGCCCCAGTTGAAGCCGTACACCACACCTCCGGTGGAGTTGAGCTCGGCGCTCATCTGAGTGTCGACGACAACGACCGGCTTCTGCGGATTGCTGATGTTGGTGATGAGCAGGTGCGCGCCGGCATCCCACACGCGCGTCTCGGGCGCGCCGGCGTTCCCAGTGGTGAAGGAGGTACCGTCCGTCCCGTAGGTCGCCAGGCGGTCCGGTTCGCTCGGCGTCAGGTTCGTGATCACGTAGCCCGTCATTCCGGTGGCGGCGGGATCCAACAGGCTCACCTCGACGCGAATCGGCTTGTTGGTGCGCACCGACGGCGCCGTGGTCAGGTTGTCACCCCAATCCGCGATCACGCTCGCGCTCGAGGCGGTCCTGCAACTGGCGCTCCAGGTCGCCGCTGTCTTCTGCAGCCAGTAGCCGCTGTAGAGCGTGGACTTGTCCCCGCTCGGGTACTGCCCGGCATCGGTACAACTGACCCGCAGGAAGTTGGCCGGCACGCTCGGCACGAAGATCGCCGGCACGGACAGGTTGTTCCCGTAGGCCTCGGTCTCACCGACACGCTGCGGCGGCCCCTTCGCCGCCACCGCGCTGACCGCAATGGCGAGGGTCGAGGACATGGCCGCGAACAGGATGATTAGACGCTTCATTGCGTCCTCCTTGTTTCGGACTCCCGCCCGCAGGCCCAAACGCCCCGGTCCAGTGGGCCGCTACCCCGCGGCGCGAGTCGACAACAGAACGGGTCAATCGTGCACAGATCGACCGCTCCGCAACATCAGGGTGAACCGCAGATCTGAGCTGTGGAGAATCCGTCCGACGCAGTTCGAAGCCCACGCGTCGCGCCACGAAACCGTTCAACTGCCACTCCCGCCCGGCCCTGAGGCCAGGGATGGCGTGTCGCCGAGACGGTCCGGGAAGTCAGTCGACCGGTTGTTTGGCGTTATCCAGCGCCTTGCGGCAACTGTCCAGCAGCTGTGCCCCCAGGGCAGGGTTCTGCGTCTTCCAGGTTGTCCAACGCTGGTGCAGCTGCTGCCATTCACCCTTGAGCAGCTCCGCCTGGTCGTCCCGGATCTCATAGGGGTTGGCGCCCAGCTTCGTGCCGATGCGTCGCGCCCTGCCTTCATCGCTACGAACAACTGCTCCCGTCGGTTCGAGTAGCCCCTGCGCGCCACGGATCAACGACGTCTCTGGCGCTGGAGTCATGCCCCCGAGCACGACGAGTCCCAGATCCTCCACCGCGACACCATCACGGGCGGCGGTTGCGACGATCGCTGTGAAACCGTCCCCGGCCGGGGCGCTCTTGAGGAGCATCGTCTTGCGCGTGCGGAAACGCTTCTTGACCTCCTGCTCGGTCACCGTCGCGGCACCGCTGTCCAGCAACTCGGCGACGCTGAGCGCAAAGAGCATCACGGCCACATCCCGCATGCTGACCTTCTGACCACCGCTCACGCGCATGCCGATTCGCGCCGAATCGACCTCCTCGAGCTGGTCTCCGAACAGGGTGATGAGCTCAGCCCCTGGCATCTCTTCCTACCTCCATGCGTTTTCCGCGTCCGTTCCGCGCAGCCGCGCTCCACTATCGGTCAAGCGCCCGCAGCTCGCATGCGTAGCCGCTACTAAGGTTTTCCACGATTTTGTAGGTAGAGCCTTCAAGTTTTGAGGCTGTGGACTTTTCTGTTAGGCTGACTCCTGACGAATCTGATCCAGGGCCTCAACACGACATGACGCGACCTCAAGCCACCGAGCTGGAGCCCCTTGGCGCAACCGCCGCAGGCGGCGCGGTGATCGGCGATGAACGACGGGGGCTGGTCGGCCCCAGCCCGCTCAGCCAGATCCTGTCCAGAGGTCGCCTGCGCGGCGCGCTGGCGATCCTCGGTCCGGCCTTTGTCGCCTCCGTCGCATACGTCGATCCCGGCAACTTCGCGACCAACTTCCAGAGCGGCGCCGAGCATGGCTACCAGCTGGTGTGGGTGATCGTGATGGCCAACCTGATGGCGATGCTCGTGCAGTACCTGACCGCCAAGTTGGGGCTCTACTCCGGGAAGAGCCTGCCCGAGATGGCCAGAGAGGCATTCCCCAAACGCGCAAACCTGCTGCTCTGGATGCAGGCTGAGGTGGTGGCGATGGCCACCGATCTGGCCGAATTCACGGGGGCGGCCGTTGGACTGAACCTCGTCTTTGGAATACCGCTCTTCCCGGCGGGATTGATCACCGCTGCGGTGGCGTTCGCCGTGCTTGCCCTGGAGCAGCGGGGCTACCGGAAGTTCGAGCTGGCGATCATCGCTTTGCTCGCGTTTGTGGCGCTCGGGTTCCTGGTCGACTTCTTTGTCGTAGGTCGCGAGTCCTACTCCGGGATCGCCGGCGGCCTCGTTCCCAGGCTCGGAGGCGGCAACACGGTGTCGCTCGCCGTGGGCATCATCGGCGCCACCGTGATGCCGCATGTGGTCTACATGCACTCTGCTCTGCAGCGGAACCGCATCCGTCCGATGGACGAGCAAGAGGGGCGCACGCTGCTGCGCTACAACCGGCTTGACTGTTACATCGGCTTGGGGCTGGCCGGAGTGGTGAACCTGGCGATGCTCTGCATCGCGGCATCGCTCTTCCACCATCCGGGACTCACCTGGATCAACAACCTGGGGCCGGTTCACGCACATCTGGCGACCATGGTCGGCGGCGGCGCGGCGCTCGCCTTCGGAATTGCCCTGATCGCGTCGGGCCTCTCGTCATCAAGTGTCGGCACCTATGCAGGGCAGATCGTCATGGCGGGTTTCATGAACTGGCGCATCCCGCTGATCCTGCGGCGCGCGCTGACGATGATCCCCTCGCTGCTGATCCTCGCGCTGGCGGTGAACACCACGGACGCGCTGGTCTACTCGCAGGTAGTCCTGTCATTTGGCATCCCATTTGCCCTGGTCCCGCTGATCCTGCTCACGCGCAACCGTGAGCGCATGGGCTACATGGTCAACCGCCGGATCACGACCAACCTGATGTGGGCCGTTACTGCCGTCATAACCGGCCTCAACGTCCTCCTGCTGTTCACGACCATCCGTGGACTCCTGTGACCAGCGGGTCACTCCCTCAGCCGTTCCGAGCGCGCACAGGCCTGAGATAAACTCTGAGGTGCAGGTGGCAACGTGGCAGCAACCGGGCAGACGGCGCCACCTGGAAGCAGATTCATATCACGGTGAAGCCGCTGGTCCGGCACGACCGGGCAGGTGGCACCTGTGAGCCAAATCCACAGCGGGCCGGGGGGCCCTGTAAGGAGGGGTCGTGGATCTTCAAAAGGTCTCACGCGATGACTGGATGGTGGGCGGAGTGGGCCTCCTGCTCGCCCTGGACCTACTGGCGTTTCCCTGGTTCAGCTGGGGCGTCGGCTACGGCAGCTTTCACGTCTCAGCAGACTTCAGCGCCACCGGCGCCCCGGACGGCTGGCTGGGCGTGCTCGCCCTGCTGGCGACGGTCGCGCTGATCGCCGACCTGGGAGTGGAACGCCTGTCGCCCGGCACAAGAGTGCCGACGATCGGTGGCACGCGCCCGAGCACTCGGTTCGCATTGGCCGGTGCCGCGAGCGTACTAATGGCGGTCAAGTTCCTGCTCAACATCCACTTCAGCTACTTCGGCTGGGGGTTCTACCTGGGCGTGATCCTGCTTGCCGCGCTGCTCGCACTGACCAGTCGGGCCCGCACCGGTGCCACCTCGGTCGGGCCGACCGGCTGAGGCTAAAGGTGCTCGTGTCAGCCCGCCCCACACAGCAGCGGGCGGGCTGGACACGAGCTGTTCAAGCGGGCACGCCCTTGGTCACAACAGTCGGCTCCACCGACCTTCGTGACGGAGCCGTGGCCAGAACCGAGCCGCACAGCACAAGCGCAAACCCGACCGCCATCCCGACGGTGAAGCGCTCACCCAGCGCTGTGACTCCGAGCACGGCAGCAACCGCCGGGTTCACATAGGTGACGACCGTTGCGCGCACCGGACCGACCTCAGCGATCAGCTCAAAGAACAGCACAAACGCAAGCGCGGTACAGACCACCGCCAGGCCCACGATGGAGAGGATCGCGGTGGCACTCACATGCGACGGTGACTGGAAAGCTGCGACAGGCGCGTAAGCCACGGCCGTTACGGTCAGAGATCCCGCGACCACGCCAAGCGATGGCAGGTCGGACAGGCGAGCGAGCACCAGCGGGCCCAGCGTGTAGCCGATGACCACAACGCAGAGCTCCAGCAGCGGGATCAAACCGACCTGGCCAAAATCGAGCCCGACCAGAGCGGAAACACCGATCAGGCCGACGAGCAGGCCAAGCCAACTGCGGTGCTCGAGTCTGTGCGCGCTCCCGATCAAGACCGTCACGACCGCCCCGACCAGAGGCACCGCAGCGATCATCAGCCCCGTGAGCGAACTGGGCAGGTGCTGCTCCGCCCGCGACAACAGCAACCACGGGATGGCCATCTCAACAACGGAAAACAGCACCACCGGCCGCCAGCGCTTCAGCAACACGCGCAACTCGCCACGTCCAGCAGCCAGCGGCAGCAGCAACAGCGCTGCCAGGCCGGTGCGTGAGAAGACCAGGAAGGCCGGTGAGAGCTCCCTGACCGCGACCCGGATCAGCAGATACGGGATCCCCCAGATGACGCACATGGCGGCGAACAGCAACAGTCCCCGACGACTCATACGACGCGCCTCATCGGTCGTCCGGCGGGTGCCGGGCAGCCAGTGCGACCAGCCGCTCCCGCACCAGTCCCGGCAGCTCATCCGCGATGAAGTGCCCGCAGTCCGGAACGAGCTCTAGCTCATAGGCGTCGGCTCTGGCCGTGCTGGGTGAAGCTGACGACCAGTGCAGCGCGCGGTCGGCGACCCCGAACAGGGCGTGTGTCGGCACCGAGAGGCGCTCAGTCTGGGGCCGCCTGGCTGCGGCGGGCAGCTCGTGCAGCAGAAAGGTCCTGTATGTATCGCGCCCTGCGCGTGCGCAAACAGGATCACGAAAGCGCTCGCTGAACCAGCGCACATCCTCGCGCGAGACCCGCGAGGGATCAAACAGGCTCCCGCGGATCGCCCGGTAGACAAAGTCGGTGTCGCGCTGCAGGCGCTCACCCCAGCAGGCCACCAGCGGCTGATAGTAGAAGCGCCACAGGTGCGGCAGCATGCCTGCAAGCGTCTGCCACGGATGGACGATGTTCAGGGCGAGATGCGCGCTGAAGCGCTCCGGCGCGCTGAAGGCCATCAGATAGGCGATGTAGCCGCCCCAGTCATGGCCCAACAGCAGCGCACGACGCACCTCCAGCTGATCCAGCAGCGCCAGGAGATCAGCGGCGACCTCCAGCTTCTGCCAGGCGTGCGGCGGCGGACCAGACCAGCCATAGCCGGGTAGATCCGGGGCGATGATCCTCAGGCCATCCGGCGGATCAGCCAGCAGGTCCCGCCACTCATAGTGGTGCTGCGGCCAGCCATGGAGCGCCAGGATCGGTAGTCCCTCCGCTGAACCGGCCTCAGTAACGTGGAAATCAACACCACGCACCGTCACGCGCGACCGCCGCGTACCCGAGATCACCGGTGGTTCCATCGCTCTAGACTAACCGCCCCGCGCAGGGCACAGCCGTTGGTGGAACGAGTGAGCGAGGCCATCGGCCAGCGGGCCGATGGCCACTACCTGAGGGTCAGCCGCGCAACCCGGTTGAGTGCCAGCTGAAACCGCTGATAGCCGACCGGCATGAGCCGCACGATCAGATCAATGAGCTTCGCGTCGCGACCGACCAGGACGCGCGCCCGGTCATGCTCGACGGCGTCGACGATGATCCTGGCCGCGACGCCGGGAGGCATCCGCAGCAGTCGGTCGTTGTAGAGCTGCACGCGGCGACGCTCGCGCTCGGTCATCTCGACCCCGAGCGCGGCCGCGTGCGCCAGGCCGTTGGTGGCGATGTTCGTGCTGACCCCGCCCGGGTGTACGAGCGTCACCTGCACGGGCAGGCGGTCGCGAAGCAGCTCGATGCGGAGGGACTCGGTGAAGCCGCGCACGCCGAACTTGGTTGTGCAGTAAGCGCTGAGCTCATCCTGGGCCATGAAGCCGTTGAGGCTTGAGATGGTCGTGACATGGCCGTCGCCAGAGGCGATCAGATGCGGCAGGAACAGCTTGGTGCCGTTGATCACCCCAAAGAGGTTGACCGCCACCACGCGGTCATAGATCGCGAAACTCGCGTCTCGGACCGTCTTGCCCGACGCGATGCCGGCGTTGTTGTAGAGCTGGTGGACAACGCCGAAGCGGGACGCGACGGCGTCCGCATAGACGCTGAAGGCGGCACGATCCGCAACGTCGAGCGGCTGCTCATCAACAATGAGGTCGGCTGAGAGTTCGGCGATCAGCCTGCCGGTCTGCGCCAGGCCCGCCTCGTCGATGTCTGAGATCGCGAGTCCGCAGGCGCCACGGCGCACGAGCTCAAGCGCCAGCTCACGACCGATGCCAGAGCCAGCTCCGGTCACGACACACACTTTGCCGGCGACGCCGCTCATGCCGCCGCCAACCGTCCTGTAGCTGTGAGCGCGCTCATCCGCCGCGACGGTAGGGAACGATGGCGGCGCGCGCCAGGCCGAGCATCTCAATTCGCCTGGCTCGCGGCCAGACGATGCTGACCTTCAGAAGCGTGCTGCGATCGCGGTTTGTCGCCATCAGCGCATCCAACTCGGGGAACCAGGAGGCGTACGGGCCAAGACCTGAGATCCCAATGGGTGGGTGCCAACCCGACGGCGCCTTACCGCCCCAGCGCTGAGATGCCTCGACGACGGTCCGCATCAGCCGCCAGCTCGCCTGCGGGCCGTCATCCTGGTTGACGGTCACCGTCAACCGTGTGTGCGGGCCACCGCCCCGGGCTCGAGCAACGCGGAACTCACACTGCGGCATGCCGTTGGAGCCCTGCTCTGGGCTGGCCGCAACCGTCCTGGGGCTGATGTCAAGCTGGTGAGCGATCCGGACCGTGGCGGCCGGCCGGCAGACGAGGGTGGCGGCCCGACCAGCAGCAGGCAGGCACGCACAGCCGGCCACGACCGCGACCAGCGCCACCCGCCCTACGTCAAACCGGCCGCCCGCGAGCGGGCCCATGGCCTCAAACGCCTGCCAGATCAGGCGTGAAGGCCGGCTGCTCACTCACAGGACGAACATCCACGGCCACGACCTTGTACTCCGGGCAGGCGGTGTTGACGTCCGCTGACTGGCCCACCAGCAGGTTTGTCCGGGTTTCCGGGAAGTGGAACGAGGTGAATACGTGCCCGGGTTCGATCCGGTCGGTGACGTGTGCGCGCAGCTCGGTTCGACCCACGCGGCTGCGCAGCGAAACCAGGTCCCCGTTGGTGATCCAGAGCCGACTCGCGTCGTCCGGGTGGATCTCCAACAGGTCGCCGTCCACGAGCTCAATGTTGCCCGTGCGACGGGTCATCGTGCCCGCGTTGTAGTGCTGCAGAACTCGCCCGGTCACCAGCACCAACGGGAACTCGTCGTCGGGTGCGTCGCCCGGCGCCTTGTATGGCAGCGCGGCGAAGTGTCCCAGACCGTCGGCGGTGGCGAACTCATGCTCATAGAGCGTCGGTGAATCGGTGCCATCAGCGGCGACCGGCCACTGCAGGCCCTTGCGCCCCAGGCGGTCTCGGCTGACACCCGCATACTCAGGGGTCAGCCGCGCGATCTCATCCAGCGCGTCCCACGGGCTGGCCCAGCCCATGTCGTGGCCGAGCATGCGTGAGACGGTGGTGATGATCTCAAAGTCGGTCTTGGCACCGCCGGGCGGGTCGATCGGAGCCTCGACCTTCTGAAAGCGACGCTCGGCGTTGGTGAACGTGCCGCACTTCTCCAGGAAGGATGAGGCGGGCAGGATCACGTCGGCATACCGGGTGGTCTCGTTCTCGAAGATCTCCTGGCAGACCAGGAACTCAAGGTTCTCCAGCGCGGCTGCCACATGCGCGGTGTCGGGGTCGGTCTGGGCGATGTCCTCACCGAACACGTACATGGCCTTGAGATCGCCGGCGATTGCCGCGTCGAACATCTGCGGGATCGTGTAGCCCTTCTCCCGGCTGAGCGGCACCTCCCACGCCTCCTCGAAGCTCCTGGCGGTCGCCTCGTCGGCCACGGAGCGGTAGGCGGTGTAGGTGTCCGGCAGCGCCCCCATGTCGGATGAACCCTGCACGTTGTTCTGGCCACGCAGCGGCAGCAACGCCGCTCCCGGGCGACCAATGTTGCCGGTCATCATCGCCAGGTTGCAGAGCAGCTGCACCACCTCCGAGCCGTACTTGTGCTCGGTCACGCCAAGGCCCCAGAGCAGCGACGCCGCCCCCGCCTCACCGTAGATATGCGCGGCGCGCTCGATGTCGGCCGCAGGGATCCCCGTGATCTCCTGGACCGCGGCGGGACCGTAGGAGTCGAGCAGCGTCTCGAATTCCGCGTAGCCCGTGGTGCGCTCAGTGATGAAACGGTCATCAAGCAGACCGTCACGGTGGACCACGTGGCTCAGCCCGAGGACCACCGCGGCGTTGGTGCCCGGTCGCGGTGCGAGGTGCAGGACGCCGTAGTCACTGAGCTCGATCCGACGCGGATCGATCGTGATCAGCTTGCAGCCACGCAGCGCGGCCTGCTTGATCCGCGCTCCCACAACTGGATGACCCTGAGTGGGGTTGACACCGATCAGCAGCGCAACATCGGCATGATCGATGTCCGTGAACGAGCCCGTCGCGCCGGACAACCCCAGTGACTTGCGCAGTGCAAAAGAGGTGGGCGAGTGGCAGACACGGCTGCAGTTGTCGATGTTGTTGGTGCCGATCGCGGCGCGCATCAGCCGCGCCATCGCGTAGCAGTCTTCGTTGGTCGCGCGCGATGAGGCCAACCCCGCAATCGCGTTGGGGCCGTGGTCGCGCTTGATCCGGGTCAGCTCGCGCACGATGCGCGCGTACGCCTCCTCCCAGCTTGCGACCCGGAAGCCGTCGCCCTCGCGGATCAACGGCGAGGTCAGACGATCGCGGGATCGGGTGAACTGATGCGCGAAGCGGCCCTTCAAGCAGGTGTGTCCCTCGTTGGCGGGACCATCCAGGGCCGGTGAGATCGAGGCGATCCTGCCACCGGCGGCGTGCGCCTCCAGACGACAACCGACGCCGCAGTATCCACAGGTGGTTGTCACCTCATGGTCGAAACGCTCAGTGCTCATGCTCGTCGAACCTCCCTCGTTCAAAACCAAGCCGCCGGCAGGCGAATCCCAATCGACTCACGCTCCTGCTCCCGAAATCGTCGCGTACACGTCTCCGAACTCAATCAGGCGCCGCTCGCTGATCGCGTCCGTGGGACAGGTGTCGGCGCAGGCGCCGCATGAGACGCACGTTGATTCCCTGAAGCCGCTGTCCATCCCGGCAACGACGTTTGCCTCAAAGCCGCGCCCCACGGCCGTGAGCGCAAAGGCCCCCTGGATCTCATCGCAGGCGCGCACGCAGCGGCCACAGGAGATGCAGAGCTCGTGCCGGAAGGCCAGATACGGATGGTCAAGCTCCTGGCGCACCGGGTGAGTGGCTCCCGGCCAGCGGGGCTGATCCGTTACCTCAAGTCTCGCGGCGACCTGCGCCAGCTCCGTGTGCGCTGCCGGCGGTTCAGGAAGTTCACTGAGCACCAGTTCCACCACCGCGGTGGCGACACGACGCGAGGCCGGATCCTGCGTGTCCACATTCATTCCATCCCGACACGGAGTGGTGCATGCGGGCACGGGTGCGGGGTTTCCCTCAACCCCAACCATGCAGACACGGCAGGCGCCGAACGGTGCAAGTCGTTCATCAAAACAGAGCGTCGGGATCCAGGTGTCGGCCTGCCTGGCAGCCTCCAGGATCGTGGTGCCCGGCTCCACCTCAACCGCAGATCCATCAATCGTCACGCGCATCAGTCGATCAACCCCAACTCCGCTGGGAAGTGATCCAACAGGCTGCGCAGAGGTGCCGGCATACCGGACCCGTGCGCGCAGAGGCTGCCCAGCTCCAGCGCGTCGAGCAACTGCTCGAACCGTGACCGGCTGACCGGCTCTGCGGCCGCGAACATGTCATGAGCGCGGCGCAGCCCGATGCGGCATGGGAAGCACTTGCCGCAGCTCTCATGTGCGCCGAACCGCAGCAGGTGAACGGCAAGCTCGCGCATGTTCGTGCGCTCGTCAAAGGCGACGATGCTGCCGTGGCCGACCATGCACCCCTCCGCCGCCAGATCGTCAAAGTCGAACCGGGTGTCCAGTTTGGAGGCAGGCAGGATTCCGCCCAGCGGACCGCCGATCTGAAGCGCCTTGATGCCGGCTCCTCCGCGCAGGCCACCGGCCACCTCCTCACACAACTCCCGCATCGTGATCCCGAACGGAACCTCGACCACCGTCGGCGCGTTGAAGCGCTCGTTGAAGCAGACGAGCTTCGAGCCGTTGGTCTCGCTGTCAGGGCTGAGTGCTCGGTAGGCGGCTGCGCCGTGGGCGGCGATGAATGGGATGTTCGCGAGCGTCTCAACGTTGTTGACGACGGTGGGGAGTCCGTGCACACCACGCTCGGCAGGAAACGGCGGCCGTGCCGAGACCGTGCCTCGCAGACCCTGCAGACAGGCAAGCAGCGCCGTCTCCTCGCCGACGACATAGGAGCCGGCACCCTCGATGACCTCGATGTCAAAGTCGAAGCCGGAGCCCTGGATGTTGGTGCCCAGCCAACCGTCGTTGTGGGCCTGGGCGATGGCACGCTCCAGCACCGGCTTTGAGCGGGGATATTCGGAGCGGGTGAGGATGAAGCCGCGCGTTGCACCCACGGCAAAACCAGCCAGGACAACCCCCTCCAGCAGGCGCACGGGGTTCTGCTCCATCAGGTACTTGTCGATGTAGGAGCCCGGATCGCCCTCATCACCGTTGACGACTATGTACTTGGGAGCGCCTGAGGCGTTGCGGGCAAAGCGCCACTTGGTTCCCGCTGGGAAGCCGGCACCGCCGCGCCCGCGAACGGTGGCCTCCTCCACCTCGGTCAGGAGCGCCTCGGCGCCGAGCTCCGTCAGCGCGCGCCTGAGACCGGACCAATCCCCCGGCTTTGTCAGCACCGGTTCCGGAAGCAGACTCCGCCATGCGGGCTCGGCGGCAGCGGTGGCCGCATCGTCCAGCACACGCGCGACGGCACCATCGCCGGCGTCAATCAGGTCGCCGCTGCGCACCGCCGGCGAGGAGTGACAGAAGCCGAGGCAGACAGTCTCCGACAACGACACCTCGCCGTCATCGCTGACCTCACCGAACTCGAGCCCCAGGCCAGCTCTGAGCTCATCCGCGTGTGCCCCGCCGTTGGCCGCGAAACAGGCGGTGCCGGTACAGACGCGAACGTGCCGACGCCCGACGGGTGCGAGCAGGTCGTCATAGAAGGTGGACACGCCGTAGACGGTCGCCTCGGGCAGACCTGAGATCTGCGCCGCCCGCCGCCGGTCCTCATCAGTCACCTCACGGTGGTCGACCACGGCCTGCTTGAGTACCTCAAGCGCCGTCTGCGCGCCTGTCGCGTCACCGCGACGAGCAAACTCGACCAGATTGCGGGACATCAACTGGATCCTACATCTGATCGGCGCCGCCCGCGACGTCCGCGCTGCCACACGGGTTACAAGGCGTCAGTGGTCCGGCACAGCCAGGCGCCAAAGCGGCCGGACTCACTCATAAAGCGCCTGAGTCGCCTCGTGAGCCCACAACAGCGCCTCGGTGTAGAGCTTGCCTGCGTCCGGTACCAGCAGACGCGCGTCGCCGAAGTACCCCTCCTCCAGCGCGATGGCGGCATCAAGCACGGCGCCCATTGGCCCGGCGTGCCGCAGCAGCGCCACCCTCATCTCATTGGGGAACGGCAGCTCCGCCACCACCTGCTCCAGCGCCACGTCGAGCATCGCATCGATCAGGGAGAACAGTCCGAGCGTGAAGAGTGAGGCGCCGTCCATGCCGCCAGCCGATCCGGCAAGCTCGCAGAACTTGGCTCGCACCAGCGCGGCGGTGGTCAGCTCGGGACTCTTGCCCTCAATGCTGCTCATGATCGTCAGCGTCGCCCACCGGCGGACGTTCTCAAGCCCAAGCAGCACCAGCGCCCGTTTGATCGAGGTGACCTCCTGCCGCAGACCGAAGAAGGCCGAGTTGATGTAGCGCAAAAGGCGCAGGCTCAGCGGCAGGTCGTGCGCGATCAGCGGCTCCAGCTCATCAAACTCCAGTCCGGGGCGCTGCAGCGCGGAGAGCACCTGCAGGATGGAGCCACTCGTGAGCTCGATCCTGCGCTCTGACACCACATCCGGCGCCCGGTAGAAGAAGCCCTGGAAGAGGTCGCAGCCGAGGCTCCGGCAGAACTCATGGGCCGCCTTGTCCTCCACCTTCTCAGCCAGGACCGAGACGGGGTAGGGCTTGAGCAACTCAACGTGCCGAGCAAAGTCCTGCTCTCCAAGCGTCATGTGGTCGAGCTTGACCACGTCAGCAAGCGCCAGCAGCGGCTCGTACTCGGGACTGAAGTGGAAGTCATCAAGGGAGATCTTGTAACCGAGCTGCTTGAGCTCCCGGACCGCCTCCACCAGCTCATCGTCCACCAGCTGGTCTTCCAGGATCTCATAACCGGCGACAGACGGAGGCAGGATCTTGGGGATGCCGCTGAGCAGTGACTCACGCGAGATGTTGATCCAGGCCAGGTGCGGACCGACGATCCGCTCCAGGCCGATCTCGGTCAGCGCGTTCATCATCACCGTGGCCGTGGCCATCTGCGCATCCACGACCTGAGCGGTGTCCACGTCCCCGGCCCTGAACAGGATCTCGTAGCCGACGACCCGCTGGCTGCGGTTGAAAATCGGCTGGCGACCGATGAAGGCCTCGGAGCCGTGCGCCCGCCGCCAGGCCTCCAGTGCCTCGCGGCCCTCCTCGCTCAGCGTGGGGATCTCACTCGAGTCGCCGCCGTGCTCCGGGGCTTCAGACGGTTGCGCCGATGTGGATGTGAGCGGTTGCGCCACTTACCCCCTCATCGGCATGCGCGGGAAAGACTTGAAAGGCCCGGGTGTACGCCGCAGCGAGCACCCAGGTCCACCGCATTTCTGCAGGCAAAGGAACACCCGAAGGCCGCTCAGACGTCTACATTGAGAGCCACTAAAGCGGTCGATCGTGGCCATCCACGTCCGCCGCTTGCTGCCAGAGCCCATCCCGACTCCATGTCCAGCGCCAGACCATTCACGCGCCGCCGGATCCTCCTGACGCTGCTGCTGATCACGCTCGGCCCATTCGCTGCGCGGGCGGAGGCCACGCCGCCGCTCAAAGCGCTCACGGGGCACCCCGCAAGCCAGATGGTCGTGCGCCCGGCCTGCTCGGCTTCCGTCCCAGCTTCGGTCAGGTGCTTCGCGCAGGTGCTCTCGCTGCGCAGCAGCGGCAGGCCGGTAACCCTGCTGCGGGCACCGCGCGCGGCCGCCTCCGATCAAGCTCCGGCTCCCTACACGGCGCGCCTCCTGCAGTGGGCGTATGACACGACCTGGTTGTCGGCCACAGCTGGCGCGGGTGACACGGTCGCGGTCGTGGACGCCTACGGAGACCCCAGCGCCTACGCCGATATGGAGCAGTTTCGCAGCGCAAACGGCCTGCCATCGCTGCCGCTCTGCAGCACCGCCGTCACCACCGGCTGCTTTCAAATCGTCAATCAAGCCGGTTTCAGCTCTCCGCTCCCGTCCAATGTCGCCGATGCCGGTACCGGTGGGTCATGGAACATTGAGGAGTCGCTGGACCTGGATGCGGTCTCCTCCCTTTGCCCGCTCTGCAAGATCCTGATGGTGGAGGCCAACAGCGATGACTCCAGCGGCTCCCCTGACCTGGAGACGGCGGTGCTCACGGCCGCGCGCTTGGGAGCCAATCAGATCTCGCTCAGCTGGGGAGCGGATGTGGCGCCGGGAGCGAGCGCCTGGCTGCAGCCGTACGCATCAATCACCACGGCTGCGATCCTGGCGGCATCGGGAGACGGGGCCTATCCGGGCGTCGGGACTGTCAGCTACCCGGCTGCGCTGCCGGATGTGACGGCCGTGGGTGGCACCACGCTCTCCCCCACCGCAGCCGCTGCTCGTGGCTTCACGGAGTCCACCTGGTACTGCACCAGTGCCAGCTGCGGATCGGGTTGTTCAAGTGCCAGTCCGTGCGGTACCGAGTCCGGCTGCGACACCAGCCAGGCCGTGCCGAGCTACCAGACGAGCGGAGGTGTCAAGACGGGCTGCGCCGGCCGCGCGTACAACGACATCTCCGCCGACGGAGACCCGAGCACCGGCCTGGCGATCTACGACTCCCAACCGGGCACGGAGGGCTGCGGCGGCACCGGCTGGTGCTTGGTCGGAGGCACCAGTCTCGCGACTCCGCTGACGGCCGCGTTTGAGGCGCTGACCAAGGTTCGCGACACGACACCCGCGTGGACCTACGCGCAATCATCACTGCTCAACGACATCACCCTCGGCTCCAACGGAAGCTGCAAAACCGCGCTCACGCTGATCTGCAACGCCGCCTCCGGTTGGGATGGCCCGACGGGCAACGGCACGATCAACGGAGCGCTGATCAGCGGCGCACCAGGGATCGGCGCGCAGCCGGGTGCCACCGCCGTGGGCGCGGACTCGGCACAGGTCTCGGCCTACGTGAACCCCAACGATCCGCAGGCTGGTTCGAGCACGACCTATCTCTGGCAGTACGGACTCACCAGCGGCTACGGCTCGGCAACCACGGCAACCGCGCTCACCGCAGGCACTCAGTTCCAGCCCGCAACGGCGCAGCTCGCGCTGGCGGAACCCTGCACATATCACTTCCGCGTGTTGGCCAGCAACGTGCTTGGCACGGTCTACGGCTACGACCACACCGTGACGCCCACGCCGCCCACGGCCGCCCCCGTCAGCACGGCCCCGCCGAGCATCTCCGGGACGCCCACCGTGGGCAGCGCGCTCAGCGCGACACCCGGCTCCTGGTCGGGGCACCTCTGCGACACCACGTATCAG
>JAKAED010000055.1 GCA_021820105.1 Actinomycetes bacterium | reverse complement strand
GGCAACACAAACGGTCTCAGCGTCGGTGTCTCCGTTGGCGTCGCACCGAGGTTGCAGGATCTGTCCGACGCGCTGGAGGCCGCCGACCGGGCGCTGTACAGCGCCAAATCGGCCGGCCGTGGTCGCGCGCACGTGTCTGACGCGATCGCTGTGTGACGACGGCTGTCAGCATTGCTGGCGCCGTGCACGACATCACTGAATTCCTCGCCCGTCACGAGCCCTTCGATGAGCTCGACGAACAGACGCTTGCGCAGATAGCGAACTCGACGGAGGTCGAATATTTCCCTCGCGGAGAGGTCATCTTTCCGCAGAGCGCGGGGCCGCTTGAGCATGTGCGCATGATCCGCCGCGGCGCCGTGGAGCTGCTGGACGGCGACGAGGTCCTGGATGAGCTGCGCGAGGGTGACCTGTTCGGGCATCCGTCGATGCTGACCGGCCTGCCGACCGCTTTCACGGCGCGCGCAGCGGAGGATTCGCTCTGTTACCGGATGCCCGCCGCCGAGATCACGCCGCTGCTCACGCGCCCCGGCGGGATCAGGTTCCTGGCGCGGGAGATGCGCCACCGCGAGGCGCTCCGAGCCCGGGCGCCGCTTGCAACCGCCGCCCGGCTGGCGGATCGGCCGGCACACCAGCTCGTGCGCTCAAGGTACGTCGAAACCTCCCCGGACAGCTCGATCGCGGAGACGGCCCGGCGCATGGTCGAGGCCGAGGTGAGCTGCGCGATCGTGCGACTGCCGCAGGGTCACGGGATCGTGACCGACCGCGACCTGCGGGCCCGCGTCGTTGCCGTCGGCCGCTCGCTCGACGCCCCGGTGGAGACGATCATGACCACGCCGGCAATAGCCGTGGACCCCGGTCAGCCGGCGTCCGAGGTCACCTTCACGATGCTGGAGAACGGGATCCGGCATGTGCCGGTGATCGACGCCCGCGGGAACCTCGTGGGAATCATCCGCGACATTGACCTGCTCGCCTCCGAGGAGTCGCATCCGCTCAGTCTGCGCCGTGAGGTGCAGTCAGCCCGCAGCGTCGAGGAGCTGCGCAAGGTCGCCAGTCGGCTGCCCAGCGTACTGGTCGGGCTCGGGGACGCTGCGTTGCCGGGCGGTTCGGTGAGCCGCATCCACGCGACCATCGCGGACGCCGTTGTGATGCGCATGATCGAACTGGCGGCGGGGGCCGAGGCTGAGCTGAAGGTGCTGCCGATCTGGATCGCCACTGGCAGCCACGGCCGCCGTGAGCTGGCCCCGGCCTCCGACCTGGACTCTGGCCTGACCTGGCCTGCCGAGGTCGACGCTGAGTCCGAGGGCGCAATCCGTGCCCTGGGCTCGACGGTCACACTCGCGCTGGCTGACCTCCAGGGCCTATATCCCGACCCAAACGGCGAGACGGCCGCCTCATCGCTGTTTGCCAGATCACGGCCGGGCTGGCGGGATCTGGTGAGCAGGTGGGCCGCCAAGCCGGAGATGGACAAGGTCCCGATCTTCCTCTCAGCCGTGTTGGACGGGCGCGCGCTGGGCGATCCTGAATGGAGCGGTGAGATGCTCGCCGAGATGAGCGGCGACCGGGTCCGTGACGAGCTCGCACGCTGGCTCCTGCGCCTGGCGCTGGACCGGATCGGCGACCGTGGTTCGATGCGGGTACGCCTGCTGGAGCCGGTCCGGGCACGCGGTGGCGCGATCAACCTCAAGGATGCACTGCAGCCGATCGTGGACCTTGCCCGCTACGGCGGCTTCGTCGCCGGCAGTGGCCTGCTGGCCACCCCTGGCAGGCTGCGGGCGGCCGGTGCCGCCGGGGTCATCAATCCGGCCGACGCAGAGCTGCTGGCGGAGGCGCACGAGTGGTTCACCGACCTGCGCGTGAGCCGTCAGCTGCAGCAGCTGCGTGAGGGCAGAGCCCCCACGGATCTGGTGTCGGCCGATGCCCTTGGGACGCTGAACCGCGCCTACATGAACGACGCCTTCCGACTGATCCACGGCGTCCGCCGACGGATGCATGAACGCCTCTGAGCAAGATGAGCGTTGAGGCGCTGACGCACAGCTGGCGCGAGTCCGAGTTCGCCGTGGTGGACCTGGAGACCACCGGCCTGGACCCCGCCAGCGATGAGATCCTGTCCTTCGCGATGGTTCCGGTCAGAGGCGGGCGCGTGCTCCCCGGTGAGCTCGTGAGCACCCTGGTAGCGCCACGACGCCCGCCGGCCGCAGACAGCATCCGTATCCACGGCCTGCGCGAGGCCGACCTGCTAGATCAGCAGCCGCTCGAGGCCCAGTTGGAGCTGATTGGCGACGCGCTTGCGGGCCGCATCCTGGTGGCGCACTTTGCCTTCATTGAGCGCGGCTTCCTGAGCAGGGTGCTGCCGGTTGAGCGTCCGCTGACTCCCTACGTGATCGACACCATGCAACTCGGTCGCGCCGTGATCAGCGCCGAGGGCGGTCGTCCTCCGGAATTCCCGTCGCTCGGCCAACTGGCCGAACTGCTGGGCCTGCCCGTCCACCGCCCGCACCACGCCGATGGCGACGCGCTCACGACCGCTCAGGTGTTCATCGCGCTGGCCAGCAGACTGAACCGCAAACGCGACGCGACCGTTGCGGAGCTGCTTGCGGCGCGGCCCGGGCGACGGCTGTTCTCCGGGCGCCTGGGCCGGCGCCGGTCCGCCCCCGGTCCAGCGGGACCGGGGGGCGGGTGAGCGGCTCAGTCCTGCTGGTTCGTGCCCGGCACGTAGCGCTTGACCTCGGGGCCGGGCGCGGCCGGCTCCGCGCCCTCCTCAAGCAGGCGCTCGTAGATTCGCATGCGCTTGTAGACGCGACCACCCATGGCCTCAAGACCGCGGTTCATGCTGTGGTTGGTCTCGAGGATCCAGCCCGGCTCTCCCCACTTGATCCGTGACTGCGCGGCCATCTCAAAGTTCTCCATGTAGAGCAGCGCGGCCGCACCCGTGTGCTGGTGCTCCGGCAGCACGCCCAGGAAGCCCACGCGGCAGCGGTCGATGATGCGCTTGCGGTTCAGGTAATACCACCAGCCGAGCGGGAGCAGACGCCCCTTCATCTTCTTGAGCACCTGGTTGATGTCAGGCACCGTGATCGCCGCAGCGACGACGCCCTCATCCGTCTCGGCCAGCATGAACCAGCGCTTGTCGAAGATCAGTCGGTAGAGCATCGCCATGTCGGCGATGTCGTGCTCATCCAGCGGCTGGAAGGACCAGTTGTGCGACCACGCCGCGTTGTAGATCTTCTGGAACTCCTTGAGGTCCTTGCCGAGCCCCCAGAACGACATCTTGCGGACCCGCATGCCGTAGCGGTCGCGGGCCCGCTGCGCCATCTTCGGCAGCACCGGCAGCATGCGGTCCTCACGATCGTCAAGCCGCAGGTTCCAGTGCAGCACGTCCATCGCCTTGGCCAGGCCGGCCGCCTCCAGGCGGTGCTGGTAGTAGGGCGGGTGCCAGGGCTGATGGATCATCGGCTCGAGCTCGAAGCCCTCGATCAGCACCCCGCACTCCTCGTTGATCGTCAGATCGAACGGGCCGATCAGACGGTCGCGACCGTGCTGCCGCAGCCAACCGGCAGCCGCCTCCAGCAGCCCGTCCACGACCTCCTGGTCGTCCTCGAACTCGAGCATCCCGAAGAAGCCCCAGCGGTTGCTGTGAAAGTCGTTGAAGTTGCGGTCGAACTGGGCACTGATGCGGCCGACAACGCGCCCGTCGCGGCGCGCCAGGAAGAAGGCTCCCTCGCCGTGCTTGAAGAACGGATTCAGGGGTCGCGTCAGAAAGGCGACGCGCTCCAGCTTCAGCGGCGGGATCCACGGCGTGCCCGCGTGGAGCCGAAACGGCAGGTTGATGAACTCCATCAGGTCGCTGCGGCCCCGCATCGGCGTGATCTCTAGTGACATGGGGCAGGAACCTATCATGCGAGATATGCCAACAAGAGATCAGGTGACCGAGGCGCTGCGCGAGGTCATCGACCCAGAATTGCGCCGGGACATCGTCACCCTGGAGATGGTCCGCAGTATCGAGGTGCACCCCAACGGCGTGGTGGACGTCACCGTCTCACTGACCACGCCGGGCTGCCCGATCCGCGATCACTTCCAGAGCGCCGTCGATCAGGCGATCCGCAAGCTGGACGGCGTGGTCGGCGTGAACATCAGCTTTGACGTGCTCTCGGACGAGGAGAAGCGGGCGCTGGGCGTCAAGCTCGGCCGTGGCTCGTTGCCCGAGGGAGCACTGGCTCAGGTCAGCAACGTGATCTGCGTCGGTTCCGGCAAGGGCGGAGTCGGCAAGTCAAGCGTCACCGCGAATCTGGCCGCCGCGCTGGCCGCCCAGGGTAAGCAGGTGGGGGTCATGGACGCAGATGTGTGGGGCTATTCACAGCCACGCATGTTCGGCCTGAACGGCGAGCGCGCGAAGGTCGGCCCCAACCACAAGATCCTGCCGCTCCAGGGAACGGACGGCGTGAAGGTCGTGTCGATCGGTTTCTTCATTGACCAGGATGCGGCTGTCGTGTGGCGCGGGCCAATGCTGCACAAGGCGCTCCAGCAGTTCCTCGAGGACGTGGACTGGGGCGCACTGGACTACCTGCTGATCGACCTTCCCCCGGGCACCGGCGATGTCTCGATGACGCTGGCGCAGCTGCTCCCGGACGCGAGGTTCGTGATCGTGACCACCCCGCAGGCGGTGGCACAGAAGGTCGCCCGGCGCTCCGCCGACATGGCCGCGAAGCTGGACCTGGAGGTCGCTGGTGTGATCGAGAACATGGCGGGCTTCACGACCCCCGCAGGGGAGTCGTTCCCGATCTTCGGCGCGGGGGGCGGACAGCTGCTGGCGGAGGAACTGGACGTACCGCTGCTTGGCCAGGTGCCGCTGACGATGGCGCTGAGGGAGCAGTCGGATGGTGGTCTGCCAGTCGTGCTCGCCCAGCCCCAGGACGCCGCCGCGCAGGCGATCAGCGCAATTGCGCAGCGGCTGATCGCGATGACCCCGGTGGCGTTGCCGATGATGGCCGCGCCGGAGCCTGGCGTAGGCGGCAGCGCAAGCCCGAAGCCGATGGGAATGTCGCTGCCGATGGCGTAGGGATGGCGCAGGGATCGCCAGGCGCGCACGGGCGGATCCAGCGCGGCTGGTTGATCCAGAGGCGGGTCGGATCGGCGACGCGAGTCGGATCGGCGACGCAGGATGGCGGCTCAGGCGCCCCGATCCGCCAAACCTCTTGGGCGGAATGAGGTTTTGTGTTTCCGGGCGGTTCAGGCGCCCCGAGCCGACAAACCTCCTGGGCGGAATGAGGTTTGGTGCTTCCGGGCGGCTCAGGCGCCCCGAGCCGCCAAACCTCTCCGAGACGCCGAGCTGTGGCGGCTCGGGGCGGTTGCCATGCGGCGGGAGACGCGACCGGCCGCTTCCCCGACGCCCTGGGTCTACCGGTTGCGGTAGTACTCGGCGTTGATCAGGGTGAACCGCTGCCACTCCTCGGGGAGCTGATCCTCCGCGAAGCAGGCGTCCACGGGGCAGGCCTCGACGCACGCATCGCAATCGATGCACTCTTCGGCATCGATGTAGAGCATCTCGACCTGGTCGTAATCAGGCTCGTCCGGCGTCGGGTGGATGCAATCGACCGGACAAACCTCGACGCACGAGTTGTCCTTGGTCCCGATGCACGGCTCGGCGATCACATAGGCCATCTGGTTTCAAATCCTCTCTGGGCGGTTCCTGGCAAGCGAGCGCGGAGTTTAGTGAACCGCGCGCATCCCCGGCCGTCGCGCCGCTGCTGCGACGGCCGGGCCGCAACGCTAGGCTCGACCGGCGATGCGCCTGCTCGTGTTCTCCTGGGAGTACCCACCGGTGATCGAGGGCGGCCTGGGCCGCCACGTCCGCATGCTCTCCGAGCGCCTGGTGAGGGCGGGCGCGGAGGTCCATGTCGTGACCCGCGGCGTTGGGCAGCTGCCAGTCGACGAGCTGCGCCAGGGTGTACGCGTGCATCGCGTCGTGCAACCGCCGTTTCCGCACGAGATGGAGGGCTTCCTGCGCTGGGTTCGGCGGATGAACCTGGACATGGCGGCACTCGCGGGGGAGCTGTGCGCCGAGCATTCCTTCGACCTTGTGCATTCCCACGACTGGCTGGTCGCGCAGGCGGCGGAGCGAACCGCGGGAGCAGCCGAGCTGCCGTGGGTGGTGACGGTGCACGCGACCGAGCACGGGCGCCATCAGGGCTGGGTCGCGCAACCACCGCAGTCGCGCATTCACACCGCAGAGCGAGCCATGGTGACACGCGCGTCACATGTGATCACCTGCTCCGACTACATGAGCCGACACGTCGCGCAGGTCTTCGGCGTGCAGGCGGAGCGCATCAGCGCGATACCCAACGGAATTGATCCGACCGAGCTGGTCGTCGCTCCCGAACCGGAGCTGGCCGCGTTGCGTGAGCGCTTCGCAAGGCCGGATGAGCGCCTGGTCCTGATGGTCGGCCGGCTCGTCTACGAGAAGGGCTTTCATCTGGCACTGGAGGCGCTCGCACCGATCATGCGCCGCGACCGGAGCCTGCGCTACGTGGTCGCAGGAACAGGCATCGCCGAGGCGGAGCTCAGAGCACAGGTCCGGAGGTTGCGGCTGGTGCGCCGCGGCTGCTTCATCGGCTGGGCCGATGATGACCTGTTGCACGGGCTCTACCGTGTGGCCGACCTCTGCATCGTGCCGTCCATCTATGAGCCGTTTGGGCTGGTGGCGCTGGAGGCGATGGCGTCAGGCTGCCTCTGCATCGTGGCCGACACAGGCGGTCTGCGTGAGGTGGTCCCAGCCAACGGGACCGCTGGCCTGCGGTTTCGCCCCGGTGACGCGGGCTCGCTACGGCGGCTGCTGGAGCGAGCGCTGACGGACGAGCAAGCCAGACGGCGGCTCGTGGCTGAAGCCCGCCAGCGCGTGCGTAAGTTCGACTGGGACGAGGTCACGCGGCAAACGCTGGCGGTCTTTGAAATGCTGATCGAGACTGACGGGCTCACCACTGACAATCAGGCTCGCGACCGGCGCTCGACGCAGGAGCGGCTGCCGTCACAGCTCTGACAAGCAGTTTGAGGACATCACGGGCGGGTACGCCGGAGCTCTTCCAAATCGGCAGGAGTATCGACGTCGGCGCCTGAAGCCAGGTCGCCGCATTCGATCAGCTGGCCGCCGACAATCAGCCCGCGGGCGCCGACGTCACCGTTGAGCTCAGCGATCCGGGCCAGTTGCGCAGCCCCGAGTACAACCGGGTGCCCTGGCCGTCCGCGGTAGGTGGCACGGGCACCGTCCGGCGCACGCAGGAAGCGACGGATGACGCTCGCCGTCAGCGTCGGGTCATCACCCAACAGCACGATGACTCGGCTGGAAGGCTCCAGGGCGCTGAGTCCACATCGTAATGAGGCGGAGACCCCATCAGACCAGTTTCCACAGACGACGGTCTCCGCTCGGCCGAAACGGACATTGCGGCGCACCAGTTCGGCGTCGGCGCCAAGGACCACCAGGATCCGATCAAGCTCATCCACGGCGCAGGCGGCATCCAAAATGTGCTCGAGCACTGGCCGGCCGCCAAGATCAGCAAGCAGCTTCGGGGCTGGGCCGAACCGGGTGCTGCCACCGGCTGCCAGGATCAGCGCGTCAGATCGCATCAGTTGGACAACTGCCAGGCTACGCCTACGGGAGCGTCACGTCGATTGAGATCGTCACCTCGTCGGCCACCTTCAGCGCACCGAACAGAATCGTGTAGGGCTTGATCCCGTAATCGCTCTGAAGCAGCGTGATGTGCGCGCGCAGACGTCCGGGCGGCCCAGCTGCGTCCGGTTCGCCCAAGAGCAGCACCTCAGCTCGAAGCTCGCGCGAAACGCCACCCAACTCAAGGACGCCATCCACCTCCAACGCGCCGGCATCAGCGCGCTCGGCAACCCGCGCGGATTGAAACCGAATCAACTCGTCGCCCAGGATCTCCTGCCGGATGGTCGTGGAGATGCCGAGCTTGTCGTCCTCGCTGAGCGGCGATGCCCCGCCATGGCCCGCCAACACCCGCAGCGAACCGGGATCGACCCAGAGGGCAATCTCGCTATCGGCCACAGGTTCGGCGACGTTCAACGTTGCCTGCCATGAGGTTGCGGCGATGGTCAGATCGTGCCCGGCGCGAGCGGCCGGACCGGCGGTTCCGGTACTGATGGTGAGCTGACCATGAGCGGGGCCGAACTCATATGTCGCAGGACTCGAAGACAGCATTGCCGGAACTAACCGAGATGGGCCGACAGCCCCTGAACCGCAGCAGCTCAGGCGTTGCCGAGCTTCGCCGCGAAATCCTTGATCAGAGCGTCGATCACGCTCGCCACCACACCCTCTCCCATGGATGCTGCCTTGCCCGTGATGGTCGCCTCGGTCTGGATCGTTCCTCCTGAGTCGTTGGTGCTGAAGCGAACATTCGCGTCGGCGCGGCCGGTGCCGCCAACCTCTCCGGACCTCACGATCAGGAGCACCGATCCGTCTTCCTCGTCGCGCTCCGCAATCGTCACCGTACCCGTGAACGTCATCGACATTGACCCCATGCGAGCCTTGATCTCGGCCCTGATCGTGTCGGGATCCATGTGCTCCAGCACACTCCCGCCCTCGACGCACGACAGCAGCCTGTCCAGGTCCAGAGCGAGGAGGTAGTTCTCGTATGCCGATCCCTCTCGGGAGAAGGCGTGCGTGAGTTCGATCATCTCGTCAGCTCACGCGCTTGTGAGAACAACCTTGGTGGCCTCGCGCGCGTCGAATGCTCGATAGGCCTGAGCCGCATCATCAAGTGAGACCGTATCCGTGATGATCTCCGAGGGCCTCAGAACGCCGTCCTGGATCATCGCGAACAGCCGCTCCCGATCGCGCCCCGGATTCCCGATTGAGAACGTCAGCGTGATCTCCTTTTCAAACATGAGCAGGTTGTTGAGCGGGAAGTCAGGCTCGAAGTGGGCGCCGACCACGGAGATTGTTCCCTGCGGCCTCACGAGCTCGAGCGACGCACTGAGCGCTGCATGCGAACCAGAAGCCTCAATCACGGCGTCGGCGCCGAGTCCGCCGCTGGCAGCGGCGACAGCGGCTGCCGCCTCCGAGGGTTCGACGGCCACCGCACCCAGCTTCTGGGCGAGCGCCCGGCGGGCTGGAATCCCATCAACGGCAATGACCCTGCGCGCGGGGCCAACGGCGCACAGCACGGCCATCAGACCGACCGGTCCACAGCCCAATACAACCGCGAGGTCTCCGGTACCCAAACGCGCGCGCTCAATCGCCAGGAATCCGGTCGGCAGAATATCTGCGACAAAGACCGCGTCCTCATCGCTGACATCTTCCGGAACCGGCCACAGACAGCGATCGGCCCGCGGGATACGCACCAGGTCCGCCTGACCGCCTTCAAGGCGCGGATATACCCCTGAGTAACCGAACAGCGCTCGACTCTCACACTGAGTGGGTCGGCCCGCTCGGCAGTGCGCACAGGTTCCGTCCGAGGTCATGCTCGTGTTGACCACTCGCTGGCCGGGGCGCAGGCCGCCGACCCTGTCCCCAGCGTCCTCGAGGATCCCGACGAACTCATGGCCGAGCGTCGTACCGGTCTCAAAGCCGGGTGTGTAACCGTGGTAGGGGAGCAGGTCGGCACCGCAGATCGCTGTGTGTGTCACCCGCACAATCGCGTCTCGATCGTCCTGGAGGACCGGGTCCGGCGTGGATCTGACCTCGATCTGCTCGACGCCTGCAAGCTTGACGGCCCTCATGCGGGTTCCTCCACCTCAATCAGATTTCCATCCGGATCGACAGCGAAGCAGCGCGCTCCTCCCCAGGGCGGGGAGTACGGCTCGCGCAGGAATGGCACTCCCGCCTGCTTGAGCGCTTCATAGCTGGACCGGCAATCGTCCACTTCCACCACAAGCATCGCGGCCGCCCGGGAGCGGTCCGAAGGAACTGCCATGACCACACCGGGGCAGTCCTCCGCGGGGTGGCCCTGCTCGGCCAGCGAGATCCGCGTGGCACCGCTCACCAGAATCGCGTACGGAGGCTGGTCGAAGATCGCCTCCAGCGCGAAACCGAACTTGTCGCGATAGAACGCGAGCGACTGCTCGAAGTCGGAGACGGCCAGGATCGCACCCGCGCGCTTCACGTCGATTGTCATGGGCACGCCTCAGTCTCGGATGTGACCGGCGTCAGCGATGAGCACCTGGCCGGTGACCCAGCCGGACTCTTCAGAAGCCAGGAACGCAACCGCCGGCGCGATGTCCGCTGGAAGCCCATGGCGGGGAATTGCCTGCAGCATCTGCACAAAGTCGAACGAGTCCTTGTGGGGCGTTGCCAGACAACCCTCGCTCCGGGTGATCCCGGGCGCCACCGAATTGGCGGTTATGCCGTACTTGCCCAACTCGGTTGCGAGCGCTCGCGTGAGACCGATCACACCACCCTTGGCCGCCAGGTAAGGACCCATGTTCGGAGTGCCGGCGTAAAAGGCGTTTGACGAGATCAGCACGATGCGTCCGTAACCGGCCTCGCGCATGGGCTTCTCCACGGCCCTGGAAACCAGATAGGCACCGTCGAGGTTGACCGAGATGATCTTGCGCCAGTAGGCAAAGTCAACCTCATCCCAGGGAACGAACGGCACGATCGCGGCAGCATTCACCAGCACGTCGATCTTGCCGTGGTGATCGAGCGTCGTCTGGGCAATCCGCTCGGCATCCGCCTCGCTGGAGATGTCGGCCTGAATGCCGATCCCACCCAACTCGGCAGCTGTCGCGTCCGCTCCTTCGCCCTGCAGGTCGACGGAGACGATCGCCGCTCCCTCGGCGTGGAGTTTCTGAGCGATCGCCTTACCGATGCCCTGCGCTGCCCCCGTGACTATCGCCACGCGTCCCTCGAGCTTCATGCCGCACCTCCGGCGGTTACTGCCCGGCCCCCGAGGAACGGCTCCGGTGCCAGTGCATATGTCTGGAAGATCCCCATGTCATGGGTGTAGATGACCTCAGCGCCCCACTCCTTTGCCAGGCGCTTACAGCGGCGGATCGAGCGCACCCCATCCACCGGGTTGTGGTGGAAGCCAGCCTGCTGGTCAGCCGCGAACGCGGCCTGCGTGTAGGACACATCGGCCATGAACAGCAGCGGATGGCTGTCCTCGAGCTCCACCAGCAGGGAGTAGTGCCCGATCGTGTGGCCGGGGGTGTGGAACAGGTGGATTCCATCGGCCAGCTGGACGTCACCACTCAGCAGCTCAAACTTGGCTGCAGGGTGGTCAAAGGTCTTATCCGCGTAGCCGAGTCGCTCAAACGGCTCTGGCGTCCGAGCCTCCCGCAACTCCAGCTCGTGCAGATAGGTGGTCGCCTCGGTCAGATGCTTATTCCCGCCACAGTGATCGAAGTGCAGGTGTGAGTTGATGAGCACACTGACGTCGCTCGTCCGCAACCCGCACCTCTCCAGCTGCGCTGGGAGCGTCTGAGACTCCGTTTGTTCAGGCAGCTCGAATGGGAGCACAGCGTTGACCAAGTCCAGGTCGTACCCGGTGTCGAACATCATCACCGCGTCGGGGTGCTCGATCAGCACGCTGTATACGGGGAAACGTACCGGGGTGCCAGACCCCACGTTCCAGGTGATGTGCGACTGGTCGATGACGAGCGTCCCGCTGTCAAGCAGCCGCACACGCGTTGCTTTGGCCATCGCTAGCTCAGGACCTTCCTGACGCCGACCAGCGCTGCGGCACGCGCTGCACCAAGCTCCTTGATCTGCTCGGGGGTGTAGTCGAAGAACCCACCACCGGTCTTGATACCGAGTCGACCCTGGTCCTTCAGTCCCGTCGCCGTACTGGACACGCCCGCCTCATTGGAGAGATCCGAGTTCAGATAGGAGGCCACACTCGTGTAGATGTCGAGACCTGCCATGTCCAGCAGGTGAATCGGCGGGATCACTGCGAGCTTGTAACCGATCCCCCACTTGACACAGAGGTCGATGCCCTCAGCGTCCATTACACCTTCATCCAGCAGTGCAAGGCACTCACGCATGATCGCGTACAGCACGCGGTTCTCAACAAAGCCGGGCACTTCCTTCTTGAGCGTCACAGGGTGGTAGCCGATCCGGCGCGTCAACTCCTCGGTCGCAGCCGTCACTTCGGGCGCGGTCTGCTCACCCGGAATGATCTCGTTCATCGGTATGAGGTGTGGAGGATTTGACCAGTGCCAGCCGATGAACCGCTCGGGATGACGCATACCCTCGGCGATCTTCGTAACCGGAATGCCCGAGGTGTTGGAGGCGATGATCGCCTCGGCCGAGATCTCGTCCTCAACCTCTGAGAGAACCTGGCGTTTGAGCTCGAGCTGTTCAGGGATCGCTTCGCAGACCACGTCCGCACCCTTCAGGGATGCTGCGCGGTCGCTCTCATAGGAGACGGAGCCCCCGCCAGCGACTGGAACCTCGAGCCGATCCAGAACGCCCTCAGCGAGGCTCACCGTGGCCGCAGCCTTCTCCAGCGCCTCAGGCTTGACGTCGAACAGAGTCACCTCCATGCCCGCCCGTGCCATAACGGCGCCCATCCCTGGGCCCATCGTCCCAGTTCCAAGGATGGCTACGCGCTTGACGTCATTCATCATGTGACTCCTTCTCGGTTTGTTGTCTCTTCAGTTCTTGGATCCGCCGCCACACTCGCTCAGGAGTCAGCGGCAGTTCATGCATGGGAACGCCGGCGTCAGCGACCGCGCAGGCCAGTGCCGCCGGGATCGCAGCCAGCGCACCCTCGCCACAGCCCTTGGCCCCCCAGGGTCCGGGCCCGTCAGCGTTTTCAACGATGATCGATGTCATCTGGCGCGGAAGATCAGGCACCCTCGGCACCCGGTACTCCAGCAGGCTGTCGTTGACGAGAACCCCATCGTCAAAGTGCATCTCTTCAAAGAGCGCGTTGCCGATCCCCTGCATCATCGCCCCGTCGTCCTGTCGCTCAACGAGCTGAGGGTTGATCGCCTTACCGACATCCGCGACCGTGGACGTCCTGAGCACTGTGATGACACCGGTCTCGGGATCGATCTCCGCCTCGACGGCGGCGACACATACCTCCCAGAAGAACGGCCCTTCGGCATAGGAACCGGTGTCACCTCCGGTGGGACGCACCTCTCCACCCTCAATGATCTCGCCGCCGCGGAACCCGAAGCGCTTGGCGATCAGATCCGGAAACGAAATCGACTCCTCGGCAAAACGAGCCTCGCCATCAGTGAGTTCCACCAACTCGGCGTCAACATCCCAGAGCTCACCGGCAGTCTCGCGGAGCCTGGCGGCAACGTTCGCCGCCGCACGCTGGACCCCAAGCCCAGCGATCGTCGTGGAACGGCTCGCGCCAGTGGATCGGTCGTACGGCGTGAAGCGGGTGTCCGCGCCGTGCACGCGGATGTTGTCGCTGCTCGTACCGATCTCCTCCGCGGCGATCTGGGCCATCACCGTGCGGGCCCCCTGGCCGAGTTCGGTTGTGCCCACGTAGACGTCGGCCGAGCCATCCGAGTTCAGCCGCACCGACGCCCTTGAGACGGGATGCGCGCCGGCGGCCAGCAGGCCGACGCTCACTCCACGGCCGACCCACGGACGCTTGGCCTCGCCCCAACCAACTCCGGCGGCCGCCTTCTCCACGTCTCCGATCAGATCCGCATCAAGTGGCTTTCCGGTTCCGTCCGGGCGGACGGGCTGACCCGGCAGGCAGAGGTTGTTCGCGCGCATGACGACCGGGTCGAGGCCGGCTCGGCGTGCGACCTCATCGATCTGAGCCTCGCCGATCCACTGCATGTGCGTGGCGCCAAAGGCACGGTAGGAGCCCGACGGCGGTGTGTTGCAGTAGACGCAGTAGCCCTCTACCGAGGCCGCCTCAAAGCGGTATGGCCCGGGCGCTGCGTCCGCGGCGGTGGCGGTCACGCGCGGCCCGTTGTCAGCGTATGCGCCGGTGTCCATCCAGAAGCGAACCTCGCGAGTGAGCAGCGTTCCGTCTGCTCGCGCGGTGGTCCGCATCCAGCAACGCATGCCGTGGCGCCGGGAGGTGACCATCGACTCACTCACGGCATTCACGATTCGCACTGGTCTTCCTGCCTTGCGCGCCAGCGCAACTGTGAGCGGCTCCATCTTCGTGTAGGACTTGGACCCGAAACCCCCGCCGAGGTAGGGCACCACGATCCGCACCGCCCCCTTCTCGAAACCGAACAGATCGGCGATCTCCGCCTGCACCAGAAATGGGTGCTGGCAGTTCGCCCACAAGGTGACGCCATCACCGTGAAAGTGCGCGGTTGTTGCGTGGGTCTCCATCGCGTACTGGTAAACGGCCGGGAACAGATACTCGCCCTCAACGGTGATTGCAGCGTCCGCGCGAGTTGCCGGCACGTCACCGGCACCGAGGTGATGCTCATAGCAGATGTTGCCCCGGGCCTCACCCATCTCCCCAAGACCGTGGAACAGCCCGACCTTGGGGCGTCGGGTGTGTAGCCGGGGGGCGTCCTCAGCGAGCGCCTTGTCCAGGGTGTCCAGCGTGGGCAGCGGCTCGTAATCCACGTTGATCAGCCGCAGTGCCGCTTCCGCGGTTGGCACGTCAACGGCGGCGACCGCGGCGACAGGCTCGCCGGCAAAGAGCACACGGTCGATCGCGATGATCGGTCGATCCTTGATCGCGTGTCCGTAGTAGGGCTCGATGTCACTCAGGTCAGCGCCGGTGAGAACGGCCACGACGCCATCAAGTTCCAGCGCGCGGGTGTAGTCGACGGACCTGATCAGCGCGTGCGCGTGTGGACTTCGCAGGACGGCGCCGTGGAGCATGCCTGCCATCTCGATGTCGCCTATGTACTGCGCCTTGCCCTGCAGCTTCTCCTGCGCATCCTTTCGTGGTCGTGCGACCCCGACCTCGCGGAGTGCCTCTCGTTCCGCCGTGCTCACCTGATCAACTCCCTGGCCGCCTCGAGAATTGCCCGGTAGCCGGTGCAGCGGCAGACGTTGCTGTCCAGTCCGTGGCGGATGTCGTCCTCGGTCCTCAGCTCGCCGGCGTCCCGCAGGCTCTTGAGCGTGAGCAGGATGCCGCCTGTGCAGTATCCGCACTGCACCGCCGCATGACGGGTGAAGGCCTGCTCAAAAAGCGTGAACTCCGGCTGCTCGGCGAAGCCCTCGATCGTCATCACGTCACGTCCGTCCGCGTCCACGGCGAGATAGGTGCATGCCGATACAGGCATGTTGTCGACCAGCACGGTGCAGGTACCGCAGACCTGTACGTCACAGGATCGCTTTGCGCCCTTGAGGTCAAGCCGCTCCCGCAGGAAATCCAACAGCAGGACGTGCGGCTCAACAGTTTCGATGACCTCGCGTCCGTTCACGGTCAGGCGTATGTCCATCAGCGCGCCTCCGACATCCCAAAGTCTCCGCCGCGACGGCGGAGCTCACGGATCCATGCATCCCAGTACTCGCCCGCAAAGTCCTGCTGATACTTGACAGCGTGGATGCGGCTCAACAGCGACTCCGGGATGGGTCGCAGTCGTCCGAGGGTGCTGGCGTTCACCTGCATCTGGCAGGCGCGCTCAAGCAGCACGCTGGCAAGCACCGCCCACTGAACATCACGCTCGGCGACCAAGACGCCGTGATTACGCAGGAGCAGGACCCGACCTTCGCCGATGGCCTCAGCCACCAGCCCTCCCTGCTGCTCGTCAATGATCAGCTCTGGGACGCCGTCGTAGGTCGCAATGCCGTCGACGAACAGGACGCTGTCGTGCGTCAGGTATGCGAACTCAGCATCGGTAGCAGCAAATGCTGTCGCGTACGGCGGATGCCCGTGAACGACGCTCCTGACATCAGGCCGGCGCTTGTACACCTCGGTGTGCAGGACCGTCTCCAGATGCATCCCCGGCGGTGCACTGCGCATCCCGGCCTCCAGGTTCACAGCGACCACGTCAGCGGGAGTCACCTCGCCGAGCGCCACGCCCTTGCGCTTGATGTAGATGGTCTGGTCGTCTGGGCCACGCACACTGACGTGACCGAGCGTCAGATCCTCGTAGCCGTGCATGGCGAGAATCCGTGATGCCCAGGCAACATCCTCGGACGAGCGCCGACCGGCCACCGCCGCGTTGTGATCACCCGCTGCCACCGAGCTCATCTCAGGCGTCTCCGCGTGCGGTCGGTGGATACTCGGGATACGGGAAACCAAACACCATGATCACATCCATGTCGCCGGTGTTGGCCACCGCATGCCACGTGTGCGCGGGCACATAGAGGCCCTGGTTGGCCTCAAATGGAAGCGTCTTGCCACCTTCAAGGCGCAACTCTCCACGTCCGGCTATCACGTACGCCACCTCCTCCACCTCATGTGACACCAGTGCTGTCACACAGCCTGGCGTGAATACGGAGTATCCGAGCGATGCATGGTTCCCATCGAGCGTGCCGCTGGCGAGCACCATGCGACTCCAGCTCCCACCCGGAAGCGGGATCGGCTCAACATCGTTGAGCGAAACCGTGCGCGGCCCGAGATCCGCTACAGAACCCACTGGCCGTCCCTGAGGATCCAACGACCGTTGTCGACGATCTGCATCGATGCCTCCAAGACGACTCCATCCAGGTGCAGCACGCTCACGTTCTGGCCGCCGGGGTAAGCGTTGTGGTTGTCGCCCAAAGCGCAGTGGACAGTCCCGACGCGACCCTTCTCAGAAGGAGTGCCAAACGGCGCCACCTCACTGACACCGAACGCGAACTCGCCAATCACGGTCGCGTTTTCCACACCCTCCACGACCTCGCGGAGGCGCCGCGCGTCGTCGCCACCCTCGATCTTGACGGCCTTGCCACCCTCGATCGTCCATGTGATCGGCTCGGTCACCTGACCCGGAAGCCCAATCCCGAGCATGACGCCGTCCACGACCATCGTGCCCTCGGTCTGATCCTCAACGGCCGCGAACGCAACCTCCGCCCACAGTGGCAGGGGTCCCATCATCTGCCCGCGCTGCTTGATCGAGGTCACCTCTAGCGCAGGCCGGTCCTTGATGCAGACCGTGAAGTCAGTGCCCCGAGCGGTAGTGACGCGCACGCGCTCAACTCCCTCAAGCGCAGCGATGGCATCCAGAGCTCGCTGCTGAGCGCGGAGCAGTGCCTCCTTGGTGAGTCCCCAGCTGCCCATCCCCGGTTCGACAGAAGCGATCTTGCCGTTGGCGGCGCAGGTCTCCTTGACAGCGGAAACATGGGCGAACCGGTTTGCCCACTCCAGGTTCGTGATGATGATGACCTCGTCTGAGGCGACCATCGCCTGATGCAGATTCCGCGGGGGCGCCATGGGAAAGTGGGTGTCAGCGCGGCCACGGCGTACCTGCGTCTCGTTGTTCATCACAACCGGCCACGCACCCCGGTCAACGCAGACATCTGAGATGACGCGTGCGAGATGGTGGTTGTCGTCGTCACAGATGATCGTGACCACGTCATCAGCCTCAACCGACATGCAGACGTCAACCACGAGTTCAGCGTCCTTGCGAATGGCCTCGGGGCTTGGTGCTGTTTCTGGTTCGGTCACGGTCATGTCAATGCACCTCTTGGGTTTGGAATCGCGGCAGTACCTCGCGCGCAAAGCGTTCAACCTGCCCGAACTGATCGATCGCCCCGAAGCGGCAGATGAAGTGCCGTACGCCGCGATCACTGAACTCCCGAAGCCAGTCGGCGATTTCGTCGGGCGTCCCGACGGGACCCCAGTTCGACAGGTCCATCGCCTGCGACAGCTCCGGGTAGTACTTGGAGATGTAGTCCCCGAACGCGGCCCTGGCCTCCTCCTTGGAATCGCCGATGTTCATCGTCACCTGGTAGGAGACCGTGTAATCCGAGAAGTCACGCCCGTGCCGCTCAGCGGCGTCACTGAGGTAACCGATCTGCTCGGTCAGCTCCTCCGGATGCTCAGCGCGACAACATGTCATCCAGCCGTCGCCGAGCCGGATTATCCGATCGCAGGCCCGCTCCATCGTCGCCCGCATCTGGTCAGTCGGTTTGTCCCCGACCAGCCGCGGGTTGGAGACGATCCATGTGGGCGGCGGCATCTGCAAGGGACGCAGAGGCTCCATCTCCGTCCCTGAGTGAAATGCCACGTCGTCGTAGTTGAAGTACTTCCCCTTGAAGCTCGTGCGTCCTTCGCGGAAGAGCTGACCGACAATCTCAAGCCCTTCCTCAAAGACGGTGGCCCGGTCGGAGAACGGCAGGCCAAGAGCCGCAAACTCCCGTCTCACGCCCTGCTCTGGATTGCCCATGCACGGGCCGAAGATCGTGCGCCCACCGGAGAGCCGGTCCAGCGTCGCCCATTCAAGTGCCAGGTAGAGCGGGTTGCGGGTGGAGCTGACAAGACACGCGGTGCCAAGGCGAACGCGCTGGGTGCGCTGAGAGATCGCCGCAAGCAGCGTCATCGCCTCATAGCGAGGCTTGGAGAAGAGGCTGTCACCGACCCAGACAGAGTCGAAGCCGAGCTCCTCCACCTTTGACGAGAGCTCCAGCAGTGCGCTCAGGTCGTAGTCAGGCGCGATCAGCGGTTCGCGGTTGTTGAGATTTACGCCGAACTCGATCGGCCTGCCGTCATGCATCTGTGTTCGGCTCCTCTGCGGTTGTCGTTTCCTCCTGCATCTCAAGGGCCAGCCAGGTCTCGTCGTTGGCCTCGAGCACACGCTGTGGCACCTCTATGTGGGCCTCCAGCAAGCGGGCTGCCGCAACCGCGTCACCCCGGTCGATGGCGGTGAGGATCTCTCTGTGCTCCGCGACGGAGTGGCCCACGCCACCGCGCAGCTGTACAGACTGCTTGAGCAGCCGGCCCATCTGAGCCATGAGCTGCGCGTGCATCTCAACCAACATCTGGTTACCTGAGGCACGGACGAGCAGGTCATGGAAGCCCTGGTTGATCTCAAAGAAGCGCTCACTGTCGCCGTCGCGGGTGGCCGCGTCCATCTCGCTGCACATTGCATGTAGCTCGGCGCGTTCCGCATCGCTCAGTCGCGGCACCGCAAGGCGGATGGCCATGGACTCCAGGGCCTCCCGAACCTGATAAGCATCCAGGAACTCCTGACGGGTGAGGCGTCGCACCACGGCGCCCTTGCGCGGGACTATCGTGACGAGCTTCTCTGCGGCCAACTGGCCGAGCGCCTCCCGGACCGGGCCACGACTGACATTGAGCGACGCGGCAAGCGAGACCTCGCCAAGTTCGGCGCCCGGCGCCAGTCGGCCCTCCATGATCTCTCGACGGAGGTGATCGGCCACCTGTTCGCGCAGGGTCCGATTCTCAAGTGGCGTGGCACCGTCCACGACGGATCCGGCGGCTGTCATCGCATCCCCCGCACGTAGGGGACGGCGAGGCCTGGGGGCAGGTATGCGCGCCGCCCGAAGATGATCAGGGCGACCATGATGGTGAGGAATGGGAGCATGTTGATGAGATCGGTTGAGATGTTGATTCCGGCGAGCTGCAGTGCAGTCGCGATCGAGAGAGAGATGCCGAACAGGAACGAGGCGCCAACGACCCAGATCGGCTTGCCGCGCGCGAGCATGGCGATCACTATCGCCATATACCCCTGACCCTGGGTCATCATTGGAGTGAACACGCCGGCGGCGACGATCGATAGGTAGGCCCCGCCGACACCCGCTAGCGCTCCGGTGGCCAGCGCAGCCCAACTGCGGGTCGCGATCACGCTCACGCCGGCCGCGTCCAATGCCTCTGGCTTCTCTCCGGCCGCTTTCAGATTGAGCCCGATGTTCGTTGATCTGAACGCCCAGAACATGAGGCCGGCCAACACAAAGCAGACGTACGCGATGGGCGGCTGGTTGAAGAGACTGGGCCCCACAACCGGGATCCTGTCGAGCAGCGGGATTGACGCCAACGTGGGCGCGCCCAGTCGCGGGTAGGTGGTTCCAAACTGCGCTCCCTGCAGGACGCTGGTGAGGCCCTCACCAGCGAGCGTGATGGCGATTCCAACAACGATCTGGTCTAGCCCAAGCCAAACACACAGGACCACCATGAACAGTGCGCCGATCATCCCGCCGAGTGCACCGAACACAAATCCGACAGTGGCGGAGTGCAGGTAGTAAGCGCCGAGGAACCCGGTATACGCGCCGGCCAGCATCATTCCCTCCAGCCCCAGATTGAGGACACCGGCTCGCTCAGAGATCGTCTCGCCAAGCGCGGTGAACATCAGTGGCAGTCCAGCAAGCAAACCTCCGACCAGGAGTGAAGTGAGGACCGGCTTGCTGAAGATGTTCGCGGCGGATGCGAATACCAGGATCACGAGTTCACCTCCCGCGTCCCACGCCGCCGGGGAATGATCGGCCGGCTGAAAACCTGCTTCAGACCCGGCGGCAGATAGCTCTGTCCGAGGTCCCGCTGCCGGCCGAAGTACTCGATCACGGTCATGAACAGGAGGATCAGCGCGACCAGGACGAGTAGGAAGTCGGTCGGCACGTTGGTGTTCGCCGCAGCGAGATCCCCGCCGTTGGAGAGGATCGCGAAGAAGGCGATGAAGGGTATGACGGCCAGCGGGTTCAGCCGCGCCAGGAAGACGAACGGAATGACCGTGTCACCGTAAGCCGGATTCCAGTTTGAGCGCACGTACCCCCAGACTCCGAGGATGTCGACAAAGGCAGAGAGGCCGACGAACGCGCCACTGATCAGAAATGAGTTGATGATCAGCCGCTTGACGTTGATTCCCACATGTGACGCCGCCCGCGGGTTGGCACCCAGCACATGCAGGCGCAGACCGAACGCGGTGCGCGTGAGCAGCCAGTAGGCGAGGAAGGGAGCGATCACCGCCACGATCACGCCGATGTCAACCCGCGTTCCCGGGATCGATGGGAGCATCAGGTTGGAAGGGATGGTGCGGGTCTGCGGGATGTTGACCGTGGGATCCTGAAACGGGCCCTTGACGAGGATGTTGGCGAGATCGATGCCGACAAAGGACATCATCAGGGTGGTGATGATCTCGTTGGTCTCGTAATAAGCCTTCAGCAGCGCCGGCACGAGCGTCCAGATCGCCCCGACCAGAGCGGTCAGCAGGAACAGGACGAGCCAGAAGACGACGCTCGGCAGACCCGTGATGTGGGGCCCCAGCCCAGTGACCAGAACCGCAGCGAGCAGGTACTGGCCGTCATAGCCGAGCTGCCAGATGTTGGCTCGGAAGATCAGGATCAAACCCACCGCGATGAGCAGCAGCGGCGCCGCGAGCATGGCGCTGTCCTGCCAGGACCCGTTCTGCACGCCGTTCTGCCAGACGCTGGCGTAGAACTTCAGCGGATTGGTGCCGAGGATCAGGAGCAGGACACCACCCGCTACCAGCGCGAGGATCACAGGAACCACCGAGCGGATCAGGGTGTCACGGAGCGCCGCCGCGCGGCGTGACCGTGGAAGGCGCTCCTGCCGGTTGTCTCCGACCGGCGGTGGGACGTTCTCCACCACGTCGGTCGGGTGCGCGGGTATCACTCCGTCACTCATGCCGCCGCCAACCCCAGGCTCACGTCGCCGATCATCAGCCGACCGATCTGTTCAGCAGCGCCCGGCCCGTTCTCCACAATGCCAACGACCTTGCCGCGTGAGAGGACCGCGATGCGGTCCGCACACTCGAGCAGCTCGTCAAGATCGGTGGAGATGAGCAGCGCGGCTTTGCCATCGCGCAGGCCCTTGATCATGTTGCGCACCGTGCGGGTGGTCTTCAGATCAAGACCGTAGGTTGGCTTATGAAAGACGACGACCTTGGCCTCGCCCGTCAGCTCTCTGGCCAAGAGCAGCTTCTGGATGTTGCCTCCGGAGAGCGTCCCAGCGCGGGTATCGATGCTGGGTGTGCGGATGTCAAACTGCTCCACAAGCTCACGCGCGTTGCGGTCAATCGCATCGCGCTTGACCTGGCCGCGTCGCCAATAGGGCGCGTGACCTATGCGCTTGAGCACGAGGTTCACCGATACCGGCAGGGAGCGCACGATGCCCTCCCCCAGACGGTCATCAGTCACGTACCGCAGTCCGAGCTTCTCCCGCTGCCAGACGCTGAGGGAGGCGACGGGCGCGCCCAGGAAGCTGATCTGACCGTGAGTGAGCCGACGCTGGCCGCTGATGGCCTCCGCCAGCGCGCGTTGGCCGTTGCCATCCACGCCCGCGATCCCGAGCACCTCGCCGAAGCGGAGCTGAAGCGACACCCCGTCCAAACCGGGTTGCGAGCCGTCACCGCGCACGCGCGCGTCGTTCAATTCCAACGCAACAGCGGCACCGTCGCTATCGACGACTGTGTCGGCTGGGGCTGCCGAGCCGGGCTCCCGCTCCTCAATCGCAATGTGCAGCTCCGGCGCTGAGGCGTCCTCGAGCGTGTCTCCGAACATGAGATGCACGATTGCCGACTCGAGCTCGTCCGGTGAGCTTTCTCTGACCTGCTCGCGATCGATCGTGCCGATGACCCGACCCTGGCGCAGAACCGAGATGCGGTCGCTGAGCGCCACCGCCTCATGCAGCTTGTGGGTGATGAAGACGACCGCCAGACCAGCCTCTCTGAGCCTGTTCAACACGACCTGCAGTTCGGTGACCGCCTGCGGAGTGAGCATCGAGGTTGGCTCGTCAAGGATGAGAACGCGAGAACCCCGCCAAAGAGCCTTGATGATCTCCACCTGCTGCTGGCGGCCCAAGGCCAGGTCGCTGGTGAGCGCGTTGGGATCGATCTCGACCCCCAACATGGCACTGAACTCGCTGAGTCGCTCGGTGGCGCGACTGACGTTGAGTCGCAGCGCGCGGCTCTCACCGAGGATCAGGTTCTCCACAACGGTCAGAGCGCCGACGAGCGTCGAGTGCTGGTAGACCGTCCCGATGCCGTAATCGAGCGCGGTTCTGGGTGAGGTGATGACCACCTCCTGTCCGGCCACACGGATGTGACCGGAGTCCGGCTGCTGCATGCCGGCCAGAATGCCCATCAACGTGGACTTTCCGGCACCGTTCTCACCCAGCAGACAGTGGATCTCCCCGGAGTACAGAGAGACCGACACGTTGTCGTTCGCCTGCACCCCGGGGAATGCCTTGCTGATGGAGACCAGCTCCACCGCCGGCGTCGTTGACGCGGCGGCGGAGCGTGCCTGACCAGCTTCGTTCATTGCCGTGACGGGCCGATCCACCTGGTAGATCAGGCCTTCTTGAGCAGCGCCTGCGTCGCAGCGGCAGTGCTCGTGTCGGGAACCTTGATCTTGCCGTTTTCGATCCCCTTCATCGCCTTGGAAATGTCACTCCAGACGGGCGCCTTGATGTACTTGGAGTGCAGCAGCGAAATGCCGCCATTGGCGAGTGTCAGGTTGTAGCCCTTGGTTCCAAAGGTGCCGCTCTTGATCTGTCCGAGGAAGTTCTCGAAGGCACCGGTGAAGTTCCAGAGCACCGAAGACAGCAGCACATGCTTGTTGTCGATCGGCGTCATGTTGCCGATGTCACCGATGTACCAGACCTTGTGCCCGACCTTGGCGGTGCTGATCGCCTGCAGGTATCCGAACGAGGCATCGTCGCCCATTGCGAAGATCACGTCCGCCCCGGCTGCCATGACGCTGGTTGCAACGCGCTTGCCACCGGCTGAGTCGTCGTATGACGCCGGGCCGATCTGACCGAATACGATCTTGATCTTCGGGTTGACGCTCCGCACTCCGGCAGCGAAACCACCGGTCATCTCGAACCAGTTCGAGTCCGATGCCGAGATGATGACTCCGACCTTGTTGGTCTTGGTGGTGTGAGCAGCGAGCACGCCCGCGAGGTATCCGCCCTGCTGGGCCGACGTGGTGATGTTTGAGAGCTTGCCCTTGCTCAACATCGACGGGATGTCATAGGTGACCATCGGTACGCCGGTCTGCTGAGCGACCGTCTTGGCGCTGGTGTCGTCGCCGCTGGCGTGCGCGATCCCGAGCACGGG
>JAKAED010000054.1 GCA_021820105.1 Actinomycetes bacterium | reverse complement strand
CCCGGCCAGCAGCAGCGCCGAGCTCACCGGCATCTGCGGGAGGCTGCTGGCCAACACCGTGGAAAAGGCGACGGTGCCGGCCATCGACACGATCGTGCCCCGCGCCACATCTGCTGCGCCGGCCGCCCCGCGCTGGCGGTGGGTGCCGGGGAGGATCAGGGAGAGCAGGATCGGAGCCGATGAGATGATGCCGGCAGGCCGGGCGCCGAGGATCGGCACCAGCGTCGACATCGTCGCCACGACGCAGGTTGAGATCACGGCACGCTGAAACACTGGAACGGGTGGGCCCTGCTCGGGGGCGGTCGCCGTTGCGGTGGAGGGCTCCTGGCGTGCCCACGGCCAAAGCGTCAGGCTCGCCAGGATCACAAGCCAGACAGCCACGGCCGCAGACCAGGTTCCGGCAAGTGAACTCACGGTTGTCACCGCCGTCAACGCAATGCCAAGCGAGGTGAAGGTCGCCGGCAGGGGGCGCAGGCGCCGCGCCGTCCAGGCGTAGGCGCTGCAGAACATGACCACCGCCATCTGACCACTGGTCACACCCGCCGCAGCGTGTGCAGCGGTGGCTCTACCGGAGGTGAGGCAGACGGTCAGCAGGAATGGCCCGGTTGTCAGTGGAAGACCGATCAGGCGACCCCCGATCCAGTCTCCAAAGCGACGCTGGGCCCACGAGACAAGCGTGAACGCGAGCGGTGTGAGGCCGATGCGAAGCAGAATGACCACTTATCAGCATTTTCGTCGATGAGGGGCCGAGGTTGTCGCGGAGTTTGCGAGAGATTAGGCATCTGGGTCGTGGAAAGCTAGATAAATCGACCCAATCGCCGAGATATATGCGACGCTGGTGATTATGGATGCGATCGATCGGGTGCTGATCACGGAGCTGTTACGTGACGCGCGTGTCAGCTACCAGGAGCTGGGAAGGGTGGCGCGACTGTCCGCCAACACCGTGGCGGATCGCGTGCGGCGACTGCGAAGCTCAGGGGTGATCAGTGGGTACCACGCCGAGGTCAATCTTGCGATGCTCGGTCGCGGACTGCGGTTGATGAGTGACGTGCGGTTGCGCGAGGGGATCGACCGCAGTCAGTTTGAGCTCGGGCTCGCAGCGGTTGAGCAGGTGATCGGCGCCGTGCGTCTCACCGGTGACTATGACTACCTGCTGCAGATCGCCTGCGCTGACTCGGAGGAGTTTGAGCAGGTGGTGGACCGGCTCAAGCGTGACCTCGGGGTGCGTGAGTCCCGCAGCCGGTTGGTCCTACATGAGGTGCCGATCGACCTGGAGCCGCTGATCAGGGCGTCCGAGCTTTGAGAGCCTAGCTGGCTTGAGCGAGACCGATCTGTGGCAGCTTGTTCAGCATGACGATCGTTGATGAGCTGCTGGCCAACAACCGGATCTACGCGTCCGGCAGCGAACCGATCCATCTGGACGTTCGCCCCAGCAGGCAGTTGGCGGTCGTCACCTGCATGGATGCGCGGATCGACGTCTTTGCCGCACTGGGTCTTGGCGACGGCGAGGCTCACATCCTGCGCAACGCCGGCGGTGTGATCACGGATGACGTGATCCGTTCGCTGGCGATCTCGCAGCGCCGTCTGGGCACGCGTGAGGTGATGCTCGTGCACCACACGGACTGCGGCATGCAGAAGCTGACCGACGACGGTTTCCGCGCGGAGCTGCAGGCGGCCACAGGGGTCGCTCCGGCCTTTGCGATCGAGTCCTTCACGGACCCGGAGGCCGATGTCCGCCAGTCCCTGTTGCGCGTCAGGCGCTCGGAGTTCATCCTGCACCGCGAGCTCGTGCGGGGGTTCGTGTACGACGTGGACACCCACCTCCTGTGTGAGGTGACGGTGGCCTGAGGGTGGGTTGGGTCGCTGCGCGAGCGACCCAACCCACCCGGTTCACACCCTCAGCCGATGGTGATCTTGCGTCGGATCACCCTGTTTGGCCTGGTGTTGGTCAGCTTGACCGTGGCCCGTGTCGGGATCCGGCTGAACGCCTTCAACAGCCGCTGGCCGAGGCGGTTGAGCTTGATCGTGATCGTCCGGGTTCGGTTCTGCCCGATCGTGAACCGGTCGCCGCCGA
Source organism: Actinomycetes bacterium (assembly GCA_021820105.1). GTDB lineage: Bacteria > Actinomycetota > Thermoleophilia > Solirubrobacterales > Solirubrobacteraceae > Palsa-465. The sequence continues at coordinate 21,810 of JAKAED010000054.1, read as the reverse complement.
CAGTCACGGCCTTGCCGCTCCCGGAGGCTGAGAGGCTGCTGGTCTTGCCGCTGATCAGGCGGGCGTGGGTGATCAGCCGCGTATTGACCCGGCAGGTCGCAAACGCGCACAGCAGCGTCAGCTTGACCTTGCCGTTTTTGGCCCTGACGTGGACGAGCTTGAGCTGCGGCGACCGCTTGACCGCCGGTGTCACGGCGGGCGGGGTTGGCGCCGGAGTCACCGTAACCGTCTGAGTGGTGGTGCTGCTCAATCCGAATCCGTCGGTGGCCTTGACTCGGATCGTGTAGACCCCTGGGACGGTGAACGTCCTGGTCGCGGTTGCACCGGTGGCGTCCCCGAAGCTGCCGGACCCAAGGTCCCAGCTGAGCTGGGTCACCGGTTGGCCGTCAGCGCCCACTGCGGCCGCGGTGAACTGGACCGGGTTGCCGGCCTGAACGGAGGCGGTGCTGGAGGTGGCCACGATGGTGGGCGGTGCGTCCAGATTCACCTCCTGGATGAAGGAGCTCGAGTTGAGCGAGCTCAGGGTGGGGATACTCGCGCCCGTCAACACCAGGTTCCCGTCACCGGTCTCGGCTGCGCTCCAGGCGAGGTTGAGCTGATAACTCTGCAGTCCGCTGACTGTGCCACCGGAACCGAAGCTCGAGTCAACCGTGCCGTTGGCATTCAGGCGGACCACCATCGGCGAGACCGCCTGGGCAGCGGACAGTGAAAAGCCAAGCTGGCCACCGGGTCCGCTGAGGATCAGCTTTCCGTCTGGCTGGGAGAAGACGGCGGTTGCGCCGTTGAAGGCTTGGGTGGACGGACTCGTTGGTGCCACGGTCGGCAACACGAAGGTGCCGCCGCTCCCAAAGCCCGTGACGAGTTGGCCGGTGCCGGTGAATCTGGCGGCCGCCACGGCAGAGCCGTTGGCGTCATTGGCTTCGCCGCCCAGCGCATACCCGCCGTCGGCGGTTTGCGTCAGGCTCATGGGGGTCGAGCTGGGCGTCTTGTAGGTCGATGGCTGGGCGTACGCCACGCCGCTGCCGTTGAAGCTGAGGTCCGGCTGTCCCGATGCCGTCAGTCGAGCGATCGCAAACTCGCTGTTGCCGGAGGAGTAGTCGGCGGTCACGCTGAAGGTGAGATCGCCGTTGCTCTGCGCGATCACGGCGGTCCCACTTGAGTAGGTGCCGCTTGGGCTGAGTTGCTCCGCTTCAACTCCGTTGGCGCCGAAGCCACTGTCGATGCTGCCGTCGGCGTTCAGGCGCTCGGCGAAGAACTCAGTGTTGGAGCTGACCCTGACCGAGCCGGTCAGCACGATCGCACCGTTGCTCTGGACTGCTATCCCTCCCGGGTTGGTGGCGTCGCCGTTCACCTGGATTGGTTCGATGCCAGGTTGGGTGCCCGCCGAATTGAATGCTGGGTTGAGGTCACCTGACGTGGTGAACTCAACCACGGCTGCCTCGTTGCCGCCGCCACTGAGGTCCGCGCCAGTCAGGACCACCGGGTCACCGCTCGGTGTCAGCGCCAGGTAGATGGCGCCGCCGAACGGACCGAAGGTTGGGGCGGTCTGGCTTGCGCCGGCGACCGTGGCGTAGGCCACGCCGGTCTTGTTGAAGGTGGTGTCGAGCGCACCGTTTGGCAGGTAGCGAGCGACGAACAGTTGGCTGTTCCCGCTCTTGTCATCAGCGCCTCCGGCGACGTAGATGTCGCCATTGCCGGCGACCGCCACGCTGCCGCCTGCGCTCGTCGCCGGTGAATCCAGGCCAAACTGGCTCTCCACGGCGCCGCCGGTGCCGAAGCTCGTCACCGGATAGCCCGGTGCGGCAGCGGCCGCACCGGCTCCGAGGAGCCCGAAGCTTGCAGCGCTGATGAGCGCGGTGGTGGCTCGAGCAAGCGTTCGCTCGCGAGCCGGGAGGAGATCTCGCAACCCCACTTAGACGACCTTTCCAATCAGTTCAGGGACATCCGGTCCGCCGGTCGGAACAAGCTAACAGGCAGTGGAGGCGCAATGGCGGCGCGTCCGTAGAACATGTGTCCAGTTTTGCGGCGAGCGCTCAAGGCAGTGCCGGTGTCGCGAGCAGCACCCGATCTGGTTACCGTTGAGGGCGGGCCTGAATCGACGGCAACGGTGAGGTGCTGGCAATGAGCGAGCAGGATGGCTACATGGTGCAGGGAGGGTGTCTCTGCGGCGCGGTGCGATTTTCACTGCATGCCAAGCCGATCGTGGCCGGATACTGCCACTGCAGTCGCTGCCAGCGGCGCACCGGCACGGCATCCGGAGTGTCGGTGATGGTCGACCCTGAACAGGTGACGTGGATGAGCGGCGAGCGGCTGATCACGGGTTGGGCGCCTCCAGACGGTCACGTCAAATGCTTCTGCAGCGTTTGCGGCGCCCACCTGTTCTCACGCAGTCCCGACCACCGGCGGATGGCGATCCGGATGGCTGCCTTTGATTCGGATCCGGGGATTCGGCCGAGCTACCGGCAGTTCGTTGACTACGCAGCCAGCTGGGAGCCGATCCCAGAGGACGGTCTGCCGCGCGACGGCGGGGCCAGGCCCAGGTAGCCGTCACCGAGCCGGTATCCGGCCTTAATCCGAGCCGCCATACTGGGTGTTGTGACGTCAGCGCAGCTCAGCGAGACGCTCGCGCCGCTGCGGGCCAACCCATCGGGATCCGCTGTGCTGCTTGATATCGACGGAACCCTGGCGCCGATCGTTGCCCATGCGGCCGACGCGAGCGTTCCGGAGACGACGCGGCAGCTGATCATCGCGATCTCGCGACGCTATGCCCAGGTGGCATGCATCAGCGGACGCCGCGCGTCCGATGCCAGAGCGATGGTCTCGGTGGGCACCATCGCCTACCTCGGATCCCACGGTGCGGAGCTGCTGCGCCCCGGTTGGGCTGAGGCTCAGTTCGATCCGGCGCTCGCGGGTTGGACGGGCCGGATCGAGGAGTTCCGCCGTGAGTCCGATACGGCAGAGCTGCGCCGTCGCCGCGTACGGATTGAGGACAAGGGGCCGATCATCGGCTACCACTGGCGCGGTGTCGCTGACGAGGTCGACGCCCGCGCCGCGGTTGACGCGGTTGCCGCAAGCGCTCAGGAGGCCGGGCTGGAGGTCCACTGGGGCCGCAAGGTGATGGAGGTGCGCCCGCCCGTGCGGATCGACAAGGGACTCGGCGTGCGTGCGCTGCTCGGCGAGCGCAGGCTGAGCAGCGCCCTGTACGCCGGCGATGACACCACCGACCTGGATGCGTTTCATGCGCTGCGCGGGCTGGTGCAGGACGGGCTGCTTGACAGGGCTGTCTGCGTGGGTGTGAGCTCCGAGGACGGGCCTCCGGCGATCCAGGACGAGGCGGACCTGATCGTTGACGGAACCGAGGGCGTGCGACAGCTGCTGGCGGCGCTGATCTCCGAGTAGCCTCGACTGCGGGTATGCGCTTCTCAGACTTACTGCGAACGACAGTGATGCTCTGCGCGGGCGCGGCGACGCTGCTTGCCGTGGTTGGGGTGGCGGGGGCGAACCAGAATGGGGACGCTCTGCTGGTCGTCTTTGCGGCGGTCTGGTGGCTGATCGCAGCCGTGTCCGGTGCGACCATCGGCCGGCGCCAGACGACCTCCCGGCAGATCGCTTCGCTGCTGGCCAGCGCGCGCATGCAGACCACGCTGCCTGAGATCAACCCGAGCAGGGTTGTGCTCAACCGGCTGTGGCCGATCATCCTCTGCACAGTCGGCGCGGGCGCTGTTGCCTTCGCCTACCCGCAGATTCCCGCCATAGCCAGCGGTTTCATGATCATCTGGTCGCTTGCCTGGCGCCGGCAGGCCGCAGCTGTGAGCGCGATCGAGGAGCGGGACGGCGCGCGCTTCTACGTCGAGCACACATCTCCATTGAGGCCGATCAAGCTCGTCCGCACACCCGGCTTCCGGTCTAACCTGAGTGAGATCAGCCAATCGCAGCGGTCGGCTCCAGTGGCCGGACGCCACGCATGAACAGCGCCAGCCAAGCTGCCGAGCCCGAACCATTCAGACCTTCGCCTTCATCCCCAGCCCGCCCAGCAACGGTTTCTCGATCGGGCCGTTCTTCTTTCACGTTTACGGGATCTGCTACGTCCTGGGCGTGACTGCCGCTGTGCTGATCTCGCGACGACGCTGGGCGCGACGCGGAGGTGATCCCGACCTTGTCTACAGCGTTGCCTGGTGGGGCTTTCCCGCAGGCCTCGTCGGTGGCCGGATCTACTTCCTGATCACAACGCCCAGCCAGATGCCGCATCACTGGTGGGGACCATTTGCGATCTGGGACGGTGGCATGGGAATCTGGGGGGGCGTGGCGGTTGGCGTCGCCGTTGGCGTCTGGCACCTGCGCAAGCACCTGAGCTGGCCCGACGTCTACCGGTTCATCAACGCGGCCTCACCGACGCTCCTGGTGGCACAGGCGATCGGCCGGGTCGGCAACTACTTCAACCAGGAGCTCTTTGGCAAGCCATCGAACCTGCCATGGGCGCTGCAGATCTCCTACGCGCACAGGCCACCGGGATACCACCAGTACGCCACCTTCCAGCCCACCTTCCTCTACGAGATCATCTGGGACCTGTTGCTGGCGGCTGTGCTGATCTGGCTGGACAACCGTCGCAGGGTCCGCCCGCCCGGGATATTTCCTCTGTATGTGGCGGGCTATTCCGCCTTCCGGATCTTTGAAGAGACGCTGCGAATCGACTATTCGCAGTACATCCTCGGTATGCGGCTCAACTTCTGGGTTGCCCTGCTCGGCACGCTGGGCGGCCTCGTCTGGTTTGCGCTCATCCAGTTCAGGCGCTCCGCTGGCGGCTCCTCTGAGCCGCCAGAACCTCCCACTCCTGCGTATTCGCAACCTGCTGCGACGTGAGCCAGGCGCGACGCGCTGTGGCGATTCCGTAGCGCGCCACCTCAAAGCCGCTGGTGCGGTGGGCATCGCAGTTGATCACCAGCGGAATCCCCGCTGCGGCGGCCGCGCGAGCGTGCACCTCGTTGAGATCCCGTCGGTCGGGGCTGGCGTTGATCTCCAGCATCGTGCCGCTGTGCGCGGCGGCATCGAGCACGGCCTCCAGGTCGAACTCGTAGGGCTCGCGCTGCAGGATCTTGCGTCCGCTGAGGTGGCCGATGCAATCAACGTAGGGGTGGTTGATCGCTCGGACTATGCGCGTGGTCATCTCGGCTCGCGGGATGCGAAATGAGGTGTGGACGCTGGCCACAACCCAGTCGAGCTCCGCCAGCAGCGCATCCGGGTAGTCGAGCGACCCGTCCGGCAGGATGTTGACCTCCGAGCCCGCCAGCAGCCGGAAGTCTGGCAGCGTCGCATCGAGCTCTCTGATCCGCTCGATGTGAGCCTTGAGTTGATCTGCTGAGACGTCGGCGCCGAAGCCCATCGATGCGGAGTGGTCGGTGATCGCCAGGTAGCTGTAGCCGGCCGTGATCGCCGCCTTGGCCATCTCCTCAATGCTCGCCGTTCCGTCGGAGGCGGTTGTGTGACAGTGCAGGTCGCCACGCAGGTCCGCGGCGGTGATCAGGACGGGCAGCTCGTCTCTGAGCGCGGCATCGAGCTCGCCGCGGTTTTCGCGCAGCTCCGGCTCGATGAACCGCATCCCGAGCAGCGCGTAGACATCTGCTTCGGTGGGACAGCGGTGGGTGATCCCGGTGTTGTCGTCAAGCACTCCGTACTCAGAGATGTGCAGGCCTCGGCGGACAGCGAAGTCCCGCAGAGCGACGTTGTGCTCCTTGGATCCGGTCAGGTGCTGCAGCACATTTCCGAACTGGTCAGGTTCGACTATGCGCACATCGATGTTGACGGCGCTGTGTGTGCGGATCCTGACAGCATTCGGCCCCGGAGTGGAGGCGCTCTCCACCTGTGGCAATGCGGCCACCGCTGCGGCGAGCGCGGCCGGATCCCTCGCGGTGGCGACGATGTCGAGGTCCTTGACGCTGTCGGTCATGCGCCGTGCGGAACCGGCCAGCTCAGCGCGTTCGGTCACCTTCAGCGCGCGCATCTCTGCCAGCAGCTCCTCACCGACGGTGAGCGCTCGGCTGAGCACGATCCGCTGTGCGGGTCCTGCCTGCGTGAAGGTCTCTGCTGCCTCCCGCAGTGCCTGCTCAGCCTTTGGTCCAAAGCCCTTCAACGCGCTGATCCGGCCAGTGTCGGCAGCCTCGCGCAGGGCCGCGAGTGAGTCAACCCCCAGCTCCTCAAACAGCCTCCGCGCGCGCTTTGGGCCAAGGCCGGGCAGTTTGGTCATCTGGACCAGGCCTGGGGGGAATTTCGCCCGGAGTTTCTCCAGCGCTGGAATCTCGCCAGTTGTGGCCAGGGCCACGATCTTCTCCTGAAGCGTGGAGCCGATTCCCGGAAGCTGTGTGGCGGTGCCCTCACGCGCCAGCGCCGCGACGCCCTTTGACGCATCGCGCACTGCGCGGGCACCGTTGCGGTAGGCGACGATCCGGTGGATCGAGGCGCCGTCCAGCTCATAGAGGTCGCCCAGCTCATCCAGGGCGGCGGCAATCTCGCTGTTGGTTGGGTCTGTGTGGTTCGGGTCCGGGTGGGGCAAGTGTCACCGTCTGCTGGGCTGCCGAGCCGCCGGCCTCAGGAGGGGAGTCCGGGCCCCTTGTACTGATACCCGGTCGGATCAAGCGCGGCAAGAAAACGATCGGCTCCACGCGGCCTCAGGCCAAGATCCTCGCTGTGCTCCTTGCGAGCCACGGCTGCGCGCACGACTCTGCCGCCCAGATATCTGAGCGGCTCCGGCGGTAACCATCTCGCCGGAACGCGCCGCAGTCCCGCGGGAACGCTCGCGTCGCCTTCACCAACCAGCATCTCAGCGATGAGCTCGCCCGCCAGTCGTGATGGCCCTACACCGTCTCCGGAGAAACCTGCGCATGCCAATACGCTCGGCGCGTCCTGCAGACGCGCGAAGAACGGCAGTCCGCTCAGCGAGTAGTCGATCGGTCCGCTCCAGCTTTCGGCCACGGGTACGTCCCACAACATCGGATAGGTGCGCAGCAGTTGGGCTCTGATGCCACGCTCGCGAGCCCCGGGGTGGTCGAACACGGGCGTGATCCGGTTTCCGTAGCCGAGCGTGCCGCCGCCCTTGCCGAACACGATCCGACCCTCGGGGGTGGCGTGGTAGTAGTTGACCAGCCGACGTCCGTCGGAGATGCATACGCCTGCCCTGATTCCGGCCTCGCTCAGCCGCTCGGGTACAGCTTCGGTCGCGATCACGTCGCTGGCCACCACCACCAGCCCGGCCCCGATCTCTGGAATGCGGGCCGCCCAGGCGTTGACCGCCAGCACGACCTGATCAGCGACGATCGAGCCCTGCTCCAGGATCACGGTCGTGCGGCTGCCGTGTTGGATCGAGCGAACCTGAGAGCGCTCGTGCACGCTGACACCGGCCTCATGCGCGGCGCGAGCCAGTTCACGAGCGATCCGCGCCGGCTGCACGGAGGCCGACACCGGTTCAAACAGCCCGCCAAGGTGCTGGGCCGAGCCGGTCAGCTCCATGAGTTCGGTCCGAGTCAGCGGGTTGTAGGGCCGGGCTCCGAGTTGCTCGAGCAGCTTCACCGTCTGGTCCCAGGCGCCCACCTGCGCGGGGTTGGTGGCGGCCCACACCCAACCCTCCATCCGAAACGCATCGTCCAGACCCCGTTGCGAACAGAACTCACCGATGTTGCGCACCGCCTGCTCTGAGCGCTGGGCCAACTGCACCGCCTGCTCGGCACCGCAGAGCGACACCAGGTGCTCAAGGTGAGCCCACCAGGTGAGGGCGAAGCCACCGTTGCGGCCGCTCGCGCCGGCGCCGCAGATGTCAGCCTCGACCAGCGTCACTTTCGTGTTGGGCGTGCGCCGCTTCAGTTCCAGGGCCGTCCAGAAGCCGGTGAAGCCGCCTCCGACGATGCAGACATCGGTCTCGGTCTGGCCCTGAAGCGCCGGATAGGATTGAGCCTCTTCGCCGCTCAGCACGCTCTGCAGCCACATTGACCGGCCGCCATGTGTTTGCACCCGTGTGCTGGGAAACTCGATGATTCGGGATGGTCTGTCCATGGTGCCGCTCACGTTGACAGCATGACGGGTGGACGGCCTGAATGTGCAATGGGCTGAGCAGCTGACCTCAAATGCTGCCTAGCTATACTTTCTGAAGTGAGAAATCCAGACGACAGGAGCTGAGATGGCGGGCAACGTTTCCGAGGTAACCGATAACAACTTCCAGGCTGAGGTGCTCGAGTCGGACGTGCCGGTGCTGGTCGACTTCTGGGCTCCCTGGTGCGGGCCGTGCCGCATGGTGAGCCCGGTGGTTGAGGAGATCGCGTCCGAGAAGGCAGGCCAACTGAAGGTCTCCAAGCTCAACACCGACGAGAACCAGCAGACCGCGATCCAGTACAACGTGCTCTCGATTCCGACGCTGATCGTCTTCAAGAACGGTCAGGAGGTCAAGCGCGTGATCGGCGCCTACCCCAAGAAGCGCCTCGAGGCCGAGATCGAGCCGGCACTCGCCTGAGGCATTGGCCGGTTGGCGCCTGCTGGCGCCAACCCCGCCGCCGCTTTCCACTAGCCGTGGTCAGCGGCGGCGAACCGGATGCGCTGGCCAGGACGCAGCTGGCCAGCGCGGCAGATTGCGGCGCTGCTCACCACGGCTATGACCGGATAGCCGCCGGTTGTCGGGTGGTCGTTCAGCAGCAGAATCGGCTGACCATCCGGCGGAACCTGAATCGCACCGGCGACCAGTCCTTCTGACGGCAGCTCGCCTGAGTGTGCGTGCTGAAGCCGCGGTCCGCTCAGGCGGAGCCCGATCCGATTGGATGCGGGGGTGACGGTGAACTCAGTGCTGATCAGCGTCTCCCGCGCCTGAGCTGTGAACCAGTCCTCGCGCGGCCCCCAAAGTATCGGCAGCTCCGTCACACCGTCGGACCCCTCAGCACTTCGGGGGCCAAAGGCACACGACAGTGTGCCTTTGGCCCCCGAAGTGCCGGTCACCCGTGCTGGAGAGCTCAGCGAAAGGCGGTCTCCAGCGGCCAGAGGAGCCGGCCCCAGACCGGTGAGCACGTCCGTGGCGGCGCTGCCGAGTACGAGCGGCACGTCGATTCCTCCGGCAAACGCGATGTAGCTGTGCAGGCCGGAGCGGGCGGTCCCCGTGCGCAGCTCTTCCCCGCATCTGAGTCGAATGGCCGTGTGCATTGCAACCCCGCCAACGGGCGCACCGGTGATCGCCACGACCGTCTCTTCCAGCGCGCGCAGCCGTGGCCCCACCAGCGTTGTTTCAAGCGCCGGTGCTCCCGGATCGTTGCCCACCAACTGGTTGGCAAGCGCCAGGGCCGCCGGGTCTGCCGCGCCCGATGGTGGCACGCCGACGTGCGCCCAGCCGGGCCGCCCCAGGTCCTGGATCGTGGTAAACGCCCCGGGAGACACGACCTCCACCTGTGTCGATCCGGAGCCGCGCAGCGGCGGCAGATCGCCGCGTGGCTCGGGCCGGTCAGCCATCTCAACCGCCGTGAACCGAACCCGCATGCCAGGCTCCAACAGCGCTGGCTGCGCACGCTCCGGATCGAACAGCACGGCGTCTGTGTGGCCCAACAGGTTCCAACCCCCCGGCGACACCTGCGGATAGATCCCGCAGTAGCCTGCTGCGATCGCCACCGAACCAGCGGGCACCTGGGTCCGAGGGCTCGCCAGCCTGGGCGCCGCCAACAACGGCGCCACGTCACCGGCGGTGCCTGCCGCCAGGAGGTAGGGAAAGCCAGGCGAGAAGCCCATGAAGGCCACGACGTATTCCGCTTCGCTGTGCAGGTCCACGATCCCATCTCGGGTCACCCCGAGCCTCGATGCGACATCGTTGAGATCAGCTCCGTCATAGATGACTCGGACGACGGCAACGCTCGGATCGTCACTGTCGTCCGTCGATGGTGTGAAGCTCACACGCTCGCGCGCGAGTTCCGCAACATCAGGCACCACGCTCCCGTCACGCCAGACCAAGAGCAGCGTCTCATGACCCGCAACGACCTCCTCCAGTAGATCGCCGTAGAGCTGTCGGGCGGCGCGGGTCGCGGCGTGGACGTGTTCGTTGTCCGCGAACTCGAGCAGGACCCCGCGATCACCGACGGTGCGCGTCATTCAAAGGCCGCCAGCGAGCGGGACATGTTCTCCTCGACCATCGCTTCGGCGTGGCTCGTAGCGTCACCGTGGCTGGTGACCGCTGCGACAAAGAGCCTCCGTGAGATCCGCAGGAGATCCGTATCGGCAAGGGCCCTGACGGTGGCGGTCCTGGGTATGTCGCGGAGCAGCGCGATCTCCCCAAAGCCGCTGCCGGGTCCCTGCCGGCGGTCAAAGCCGACGATCTCCACCTCGCCGTGCTCGAGCACGTAGAACGCGTCACCTGGCTCGCCCTTCCGGATGATCGTCTCTCCGGTCGAGACATGCAGTGGCTGGGCCTCCTGCACGAGCCGCTCCAGTCTGGGGAGCGGCAGTGCGCCCAGACACGGGATGCCGCGGAGCAGGTCACGGACACTGGCGGCCCGCTCCTGGTGGACGTCGAGTCTTGCGAGGATCCGGAGCAGTGACAGGGTCAGCAGCAGCAGGGTTGAGCCGACGACAACCAGGCTCATGCCGACGCCGACGGCGCCGATCAGACCAGGCGCCAGCAACGCGCCGACTCCCGCTCCACCGGTGTAGATCATCTCCATCAGCCCGTAGACGCGTCCGACTATGGCGTCGTCAGCGAGCCTTGGAACCACGGCCATCACACCTGTCTCAACCAGCGAGAAGCCGATTCCGGCCGGCACCATCACGACCAGAGCCACAACGCGACCGCTGACGCCCGTGACCCCGATCGCAGCAGCAAAGACGATGGCACCAAGGCCGATCACCAGCCCGTAGCCGCGGCGGCGCACCAGCGCCAGCAGTACCAGCCCTGCGAGCGTGCCGCCAATACCCCAGAGCGCCAGAAACAACCCTGGGCCGCCACTGCCCAGGCGCAGGTTGCGGATCGCCAGCGCAACCAGTTGCACGTCGGTCGTGCCCTCGAGCAGGAGCAGACCCAGGAACAGCAGGAACGGCGCTCGCAGAAGCGGCGAGCGGAACACGGCACGCGCTCCGGCGAGCGCTGCCGCAAGGCTCTCCTCTTCGAGCTCATCGTCGTGCGCCGTCGCCCTGGTCCGGGGCAACGCTGCGGCGACCGCCGCAGCTGCGCCGATCGCTGCTGCGCCACCGGCGGCAATCGCCCCAGAGCCGACGGCTGCGATCAGGGCTGCTCCGAGCCCGCATCCGATCACGGTCCCCGCGTTGTCAGCGGCCGCCCAGAGCGCCGATGCGCGCGTGACCTCATCAGGATGACGGGCCAGTGCGGGGATCAGCGCCTGGAGGGCTGGGCGTGCCGCGGATGCAGGGGCACTGCCAAGCGCCGTCAGCACGGCGATCAGCACCAGCGGACCGTGCTCGATCACCGTCAACGACACGCACCCGTAGAAGAGCCCCTGATTGGCGCACGTCAGCACCACCATCCTGCTGCGATCCGCCTGATCCAGGAGCCTCGTCACGAGTGGTGCTGCCAACGTGGCGGGCAAGAGCCGTGCTGCCGCCACCAACCCGACGGCGCCAGGTCCACCGTGCCGGAGCGCGCTCACCGCGATGGCTATTGCGAACGACCATTTGCCGGCACTGATCAGTAACTCCGCCAGCAGCACTTTGGCCAGCGACCCGCGAGTGACCCTAAGTCGCCCAAACATCGCCGGATCTTCCCATTCTTCCGTGGGTGCCGCAGCGGCAAACCGCCGGCGACCTCATCCGGGTCGTCCTCAGCGGAAAGTGGGTGCCCGGCTCAGTTGAAGGGCCGCACCTCGAAGCCTGCTCCGATCAGGTGGTTGCGGATCGCGACAGCAATCCGAACCGCGCCGGGGGTGTCGCTGTGGATACAGAGCGAGCGGAAACGCCCGTCACCGGCCAGCCTGACCGCCTGCGTGAGCGCCTCCTCCTCATTCAGCACCGAGCCGGCCTCACTGCGCGGCATCAGCGTTCCATCGGGAAGGTAGGCACGATCGGGAAAGCCCTCGGCCACAAATCTCAGCCCACGGGCGCTCGCCGCCTCCAGCAGCTCTGAGCCCGGCGGGCCGAGCACCGCCAGAGATGCGTCAACAGCAGCGACGGCACCCGTCACCGCTTCGGCCACCGGAGCGACCACAGCTGCAGCGTGGTAGACGGTCCCGTGCGGCTTGACGTAGGTCACCTCACCACCTGCCAGTCGAGCGGTCACGCGCAGCGCCCGAATCTGTTGGATGATCTGGTCGCGGAGGACGTCCGGCTCCACGTCGAGCCTGCCCCTTCCGAAGTGCTCGTGATCAAGATGCGAGACGTGTGCACCGATCCGCTTGCGCCTGATCACCGCGAGCTCGCAGACGGCGCGCATCGTCTCCGCGTCGCCCGCGTGAAAGCCGCAGGCGACGTTCACGCTTGAGACGGCCGTGATGATCTCGGCATCGGCCGCCACACCATCGGTGCCGGGGCGTTCGCCCACGTCGGCGTTGAGGTCCATTGCCGGCCCGGTCATGCGCCGCTGTCTCCGGGGTTGTCTGATGCGGTGGAGGGGGTCGCCATCATCGCCAGCACCAGGTCAACCAGGTTGACCGTGTAGGTGCGGGCATCCAGCGGTGGCCTTGGTGGTTGATCGGCGTCAATCAGTCTGGCCTGATCTGCGTACGCGCGTACGAGGAAACCGATGATCTGGCTCGCGCGTTCCAGCGCGATCGCCGGTGGCAGGTGCGCCAGCGCGCCACCAAGATGGGCTGCGGAGCGCTGGATGCTCGAGTTGACCATCAGTGCCTGACGCGCATCCGCGTTGTACGTGGGGTGGTTGATGAGCTGCCCGCAGAGTCGTAGGAACCGGCGGCCCTCGATTGAGCCGAGCGCGCCCGTCAGTGGCGCGCAGATCACCTCAACCGCCTGCCGCGCCGTCAGCGGCGCTCCCGACCGCTCAAGGTGGTCCAGCAGCGCCTCGCGTTCACTGTTGAGGACTTCCATCGTGCGTGCGGCGAGCTGGTGGACGAGTGCCTCACGCGAACCGAAGTGGTATGTGATCGCGGAGCGGTTGCGGTTGCCGCTGGCGCTGTTGATCTGATTCAGGGACACGTTGTCCACGCCGCGCTCGTCCATGAGCACGGCGGCGGCGTCGAGGATCGCATCGCGTCCGGTGCTGCGGCGGTGAGAGCTCACTCCAACAGTCTCGCCTGTTTCACAACGTCGCGCAGCCTCCCTGGACCCTTTTCCTTATGGGGCAGTTGACCTATTGCACTTGCGCGCGATCGACCAATCTAATACGTTCTTCTCATCCAACATACGTTCAAATGAGAACAAGGAGAGAACTTGTGAGGATGGAATCTCGCCGCCTGACTCTGGTGGCCGCGAGTCTCATGACGGTCGCGCTTGCGGCCGCTCCCGCGGCTGCTGCGCACGGGAAGCAGCTCCGCACCAGCACGGTGCTGAGCGTCGAGCCAGTACAAGCAACCGTCGCCGCTTCGGTCACGGTCACGGCGACGGTCTCGCCACGGTCGGCTGGCGGTCCGGTCAATGGCGGTACGGTCGCATTCGCGGCCACATCGGCGCTACAGGCCGTCGCGCTCCCGCAGGCGTGTTTCGCGGCCCCGGTCTCAAGCGGCGTCGCGAGCTGCACATTCACGCCCACGAGCGCCGGTCAATACGCGTCCACGGCCAGCTACTCCGGTGCCCCTGGCTTCAGGGCGTCGCAGGGAACAGTCGGCTTCACGGTCGCACCGGCGACGACTACCACCGCGGTGATGTTCTCCGGCTCTCGCGTGACTGGACAGACCCTGACCGCGAACGCGGTTGTGAGCCCGACACCGGACGCAGGCAGCGTCTCCTTCACGGTCACCAACTCTGGCGTCACGGTCGCTACCTGCTCGAACGTGAGCGTCAGTGGGGGTAGCGCCTCCTGCCCGTTCTCGGCCAAGAGCGCCGGCACATATAACGTGACAGCCACGTACTCCGGCGACGCGAACTTCCTTGGCTCCCCCGGCTCGGGCTCGGTGACGGTCACGGCACCGGCCACGCCGACCGTGACCGTCAGCGACAATGCGGCCCTCGTCGACCAGGGGACCCCGGTGACCTTCACCGCAGATGTCGCTGCGGCCGGATCGTCCGTGACCTCCGGCACCGTCGCCTGGCAGATCACCTCCTCGACGTCACTCGCCGCCACTTCGTGCGCGACGACCAGCTTCAGCGGCGGCGTCGCGACCTGCACGGTGAACACATTGCTTGACCCGTCTGGCGGTTGGGATGGCCAAGGCCACGACCTCAACGCCGGGAACATCACGGCCACGGCCACCTTCAACTCGACGGATCCTGCCTACACAAATGCGTCCGGCTCCGACTCGACCGTGAAGTTCACCAGCGTGACCGCGCTCGCTGGCGGCACACCGGTGAGCGGAAACCTTCCAGTCGCAAGCGGGGGACAGCTGTCGTTGAGTGCAAGCGCGTCGGGGTACAGTGGTCCGGTTCAGTGGACGTGGTATTGCACCACCACCAGTGCCGACTGCAGTTGGACCCAGAACCTCGGCACGACCACACCGACGTTCTTCACGAACCCGGTCAGCTTCACCGTGACCGGCGGGCTCACGTTCAGCGCTGTGGTGTGCCCTGACGTCGTGGGCTTCGACCCCTACTCAGGCTTTGCGTGCGCGCAGACCCCATCAGTCCAGGTGGTGCCCGTGCTCTGACTCGCTGACGACTTCGCCGGCGGTCGACAGGCCGCCGGCGAAGTGCAGACCGACAGGCGTGGGGAGTTACGCTCGTGCCACGCCGATTCGCAATTGCAGGCCGTCAACTGTGACGGACTCGAGCCCGGCCTCCTCGGCCCGGTCGGGACCATGCGAGACCTCCACGGCCAACACTTCGCCGGCGATGTACCCCTCGTGCTCGCGCGCGGCGGCCAGCAGCTGCTCGTCGCCGTCCAGCCAGAGGGCGATGCGGTCGGAGATGTCAAGGCCGGCGGATCGCCGTGCCGCCTGTACCGCGTGCACGATCTCCCGTGCCCAGCCCTCGGCCCGCAGCGAATCGTCGATCTCCAGCTCCAGCGCCACCGCGTGCGACCCCTCGCGCTCCACCTGGTAGCCCTCAAGCGGCTTCATCGACACAAGCAGGTCATCGGCTCCCAGCGGGTGCTCGGTGCCGGCCACATCGATCCTCACCAGCTCGCCGTCGCGCAGCGCTGCCGCGACCCGCCCGGCGTCGAGCCCCGCCACGGCGGCGGCGACCGTCGGCATCTGCGCCCCAAAGCGCGGCCCGAGCGCCCGGTAGTTCGGCTTGACCTCGACCTCGCCGAGCTCGTCCGCCTCCGACACGAAGCGGAGCTCGCGTACGTTGAGCTCGTCCCTGACAACATCTGCGAGCCGTTCAATCGCCTCGCGCTCGGCGCCGGCGGCCACCACCACGGCGGCATGCAGCGGCTGGCGCAGCTTGACCTTCGCCTGCGAGCGCGCGGCCAGCCCGAGCCTCACCGTCTCACGCGCGACCGCCATGGCGACCTCGAGCCCGAGGTCACGCTCGCCCGCAACCGGGAAGTCGCACAGGTGCACGCTCTCCTCGGTGCCGTCCAGGTTCTCATAGATCTCATCGGCGATGAACGGGGTGAACGGCGCCAGCAGCTTCGCGACCGTCACCAGCGCGTGGTGCAGGGTGGCCATCGCGGCCGGCTCGCCATCCCAGAAGCGGCGGCGGGAGCGGCGCACGTACCAGTTGGAGAGCTCGTCGACGTACTCCGCGATGGCGCGACCCGATCCGGTCGCGTCAAACGCGTCAAGCCCCGCGCGCACCACCTCGACGGTGGCGTTCAGGCGAGACAGCGCCCACCGGTCCAGTTCGGTCAGCTCAACCTGATCCAGCGCCAACGATCCTCGCTCGATCCCATTGGCGTTGGCATACAGCACATAGAACCCGTAGGTGTTCCACAGCTGCAGCATGAACTGGCGGACCGCCTCTCCGAGCGAGTCCAGTGAGAAGCGGTAGCCATCCCAGGGGTATTTGGAGGTGAAGAAGTACCAGCGGAAGGCGTCTGCGCCGTACGTCCTCAGCACATCCCAGGGCTCAACGATGTTGCCCTTGGACTTGCTCATCTTCTGGCCGGTCTCGTCGAGGATCAGTCCCAGGCAGACGACGTTGCGGTAAGAGCTCTGATCGAACAGGAGGGTCGATACGGCAAGCATCGAGTAGAACCAGCCACGGGTCTGGTCCAGCGCCTCACAGATGTAGTCGGCGGGGAAGTGCGCCGTGAAGTCCGCATTTGCCTCCTGCATCGCCGGTGCGGCGTCGCCGGGGCGGGCTCCGTAGGAGGCAAACGGCATCGAGCCGGAGTCGAACCACACGTCGATCACGTCGGGCACGCGCTTCATCACCTCGGAGCAGCCAGCCTCAGAGCACTCGAACGTCACGTCGTCGACGAACGGACGGTGCGGGTCATCCAGGGCCACCCCCGACACCGCCTCGAGCTCGGCCAGAGAGCCGACCACATGGAGGTGTCCAGCGGGACACCTCCATACAGGCAATGGGGTACCCCAATAGCGCTCGCGGGAGAGGGCCCAGTCGACATTGCCCTCAAGCCAGTTGCCGAAGCGACCGTGCTTGACGTGCGGAGGCTGCCAGCCCACGGCCTCGTTGGCGCCCAGCAGGCGATCCTTGATCTGGCTCGTGGCGATGTACCAGGACGGCTTGGCGTAATAGAGCAGCGGCGTGTTGCAGCGCCAGCAGTGCGGATATGAGTGCTCGTAAGGCTCTGCCTTCAGCAGCTTGCCGCGGGCGCGGAGGTCCTCGATGATCGGCTGGTCGGCGTCCTTGACGTGAACGCCGGCCCACGTCGAGATGCGGGCGTCGTAGGTGCCGTCGGGCAGCACCGGGTTGATCGGCCGCAGGCCGTTGGCCTCGCCCAACCGGAAGTCATCCTCGCCAAACGCGATGGCGGTGTGCACGAGTCCGGTGCCGTCCTCAGCGGTGACGAAGTCAGCCGCCAGCACCGTGTGGCCCTTCTCCCCGTAGTCGGAACCGGCGATGAAATCGAAGGGTGGCTCGTAGGCGAGACCCACCAGCTCGGCGCCGGGGAAACGCTCGGCGATCTGCACGCCCTCACCGAAGAGCTTCTCGGCCAGCGCCTCGGCCACGATGAAACCGTCCCCGGTCAGAACGTAGGGCAGCTCGGGATCAACCGCGACCGCGGCGTTTGAGACCAGCGTCCAGGGCGTTGTGGTCCACACCACAAGCTTCCCGCGGTCGCTCGGCAGGATCACAAACGCGGATGGGTCAACCACGTCCTGGTAGACGCCCGGTTGGCCGAGTTCATGGCTCGACAGCGCGGTGCCGCAGCGTGGGCAGTAGGGCACCACCTTCAGCCGCTCGAACAGCAGCCCCTTCTCAAAGATCGTCTTCAGTGCCCACCAGACCGACTCGACGTAGCTGGTGTCGAGCGTCCGGTAGGCGTGCTCGGTGTCGACCCAGTAGCCGATCCGCTCTGTCAGCCGGGTCCAGTCGTCGATGTGGCTGAGTACGACCTCGCGGCAGCGAGCGTTGAAGCGGTCGATCCCGTAACGCTCGATGTCCGCCTTCTGCTGCATCCCCAGTTCGCGCTCGACCGCAAGCTCAACCGGCAGGCCGTGGCAGTCCCAGCCTCCCTTGCGGTCCACCTGGTAGCCGCACATGGTGCGGTAGCGGGGGAAGATGTCCTTGAACACGCGCGCCAGCACATGGTGCGAGCCCGGTTTGCCGTTGGCCGTCGGCGGCCCCTCGAAGAAGCCCCAGCGAGGTCCGCCACGGCGGCGCTCGATCGACTGCCTGAAGATGTCGCGCTCGCGCCAGCGCTCGAGCACCTGCTCCTCAAGCACGGGAAAGGAAGCGCGTGGATCTACCGGTCGGTGGGGAGTGCTCATCGGGACGGCGGATTCTAGGCGGCGGACGCCACTGGCCCGCTGGCCAGTGGCTTCGAGCACGGCTTCCAGTGGCTCCATCCCCCACACCGAGGCTCCGTCCAGCGGCGATACTTCCAGCGTGCGTCTGCGTCTCTACCACCACCGTGACGGAGCCCGCGTCGCCTACTGGGAGACCGGGACCGGGCCTGCGATCGTCCTGCTGCACTCACTTGGGCTCTCACACCGTGAGTGGGTGCCGATCGCCGAAGCGCTCTCGACCCGCTTCCGAGTGGTGCTCCCGGATCTGCCGTTGCACGGTGATTCGGAGGACCGACCCAGACATCCTTACGGGCCTGAGTGGTTCGCTGACGTGATGGGCGGCTTCTGCGCCGAGGTGGGCGGCCCGCGCGCGGCGGTGGTGGGCCATGACTTCGGCGCTGAACTCGCGCTGCGCATGATCGTCGCTGGTTCCTACACGCCCGCCAGACTGGTGCTGATGGGCAACCGCATGCACCGGCCGGCGCCATTTGCGGGAGGCCGAGCAATTTGGCGACTGTTCACCGGTCTGGGCGCGCTGCCCGTGCTTGATCTGGTGATCTCGCACGCCGCTCCGCTGGTGTTTCGCCCCCGGCTCGGCGATCTGCTGAGCGCTCGGCGCAACCCGGAGAGCCGCGACGTGGTCCGGCACGCCTTTGCCGACATCGGTGGCAACACCAGCCGTACGCGCTCATGGGCCAAGTTCGCACGGCGGTGGCCGTTCACAGCTCAGCGTGATCTGCTCGACTCCTACCAGTCGCTGCAGTTGCCCGTGCTGTTGCTGTGGGCCGAGGAGGATCCATCGGCCCCGCTTGAATGGGCGCAGGAGGCGCTGGACCTGATTCCCGGTGCCCAGCTGCGCACGATCCCGGGCGCCGGCTTCCTGGCCGCCTATGACGAGCCGGTCGTGCTGGCGCGCGAGCTGATCAGCTTCTGTGGGTGACTCCCGTGGGCGACCCTGGCAAAGCTTCGGCGCGGTAGCGTTCACGACGCTGCAGACAGAGCGAAAGGACTAGCGTGAGCACCACTGAGAACGACCACCTGTGGGGCGGCGAGACCAGCAAGGCCGTCGCCAACTTCCCGATCTCCGGAGAACCGATCCCGGTGCCGGTGATCCGCTGGCTGGGTCGCATCAAGGGCGCGGCAGCACGCGTCAATGCTGAACTCGGCCTGCTCGACGCGGCCCACGCGCAGCGCATCGCCGCCGCCGCCGATCGGGTCGCCTCCGGAGAGTTCGATGATCAGTTCCCGATCGACGTCTTTCAGACCGGCTCTGGCACCTCCTCGAACATGAATGCCAACGAGGTCATCGCCAAACTGGCGGGGGAGGGCGCGCACCCGAACGACCACGTCAACATGGGGCAGTCGTCCAACGACGTCTTTCCCTCCGCGGTCCATCTGGCGGCACTGGATGAGGCAACTCACGCGCTGCTCCCCGCTCTGGAGGCCCTGGAGACGAGTTTTGCGGCCAAGGCGGCGGAGTTCCACGACATCGTCAAGTCTGGCCGCACCCATCTGATGGACGCGGTACCCGTCACGTTGGGGCAGGAGTTCTCCGGCTATGCCGCGCAGGTTCGCCTGGCGGCGCGCCGGGTGCGCAACGCGCTGCCGCAGGTCGCGCAGATCCCGCTCGGTGGCACCGCGACCGGCACCGGTCTGAACACTCATCCGGAGTTTGCCGCGCGGGTTCGCGCCAAGCTCGCGCAGGCAACCGGTCTGGAGATCAGCGCCCCGGAGGACCCATTTGAAGCGCAGGGTAATCGTGATGCGCTCGTCGAGCTCTCGGGTGCGCTCAAAGTGATCGCTGTGTCCTTCACCAAGATCGCCAACGACCTGGCGCTCATGGGATCCGGCCCGCGCGCCGGGATCGGTGAGATCTTCCTGCCCGAGCTGCAGAAGGGCTCTTCAATCATGCCGGGGAAGGTCAACCCGGTGATCCCGGAGGTCACTCTGCAGGTCGCAGCCCAGGTGATCGGTAACGACACGGCAATCACGCTCGCCGGCAGCCAGGGCAACTTCGAGCTGAACGTGCGGGTGCCGCTGATCGCCCGGAACCTGCTCGAGTCGATTCAGTTGCTGGCCGCCACCGCGCGCGTGCTCAAGGAGAAGTGTGTTGATGGCATCAGTGCCAACCTCGCGGGCTGTGAGCGCTCGGCCGAGTCGACGCTCGCGGCCGCGACGGCGCTGAACCCCTACATCGGGTACGACCGTGCCACGGAGATCGTCAAGGAGGCGGCCAGCTCCGGGCGCCTGCTGCGCGAGGTCGCCTACGAACAGGGCGTTGACGAGGAGACCTACAACCGCGCGATGGATCTGCGTGCGATGGCACAGGGGAACCTGGGCTGAGCCGCGAATTTCGTTGCATCGGCGGAACTATCCGCTGATGGAGGCGTTAGGACTGACGACAGGAATGCTGGCGGTCGTGAAACGCAGGTGCGGGATATGGGCCTTCAGCGGCTTCATGCTGCTGACATCGCTGTTCGCTGCGCCCGCGCTTGGGGCCGTCAGTGCCGGGGGTCTCTACGTGACCGGGGCCGGGTACGGCCACGGTGTCGGCATGAGCCAGTACGGCGCGGCCGGCTACGCGCTGCACGGTGTCGGCTACGAGCAGATCCTGCAGGACTACTACGCGCAGACCACGATCGGTCGCGTGAGCCCGGGGCTGCTGGTCAGCGTTCTGCTCAGAGCCCGCGGGGCGGCTGTCTTCAGCGGGGCCACAACCGTTCATGGTGTGCGGCAACGGCTCAGTCCGCAGACCACCTACCGCGTCCTTGCCGCCGGCGCCGAGCTGCGGATTGTCAACGGCGGGAAGACCATCGGCACATTCAAGCCACCACTGCGCGTGTCTGGTGCTGGTCCGGTGAGACTGCTGGGTCTGGGTCGCTATCGAGGCTCCTTGATCTTCCGGCCCAGCCCCACGGGAGGCGGCGTGATGACGACCAACCTGGTCCCACTCGACGATTACGTCCGGGGCGTGGTTGCAGCTGAGATGCCGGCGAGCTGGCCGCAGCAGGCGCTTGAGGCGCAGGCTGTGGTGACCCGAACGTACGTCATCGCCTCGCATCCGATTGGTCCCAACTTCGACGTCTACGACAACAGTCAGTCTCAGATCTACCAGGGGGTCTCAGGCGAGACGCCGGCCACGGACGCCGCCGTGGCCGCCACCAGCGGTCAGGTTGTTGAGTACCAGGGAAAGCCCGTGGTGACGTACTTCTTCGCCAGTTCCGGCGGTGAGACCGAGAGCGTGCAGAACGTGTTCACAATGGCGCCGGAGGCCTGGCTGGTGGGTCGCCTGGATCCGTATGACGGCGTGCTGCGTAACCCCTACCACCGCTGGAAGCTGAGCTTCAGCCTGAGTGCCGCAGCACGCAGGCTCGGAGGTCTGGTGCGCGGGACTCTACGTGGCATCAGGGTGCTCGAACGGGGACTGTCGCCGCGCATCGTCCGTGCGCGTGTGGTCGGAACCAGGGGTTCGGTGGTGGTCAGCGGAGTTCAGCTCCGTGAGGACCTGGGCACTCCAAGCACCTGGATGGGCTTCACCACAGTCACCGCTGAGGGCGTGCTCTCAAGCAAGTCGCCCGCTGTACCGCCCGGCTCCAACACCGGATCTCCGGCTCCGCCGCCTGCGCCCGCTGGGTCAACCACGCCAACCACCACCACTTCCGGCACGGGTGGTGGCGGGTTGACGGGTCAGCTTGAGCGAGCCGCGCTGGCCGTTGGGCACATTGCCAAGGCGCTCTCTGCGTCGCCCATGCGGTTCGCCGTCAGTGGTGATGTGTTCCCGGTGCGAGCGGGGCTGGGCGTCACCGTGCAGACTCAGCTGGCTGGGCGTTGGCGCACGATCGCCTCGGGCTCAGTGAGCCACAGTGGCCACTACCGGGAGATC
>JAKAED010000207.1 GCA_021820105.1 Actinomycetes bacterium | reverse complement strand
TCAGAGACGGCCCAGCGGGTCAACATCCGTGCTCGCAGCTCAGCCTGCGGGAAGCCCTCGGTGGCGATGAAACCGGGGAGCACGTTGCCCACGTGCACACCGTGATGGCGCTCCTCCAGGTAGAGCGAGTCGCCCCAGGCCGCCAGCGCCGCCTTGCCCGCGCTGTAGGAACCGGTCCCGAGCCGCGCGATCCGTGCCGAGGTACTGGTGACGTTGACGATCGCCACAGGAGCCCTGAGCGGGCGACCGCCGAACGTGGCCCCGCCCCCACCGGCAGCAGCCGTACGACGCAGCAACGGCAACAGCGCCTCAACCAGACGGACCGGCGCCTCAAAGTTGATCCGCATGTGGCGCTCCACGTTGTCCCAGCCGCCGTCACCAAAGTCGGCCGCCCAACGCGCCCCCGCGTTGTTGACGAGCAGGTGCAGGGCCCCATACTGCTCCTGGACCACAGCGGCGATCCGCGCGGGGGAGGCGGGATCGGTGAGATCAGCCGCAATCACCTGCGCTCCCAGCTCGTGCGCCAGTGCGAGCAGACGATCCTCGCGGCGGGCCACCAGGATCAGCTTCACGTCCGGCTCACGGGAGAGCCGGCGGGCAGTTGCCGCGCCGATGCCGCTGGAGGCACCTGTGATCAGCGCGACGTAGGGCACGGCCGCAGTCTATGCCTACCCCGTCCCCTGCGCGAGGACGCTGTTGGGCTCCGAGCCGGAGAAGCTGACGCCGTGGTTGAACGGCCGCCCGAGGTTGACAACCACGCAGTAGAAACGGACATCGGCCGCATCGGGGGCGCATACGCGGTAGATCAGCGGGTCCTGCACCACGTAGGTGTTGAGATCCGTCAAATGCGCCTGAAACGTTGCCGGCGCGTGGGCGCCGATGTAGGCCTCAGCACGGGCGGTCGCCTCATGCAGCGCGGAGAGATCCGACTGGAGCTTCGCCTGGTGGATCAGGCCGCCGGCCAGCAGCGAGGCCGTCACCACAACCGTGATGAGGGCGCCGCCGTAGTTGCGTGCGACCACCCTCGGCATGTCCGGCCGCAGCCGGCGCACCAGCGCGCCGAGCGGCCGGCCGAGCAGTCCGATTCCCAGCAGGCTGAGGACCGCTCCCAGGATCAGCCCACTGGCCAGGCCCGCGCTAGCACCTGACAGTGGAAGCCGGTGGACGATCACGGCGTCCGCGAGACTCATCACGACCCAGGACGGCCACAACCACGCGCCCCGCAGACGCCAGCGCAGGCGGACCAGGGGTGTGGTGTCCATTCGCTAAGCCTACGCCTGTGCTGAGGCGGTCCGGACACCGCGAGGCAATCCCGGGTTGGTGGGCCAAAGGCACAGCCCGGTGTGCCTTTGGCCCACCAACTCCGCAGGCTACGATCGGAGGCGTGGCCGCGAGCGAGCTGTGGGTCTGCAATCTGGAGGCGATTGGCTATCGCGAGGCGCTGGTACTGCAGGAGCGCGTACGCGCCGCCCGCCAAGCCGAGCTGATCCCGGACACCCTGCTGCTGCTGGAGCATCGGCCGGCGGTCTACACGCGCGGGCGCCGCTCCGCGCCCGGCGAGCTCAGCATGGGCGAGGCCTGGTACGCCGAACGGGGGATCGAGATCATCGACACCGACCGTGGCGGCAAGGTGACCTACCACGGACCCGGCCAACTCGTTGGTTACCCGATCGTGCGCGTCGAGGACGTGGTTGCGTATGTGCGGCTGCTGGAGCGCACGCTGGTGGAGGCGCTCAGCAGGATCGGTGTGAGCGCCCGCGCGCGTGACGAAGAGGGTCCCGACTACACGGGCGTCTGGGTGCAGGAACGCAAGATCGCGTCTATCGGCGTACACGTTGCACGGGGCGTTACCACACATGGGTTTGCCGTCAACGTGGAGGCGCAGGCGCTCATCCCGTTCGGCTGGATCGTCGCCTGTGGCCTGCCCGACGTGACGATGACCTCAGTCGAGAGCGAGCTGGGACAGGACTCCGTGACGGTCTCGGACTTCCGCGAGCTCGCCGCGGCGTCGCTCGCCGCAGCACTGGGGCATGAGCGCCGCCCACTCGGTCGCGACCAGCTTGAGGACGCGCTGCTCACCGCTCCCGCCGCCGGCCCGGTTGAGACCGCCCTGGGATCTACCGCGCCTCGGTAACCTTGGTTGAGATGAGTGCCACCCGATCACGCTCCAACCCCGGCGGGATCGCGGATGTCCTTACCGTGCTGGGACCTGAGGTCCAGCCGCACAAGGGCCGCAAGCCGCCGTGGTTCAAGGTTCCCGCGCCGGGCGGGCCACGCTACCGCGAACTGCAGGCGCAGATCCAGTCGGAGAACCTGAACACGGTCTGCCAGGAGGCCGCCTGCCCCAACATCGGGGAGTGCTGGCAGCGCGGGACGGCGACGTTCATGATCCTCGGCGACACCTGCACACGCCGCTGCGGCTTCTGCAACGTGCGCAGCGGGAAGCCCACGTGGAACGACCCGCTCGAGCCCGCCCGCGTGGCGCGCTCCGTGGCACGCATGGGCCTGCGCCACGCCGTGATCACGAGCGTCGACCGTGACGACATGTACGACTACGGTGCGCATGCGTTCGTCGGCGTCATCCGGCAGATCCGGGCGCAGTCTCCGCGAACCAAGATTGAGGTGCTCACACCGGACTTCCGTGGCCAGGAGATGCCGCTTGCCAAGGTCATCGCCGAACGTCCGGACGTGTTCAACCACAACGTGGAGGTGGTGCCGCGGCTCTACACGGTCGCCCGCCGCGGCTCGACCTGGGAGCGCTCCAACCGCGTGCTGCGCACCGCCAAGGAGCTGGGCGGTGAAGAGGTGGTGACCAAGTCCGGCCTGATGGTCGGGCTCGGTGAGAGCTTTGAGGAAATGGTCGATGCGCTGGGCACGCTGCGCGAGAATCACGTTCAGGTGGTAACCATCGGGCAGTACCTGCGCCCAACCGAGAACCACCTGCCGATCGTCCGCTACTGGCATCCGGACGAGTTCAGCGCGCTGGAGCAGGCCGCCTACGAACTCGGCTTTGAACATGTCGCGGCTGGGCCGCTGGTGCGCTCCAGCTACCACGCCGATCAGCACGTGCCACAGACAGAGCCTGGAGTCGGGCCGCTGCGAGCGGCCGCGGCCGGCTGAACCGGAGGCAATTGATGAGAACGCGCCGCCGACAAATCCTGATCGCGCTGGTGCTGACAGCACTGGCCGCCCTTGCGCTCGCACCCACAGCTTTTGCCGCAGCGGGTGGAGGCAGCTTCGGCTTCAGTGGTGGCGGAGGCGGCGGTGGTGGCGGTGGTGGCGGCCACCTCAGCGGGTTTGCGCTCTTCATCATCATCCGGCTGCTGATTGACATCGCGCTGATCGGCCACGGGCTCGGGCTGCTGGTGCTGCTCGCGCTGGCGGCGGCCTGGTGGATCATGGCGCGCGGCCTCCCGAGCTTCATGAAGTTCTGGAGCTTCCGCGCGGAACAGGGCCGGTCCCGAAGCCGAGAGAGCCGCAAGCGCGAGCGACGGGTTGAGCTGGCCGCCGCCGAGGCCGCCGATGAGAACCCGATCTTCGGCCCGACCGCGGTCAGGGAGGCCGGCGCGGCGCTGTTCACCGACATCCAGCAGGCTTGGTCAAACGACGATCGGGTCGCGCTGCGCGGGCTGATCACGCCGCAGCTGCTGGTCGAGTGGGAGCGGCGGCTTGATGACTTTGCGCGCCGCGGCTGGCGCAACCGCGTGGAGCCGGTGGGGTCACCCAACGTTGAGTACGTGGGGATCATGCGGCGGGAGCGCGGCGACCAGGAGCTCGATCGCGTCGTGGTCCGGATCGAGGCGAAGCTCCGGGATTACGTGGTTGACGCCGGCGGACGCCGCATCAAGCGTGACGGCGCCGTCACCGAATCCGTGCGCATGCGTGAGTACTGGACGCTTGAGCGGCGCGGCGAGCACTGGGTGCTGGCGTCGATCGAGTCCGGAGCTGCGGGCGAGCACGCGCTCAAGGACAAGATCGTGCAGACCCATTGGGCGGACGAGCAGGCGCTGCGGGACGAGGCGCTGGTGGAGGGTGCTGTCGCCCAGACGGCACCCGATGGCTTCAAGGTCGCGGAGCTGGCGGACCTGCAGTTCAGCGGCGACGCGCGCGCGGCCGCACTTGACCTGAGTCTCGCGGACGGCCGCTTCGCCCCGGACATCCTGGAGGTGGCGGCCAGGCGAGCGGTATCGGCCTGGGCCGAGGCAGTTGACGGGCCCGACGATGAGCTGCGCAAGATCGCCACCGCCGACGCTGTGCGCGACCTGCTGCATCCAGGCGATCGCAGCGGCCAGACCCGGCTCGTGGTCCGCGGCCTGCAGGTGCAGCGGATCAGGATCGTCGGGCTCGACGCCAACGTCGAGCCAGCGACGATGACGGTCGACGTGGATCTGCGCGGGCGACGCTACATCGAGGATCGGGATACGACCCGCGTGCTGGCGGGCAGCTCGACGCGCCTGGTCGGCTTCACGGAGCGCTGGACGCTGGCGGTCACCGGGGACGCGAACGAGCCCTGGAGGATCGTTTCGGTGCAGACGCCGGCCGTGATGGCCTGAGGGGCGCCCGTGGGTGGGCGCCCATGGGTGAGCGGCACGTCGGTGGGTGGCGCGTCGGTGGGTGACGCGTGGGTGGGCGGCGCGTTGGTGGTCGGCCCGTCGGTGGGCGGCCCGTTGGTGGGCGGCGCGTTGGAGGGCGGCGCGTGGGTGGTCGGAGAGGGTTAGCCGCCCGTAAGGGCAGGCGGCCAGGAGGGCGAGCGGCCCCTGGCGGCCAGCCTGAGTGGGCGTGAGCCGCGGTCAGTGCAGGTTCGGGGGCCGGAGAGCCGCTGGATTCTCTCGCCGGGCGATCGCAGCGTGCCAAAACCGGCACTCAAGACGGTCGCTTTCCAGTTGGCTGGATATGGTGCGATTTTCCGCCCACTTTCCCGCAAAGTGGCGTTTGCACCTGCAGATTGTCGATCTGTGCACGCTGGGAGGGAGAT
>JAKAED010000053.1 GCA_021820105.1 Actinomycetes bacterium | reverse complement strand
TTCCGATCTCAGCAGGATGCGCGCGGTTGTGCGGTGCTCGCTCATCCGGCGCGAACGCTCAACCGCAAAGGCTGAGAGCGCCAGGATCAGCAGCACCATGCCAAACGCCGAGGACTGGAAGCTCAGTCCCGGCAGCGGAATGCGTCGCTGTGAGCCGGCGCCGGCGCCGGTCGGCGCGGCAAAGGCGAACACCGCCAGGTTGAGGACGACCATGAGGCCGTACAGCACGTAACGGAACTCTCGCAGGCGTGAGTAGTCAAAGCGGCTGATCACGAGCGACAGCAGCACGCCGCCAGCGGCAAAGATCGCCTGACGTTTGTACTCACCGGCGTAGTACGCGTTCACGTTCAGCGCATGCAGAACGGCGAACGAGCAGGCCGAAAGACCGATCGCCGCCAGCAGCAGGAGCGGATCGATCCGCAGCAGGTGCCGCCCCAGCGGCGCAGACGGCTGTTCTGAGATCTTGATGGGAGCGATCGTGCTCACAGCGTCTTGTTCGCTCCAACCTGGAACTTACCCGGCTTGCCGTAGAACCACTGGCCGAGGATCTGGCGGGCAACGGGTGCTGCGGCCACGTCACCGAAACCACCGTGCTGCACCCAGACTACGACGACGATCGGCTTGCTGGTCGCGCTGGCGGGCACGTAGCACGCATACCAGGCGCTGTCTGTCTCCTGGTTCAGCGCGTTGAAGTACTGAGCAGTTCCCGTCTTGCCGTACACCTGCTGCGGGAAGCTGCCAAGCGTGTCCGCAGAGGTACCTGACGTGACCGCCTGACGCAGGCCGGCGCGGATCGCGTTCAGGTACACGGGATTGATGTTCAGGAAGCGCTTCTTGCCGGGATCGATCTGTTTCAGGACGCTGCCGTTCAGGGTCTGCACCTGTTGGGCGACATGCGGCGTGACGATGTAGCCGCCGTTTGCGATCGCGGAGTAGACGACCGCCAGCTGCATCGGCGTGACCTGAACGTCACCTTGACCGACCGCGGCGTTCACGTTGTCGCCGGCCGTCCACAGATTGGTATCGGCGATTCCACAGCCGCCTGAGGTGATCGCATTGCCGTACACGTTCAGCACCGCCGGATGCTTCGGGTGGCCCTTGTACGGTCCAACGGCGCGCTCACATTGGCGTTCCAGCTTCCACAATCCCTGGAAGTACTTTGGCGAGGCCATTGAGCCTGACGCCTCACCAGGGAGATCCACACCCGTGGGACGACCGATCCCGAACTTGGCGGCCCACTGCTGGAGCGCGCCACCGTTGGGATGGGCATAGGCGGGGATCGGGTGGTAGTTGAGCAGGTTGCCCAGGTTGTAGAAGAAGGTGTCGACGGAATCCTGGATCGCGAACTGCAGACCGATGGGGCCGTAATGGACAAACCCGGCGTTGTGCTTGCACTGAGAGGCTGGGGCGTGCGGGAAGCAGAACGCGCCGGTGTCGTCGTAGATCTGGTTCAAACCCCAGACACCGGTTTGGAGAGCGGCGGTGGCCGTGATCACCTTGAACGTGGAACCATCCGGTCCGACACCGTCGATCGCGCGATCCACCAGCGGATAGTTGCTCGCGGGGTTTCTGAGGTAGTTCCACTCCCCCGCTGAGAGCGTCGGCGAGACCTTGGCGGGGTTGTAGCTGGGTGCTGAGCCCATCGCATAGATCTGGCCGTTCTGCGGATCCATCGCGACAAATGCACCGCCAATACCGTGGTTGGCGATGATCGAGTCCTGTAGGGCGGTCTGGCCCACCTGTTCGAGCGGAGCGCTCAGAGACAGCTTCAGGGTGTCTCCCTGAATCGGGCTGCGACCTCTGGCGTAGCCCTCGAACTGTCCCTGGGAGTTGACCTTCACGCCCTCGGTTCCGTTGGTTCCCTGAAGTGCCCAGTTGTACTGCCCCTCCAGACCGGATTGGCCAACGAGGTTCCCGGACTGGATGCCCTGGTATGGCTTGGTGTTGATCTCCTGGGGCGTGATCTGACTGAGCGTCCCGAGCATCTGCGCTCCCGCGGCACCGAGCGGGTAGCGGCGCAGGTAGGTGTCCTGGCTCAGCACGCCTTTGAATTCAGTCGTCCGCTCCGCGATGTAGTCCTGGATGTAGGTCGGGACGTTCGTCCTGATCGTCGCATTGGCAAAAGGCGATTGGGAGACGCTCTTGGCAACGTCGCAAGGGACGGTGGCCAACTGCACCTTGTAGTTGGTGTGTCGGTTCGCGGCCCAGTAGGTCGTGTAGCGGCACGCGTGCGGGCGGGTCGAGATCCCGAGCAGGCGTGACAGGCGGTCAAACAGCGACAGGTCGCCGTTGGGGATCGCCACCGGCAGGCGGCCGCCCGCGGTGAGGGTGACCGGAACCGGCAGGCTGCGGGGAGCTATCTGCACGGAGGGAACGCGAATGGACTCCGCAATTGGGATCCCGTTCGCGTCGACGATCTCACCGCGCGGGGCGGCCACCGGGATGTGCTGCACGACGTTGCTCTGCGCCGCGGCGACATAGCGGCTGCCTGAGAGCACCTGCAGGAACCAGAGCCGGAAGAAGATCACTGCAAACAGCACCAGCGCCACGCCTCCGACGATCGCGACGCGCAGCGCCAACTGCGGGGTCATCGGTGGCGTCCGCTCGTCGATCGGACCGAGCATCATCTCCCCCTCGCGACGCGGGCGCTACCGATGCGCTCTGAGGGCCGCTGCAGCGGACTGAGCGATGTGGTGTAGGCGCGACGCCTGCGCGCCCGCGGGTCTCGCGGCAGCGCCCGGTAGATGAGTCTCCGCACGACCTCATACACGGGCAGCGCGATCAGACAGTTGACCAGCACCTGCAGCACGATCTGCTGGATCAGCAGCCAGCTGACCGGCGCATCCACGCCCAGCAGGAACTGGATGATCGCCATGCCGACGCCGGTGAAGCCGGTTGCGATCGCACCCAGTCCCAGTGGGATCAGTCCGTGCGATGGGTCGCGCAGCTCGCGCAGACGGCCGGACCAGTACCCGACGGTGATGAACAGCAGCGACGTCAGACCCACCACCTGGAACAGCACGATGTCCACGAACAGTCCGATCGCAAAGCCGGACACGGCCCCAGCCATCGAGCCGGCCAACAGACCGATTGACATGACCACGAGCGGCGTCAGATCGGCGGTGACGCCGAACAGAGATACCTGCGAGACAACAGCCTCCTGGAGGACAACCGAGAAGAACGCAACGGCTGAGATCCGCAGCGCCAGGTGTAGGTTCCAGTCCTTGTTCATCGCTGCCCTGACCCTGACTCGCTCGCTTGTGGTGGGTCGATCACCGGCCGTGCCGTGGTCGGGTCAGGATCTGCACGAGGCTCAGGTGCTGCAGGTCTGCCAGCGGCGTGACCTGGACCTGCTGGTTGGTCAGCAGGCTGTTCTGTGGGCTGGTGCTGGAGACCGTACCGATCGGGATCCCCGGCGGCGCAAAGGACTCAATTGTCGGATCGTGCGGATCCACAAAGCCGCTGGTCACCACGAGATTCCCATATGCGACGTTCGAGTTTGTCGGCAGGTTGATCAGCGTGAGCGTGCTGGGGTTACCAACCTCCGGCTGGATCAGACCGGATGCACCGGAGTTGTTCTCAACGGTCGCACCGACTGAGAACTTAGGCGAGGTGATCAGCGACACGATCGATGCGTCGGAGGTGACGTCGGTCACGTCACCGATCAGACCACCCGGACCCACCACCGGATCACGCAGCCTCACACCTGCGCTCCGGCCCTTGTCGACCTTGATCGTCACGTACCAGAGGACCGGATCCTCGTCAATCACGTCGGCGGCCACAGGCCCGTATGAGTTCAGCGCGTAGGTGGTGTCAAGGCCCAGCAGGCGCTGCGCCTTGCGGTACTGGATGCCCTCATATTGCGCGGTGGCATAGTCCTTCAGCAGCGCGTCGTACTTGCGCTGCAGCGTCGCCAATTTCGACCTGTCGGTGAACATCGTGGAGATCGTTCCGGCCACATCCCGCACCGGTGAGAGGACTGTGCTGGCCCCGCTCTGCAGCGGCGAGAGCACCGTCGCGAACCCACGCTGGATCGCGTGAAGTGGGCTGCTCGACGACTCGCCGAAGTATTGGGTTAGCAGCGCGAGAGAGATGACGACGAGCAGCGCGAGCACCGCGCGTCGCCGGCGAATTTGCTTTTGCACGTGCAGAACATCTCCAGGCCCCGCGATCGTCTAGTAGCGACGGCGCCGGTTGCGTGAATTCTTGCTGGAACGATGGATCGCCTCAAACTCCTCAAGCGATCTACCTGAGCCTACCGCCACACAGGTGAGCGGGGACTCAGCCAAATGCGAGGGCATCTGCGTCTCATGCCGCATGCGCTCCTCGAGACCTTGCAGCAGCGATCCGCCGCCGGCGAGCATGATCCCGCGATCCATGATGTCAGAGGCCAGTTCAGGAGGGGTCCTATCGAGTGTCTCCTTGACGGCGTCGATGATCTGGCTCACCGGCTCCTCCAGCGCGACACGGATCTCCTCGCTTGTCAGGACAACCGTCTTGGGGAGACCCGAAACCATGTCCCTTCCGCGAATCTCGGCCTGGACCTCCTCGGGCATCGGGAACGCGGAGCCGATCTCGAGCTTGACCTCCTCAGCTGTCTGCTGGCCGATCAGCAGCTTGTACTCGCGCTTCACGTAGTTGATGATCGCCTCGTCAAGCTCGTCGCCACCGACCCTGATGGACTGCGAGACGACGATGCCGCCAAGCGAGATCACAGCCACCTCGCTGGTGCCACCGCCGATGTCAACCACCATCGATCCGGTGGGCTCACCGACAGGGAGCCCGGCGCCGATCGCGGCCGCCATCGGCTCCTCGATCAGGTAGGCCTGACGAGCTCCGGCAGATAGGCATGCCTCTTCAACTGCGCGCTTCTCGACCCCGGTCACCCCGGACGGAACGCAGACCACGACCCGTGGATGCGCCCAACGGTTCTGGTGGACCTTCTGGATGAAGTGACGGAGCATCTCCTCGGTCACCTCGAAGTCGGCGATCACGCCATCCTTCAGCGGCCTGATGGCGGAGATCGTGCCGGGAGTACGCCCCAGCATGCGCTTTGCCTCAATACCGACCGCGTGCACCTCGCCGGTGCGCGAGTCGACCGCTACGACACTCGGCTCTGACAGCACGATGCCGCGACCGCGCACGTACACGAGCGTGTTGGCGGTGCCGAGATCCACGGCCATGTCGCGACCGCCGAAACCTGTGAGGTACGTAAAAAGACCCATTCCTGGAGAGGGAGTTGAGGGAGTACGGAGGGTGTCGAGAACGGGTCTGCCCGAGCGCCACACCAGTTTCCGCCCGCCCCGCCGAGTGTATCGGAGTTTGGCCGGTTTTCAGCCGTTTATCCTGCAGAAATCGCTGGAAAGAGCAGCGACGGCAGCAGCTCGATCAGCGTAGCAACCGGAAGCCCCACGACGTTCAGGTAGTCACCCTCGATCCGCTCGACGAGCGCAGCCCCCCGTCCCTGAATCGCATAACCGCCCGCCCGTCCCCGCCACTCGTCGGTGGCCACGTACCAGCTGATCGCCGCCTCATCGAGAGGGCGGAAGTGCACGCGCGTCACAGCGGCGGCCGTCCGCTCCACCTCGGCCTGGATCACGCAGAGACCGCTGATCACGCGGTGGCTGCGCCCCGCCAGCGCGCGCATGGTCGCAGCCGCATCCGCAGCATCGACGGGCTTGCCGTAGAGGTTCCCGTCCAGCTCCACCACGGTGTCCACGGCCAGCACGGTTTCCGGCTCCAACCCGTGCAGGCCGAGCGGGACGGCCTCTGAACCGACGGCGGTGGCCGGCGCGGACGTGATGGCGGCCGCGCGCGCCTTGCGCCGCGCGTTCTCAACCGCCACCTCGCGTGGCGAACCCGCCTCCAGCTCTTCAACGCCGGTGACAACAACCTGGAACGCAACCCCCAGTTGCTCCAGGATTGCGCGGCGCTGGGGAGAGCCGGAGGCGAGAATCACGAGCTTTCAGAGCTCAGGAAAGAAGATCCCGATCTCACGTGCGGCCGACTCGGCGGAATCGGAACCGTGGACCATATTGGCCCCGATCGTGGTGGCGTAGTCGCCGCGGATGGAGCCTGGCGACGACTGCAGCGGGTTGGTCGCGCCGATCACCTGCCGTGCAGCCTCGACTGCGGCATCGCCCTCAAGCACCATCGCCACGAGCGGACCGGACGTGATGAACTCAACCAGCTCACCGAAGAAGGGTTTGCCGTTGTGCTCGGCGTAGTGGCGCTCGGCGGTCTCACGACTGAGCGTCTCCAGCTTGAGCGCGGCGAGCCTCAGGCCCTTCCGTTCGAACCGGGAGATGATCTCACCGGTCAGGTTGCGAGCAAAGGCATCGGGTTTGACAAGTATTAGCGTGCGCTCGGCCATGGGCGCGGTCTCCTTAGCTGTTTTCGTTAGGCGGGCGGGCGGATGCCTGGCCGCCTTGGGGCGGTTGCCCGCGCGGAGGTTAGTAGGGACCGCGCCGCCAGGTCAGATCATGTCCGGAGGCGGCGGGGCGACCATCGTCTCCTGGGGGTCTCGCCGCGTGCGACGACGGCGTGGCGGACTGGTGACGGTCGGATCAAAGCCACGGTCGTGTTCACAGTACGGGCATATCTTCCAATCACCCGCCAGCGGCTTGCCGCAGCTCGAGCACGGCTCCTTGAGCTTGCGCAGACAGTGCGGACAGCGCAGGAAGTCCCGTTCGACCTGCTGGTCGCAGTAGGGGCACGTGTGCATCCCGATCTGTGACAGGCGCGCCTCCGCCGCCTGAATCTCGAGCTCACGCTCACGGACATCGTCCAGATACTCTGGCGGACGCACGATCATGTAGATGATCGTGCCGAGGAACGGGAAGAACGCGGTGACCACGGCGCATGCCACCAGCACGCGGTCCCCGATTCGGCGTCGCGCGTCGGCGAAGGTCCAATAGACGAGCGACAGCCAGATGATCCCCAGGACCACCAGCGCCGCATCGATCGCCAGGTTCGCGGTGTGGTTGTGAATCCCGAATATGCCCGCGGGCACCATCATGATGAACAAAGTGTAAAGGCCAGGGACGGCCACTACGCAGGATTCCTGGCGATACACCTTGACGCCGGTGCCGTCGTACCTGCGTTGTCCGTGGGCTCGTACCCGGATCTCACAGAAAGATGCGGCCGAGCACGTAGCCGACTGCGAAGAAGATCAGGATCGTGATGGCCACTCCCGCAGCCACCAGTCCCATCATCCTGAGAAAGCTGGGATGCTCCGGTGGATCCTCGTTCATAGCATCGACGCCCTGCGCGTACCGGCATCGGCCTCATCCTGAAGCAGCTCTGAGATCAGGTACAGCGATCCCGTGGCAACCACGACACCATCGGTGCCGGCAAGCTCCCGTCCGCGGCGCAGGGCCGCGTGTGGGAGTGGGACGATCTCCGAGACGGTGTCGATCTCAGGTGCGAGCTGGTCAAGCAGCGCGCTGAGCGTAGGCGGAGGCAGTACGCGTGGATTGTGGCTCGACGTGAGCACCAGCGCATCGCACAGTGGCGCCAACGACCGCAGCATCCGGGAGGCATCCTTGTCATCCAGGATCGAGACCACGCCGACGACCCTGCCGTCGGCTCGCCTGGCGGTGGCGATGATCTCCGGCAGCGACTCGGCCAGGGCAGCAATGCCGTCCGGATTGTGCGCGCCATCGAGCACCGTGAGCGGATCCCGGCCGATCACCTCAAGCCGTCCAGGCACCCTCACGGCGGCGGCGGCGGCCTCCACAGCCGCCCCATCCAACCTGCCCAGGAAGGCCTCAGCGGCAGCGCGAGCGAGTGCGAAGTTACGTCGCTGGAAGATTCCCAGCGCAGCGACCGCAGTCTGTGGGTCGG
Source organism: Actinomycetes bacterium (assembly GCA_021820105.1). Classification (GTDB taxonomy): domain Bacteria; phylum Actinomycetota; class Thermoleophilia; order Solirubrobacterales; family Solirubrobacteraceae; genus Palsa-465. The sequence goes on along the minus strand of JAKAED010000053.1, from coordinate 16,116 downwards.
CGGGTGCCTGGACGATCCGGGCCCCGCGCTGCGCTGCCACCTCGCGCGCCACAGCGAGCGCGTCGGGGTGCATTCCCGCGCCGAGCACCAGGGTCGCGCCCGGCTGCACCACGTCAAGCTTCTCGCGAGCTATCGCAGTGATGGTCGGACCCAGCCAACGTGTGTGTTCGAGTCCGACGCTGGTCAGAACCTGCACCTTGGACGGGATCACGTTGGTCGCGTCATAGCGGCCGCCGAGCCCCGCCTCAATGACAGCCACGTTGACACCGCGTGCCTGCAGTTCGGAGTACGCAGCGGCCGTCAGCAGCTCAAACTGCGTGACCGGATCATCACCGCCTCCGGCACGGTTGACCTGCTCAGCGGCGCGCAGCGCGCGTTCAATCGCGTCGGCCATCTGCTGCGGTGTGATGTCCTGATCATCGATCCGGATCCGCTCGTTGAAGCCGATCAGATGTGGTGAGAGGTAGGAGCCGACCCGAAGCCCATGACGAGACAGGATCCCGGCGATCATGCGGGTCGTGGAGCTCTTCCCGTTTGTCCCCACCACGTGGATCGACTCAAACGCCCGCTCTGGGTGCCCGAGCGCCGTCATCAGCCTGCGCATCCGGTCCAGCCCGAACCGCATGCCGAAGAGCTCGAGTGAGAGCAGGCGCTGCTCCGCCTCGCCTGGGTTCAAAGCGCCTCCAGCTCGGCTCGCAGCGCTTCCAGCTTTGCCCGCTCCGTGGCCACGACATCGGCTGGCGCCTTGGCGACAAAGCCGGGATTGGCGAGCTTCTTCTCGGCGCGGTCGATCTCCTTCACCAACTCAGCATGTTTGGCCTCGCGCTTACGGGCGGCGGCGCCCAGATCGACCGCATCGGACGCGATGATCTCGATGACGCCGCCAGGCACCGGAAGCGCCACCGCCTCGACGGACTCCGCCGGCTCGGCATGCTCGCTGAACTGGAGCCGGCCCAGTCTTGCGAGCTGAGCCTGCGTGGCCTCGTAGCCGTCGGCCCGCAGCCGCGCCTCAAGCACGGCCGAGGGCTTCACCTCGGCGGCGTCGCGCCAGGCGCGCACGGCTTGCACGGCCGCAATCAGGTCCTCGACATGCCGCATCGCTTCGGAGTCCATCTCACCACCGATGCCGAGCGCGATCCGCTCTGCGAGTAGGCCCTGCGTTCCTGGGATGTGAGAGTGGATCTCCTCTGTGACGAAGGGCAGGAGCGGATGCGCGAGCGTCACCGTCTCCGTCAGCAGATGCAGCAGGAACGCCTGGGTCCGCTCGTCTCCGTCGTAGAGACGGGGCTTGACCAGTTCCAGGTACCAGTCGCACAGCTCCGAGAAGACAAACTCATACAGAGCCAGAGCCGCTCGAGCAAACTCGAACTGGTCAATTGCGTCACTGATGGCGCCAACCGCGTGGTGCAGGCGCGCGAGGATCCAACGATCTTCGACAGTGACCGGCTCTGCGGCCGGCTGGAGCTCACGATCCACCTTCAGGAGGACCAGGCGCGACGCGTTCCAGAGCTTGTTGGTCAGCTGGTGCGCCTGTGCCAGCTTCTCCTCGTTGAAGCGAACGTCCTGCCCTGAGGACATCGCCAGCAGACCCCAGCGGACCGCGTCAGCCCCGTAGGCGGGAAACTCGCCCGCGTCCTGCCCATCCTTGGCAAAGACAGGCGGCCGGGAGCCGCCCTCGATCAGGTCCAGGGGATCGATACCGGTACCGAGCGACTTCGACATCCGGCGGCCGTCCGGCGCCTGGATGATCGAGTGCACGTACACGTCGCTGAACGGGATCTTGCCCGTGAACTCAAGTCCCATCATCACCATCCGCGCGACCCATAGGAAGATGATGTCGCGGCCGGTGCTGAGCACGTCAGTTGGATAGAAGGCGCGCAGCTCAGGGGTGTTCTCGGGCCAGCCGAGGGTCGCAAAGGGCCAGAGCGCGCTTGAGAACCAGGTGTCGAGCACGTCCGGGTCGCGCTCCCATCCCTCCCCCTCAGGTGCCCGCGTTCCAACGTATGTCTCGTCACCCCGGTACCAGACCGGGATCTGGTGTCCCCACCAAAGCTGGCGCGAGATGCACCAGGGGCGGATGTTCTCCATCCAGTCGAGGTAGACCTTGGTCCAACGCTCCGGGTGGAACCTCACCTCCCCGGTTTTGACAGCGTCGATCGCCGGCTGTGCGAGTTCGTCCATGCGCATGAACCACTGCAACGAGATCAGCGGCTCGATCCGCTCGCCCGAACGGTGGCTGAACGGGACCGTGTGCGTGTACTCCTCGCGTCGCTGGATCAACCCCAACTCGTCCAGTTCGGCCACGATCGCCACCTGCGCGTCAGCGGTCCGGAGCCCGCGGAAGCGCTCGGGTACGTCCTCCCCCTCCAAGCGGCCGTCCTCGCCGATCACGCTCGGGTGCGGTAGACCGTGGCGGTTTCCGATCTCAAAGTCGTTGGGGTCGTGTCCCGGGGTGATCTTCAGCGCGCCGGTCCCGAACTCGGGCTTGACGTAATCATCGGCGATGATCTTCAGGCGCCGGCCGACGATCGGCAGGATCGCCGTCTCTCCGATCAACCGCTGGTAGCGCTCGTCGTCGGGGTTCACGGCGATGGCCACATCCGCCAGCATCGTCTCGGGACGCACGGTCGCCACGGTGATCGAGCCGCTGCCGGAGTCAAGCGGGTAGTCGATGTAGTAGAGCGTGTCGGTGACCTCGCGCTCATCCACCTCGAGATCGGAGATGGCCGACCCGCTGCCCGGGTCCCAGTTCACCAGGTAGCGGTCGCGATAGATGTAGCCCTTCTCGTAGAGGGCCACAAAGACCTTCAGCACCGCCTCCGCGTATCCCGGGTCGAGTGTGAAGCGCTCGCTGGCGAAGTCAGCGGTCGAACCGAGCCGCTTGATCTGCTCAATGATCTGGCTCCCGTAGCGCTCGCGCCACTCCCACACGCGCTCGACAAAACGCTCGCGGCCGAGCTCCTCCCGGCTGGTCCCCTGCGACCTGAGCTCCTTCTCCACCTGGGTCTGCGTCGCGATGCCGGCGTGATCTGTTCCCAGGATCCACTTGGTCCGCAGACCTCTCTGGCGGGCCCTACGGATGAGCGTGTCCTGAACGGCGTTGTTGAGCGCATGCCCCATGTGCAGCACGCCGGTGACGTTGGGCGGCGGGATCGCGATCGAGTAGTTCTCCTCGGCTTCACCCTCCGGTTCAGGATGCGTGAGCCCCGAATCCAGCCACAGCCTGGCGATGCGCGGCTCAACGGCCGCCGGCTCATAGCGCGTGTTCATCTCTAGCTCGCTGGTGCTCATCCGACGCCGAGTTTAGGCCCGGCGAGCGAACGACGTTCAGGCGGCGGCTTCGCCCTCGTGGTCGTCCGCCACGGCCTGCGTGACGAGCGTCGGCGGGGTCCCCTTCTCGATCGTGTCGCGTGTGACAACACACTTGCGCACGTCGCGTCTGGAGGGCAGCTCGAACTGCACCTCCAGCAGGACCTCCTCGATGATCGAGCGCAACCCGCGAGCGCCGGTCTCCCGCTCCAGCGCCCTGTCCGCCACCGAGTGCAGCGCCTCATCGGCAAACACGAGCTCGATCCCGTCGAACTGGAAGAAACGCTGGAACTGCTTGACAAGCGCGTTGCGAGGCTCAGTGAGGATCTGCATCAGCTCGCCGCGCGAGAGCTGATGGATCGCGGACATGACGGGCAGCCGGCCGATGAACTCGGGGATCAGGCCGTACTGGATCAGATCCTCCGGTAGGCAGTGCTCGAACATCTCTCCCAGGTCCCGCTGTTCCTTGGACTGGATAGTTGCGCCGAAGCCGACTCCCTGGTGGCCGATCCGGCGCTCTATGACTCGGTCGAGATTCGCGAAGGCGCCGCCGCAGATGAAAAGGATGTTGGTCGTGTCGATTGACAGGAACTCCTGATGCGGGTGCTTGCGGCCACCCTGGGGCGGGACTGAAGCGGTGGTTCCCTCGAGGATCTTCAGCAGCGCCTGCTGGACCCCCTCGCCGCTGACGTCGCGCGTGATCGACGGGTTGTCTGCCTTGCGCGCGATCTTGTCGACCTCGTCGATGTAGATGATCCCCGTCTCCGCCTTCTTGACGTCGTAATCAGCGGCCTGGATCAGCTTCAGCAGGATGTTCTCAACGTCCTCGCCGACGTAACCGGCCTCCGTCAGCGCCGTGGCATCAGCGATCGCAAAGGGGACGTTGAGGATCTTCGCGAGCGTCTGCGCAAGCAGCGTCTTGCCGCATCCGGTGGGCCCGAGCAGGAGTATGTTGGACTTCTGCAGCTCAATGTCGTGCTCGTCCGACTGCAGCATCTGAACGCGCTTGTAATGGTTGTAGACGGCCACAGAGAGCGTGCGTTTGGCCTGTTCCTGACCGACCACATACTCATTGAGCACGTCATAGATCTCCCGGGGCTTCGGGAGACTCTGGATATCGAAGTTGGGAGGAGCGGTCAGCTCCTCATCGATGATCTCGTTGCAGAGGTCGATGCACTCGTCACAGATGTATACGCCTGGTCCGGCGATCAGCTTCTTGACCTGGCGCTGTGACTTGCCACAGAAGCTGCAAAGCAGCTGCTCGTTGGAGTCGGTCGGACGTGCCATCGATTCCCTCTCTGAAAGGTTCTACGGCTTACGGACCGGTGAAGCCCACGCACAAGATTAGCCGTCCTCAGCCCGGAGGCCAAGCACCGGCACACCTAGTGCTGTGAGATCACCCGGTCGATGATTCCGTAGTCCTTAGCCTCCTCGGAACTCATGAAGTAGTCCCGCTCGGTGTCCTTGGCAACCTCCTCCACCGGCTTGCCCGTGTGGTGGGAGATGATCTCGTCCAGCCGATGCCGCAGGTCGATGATCTCGCGAGCATGGATCTCGATGTCCGTGGCCTGTCCCTGGAAGCCGGCCGAGACCTGATGGATCAGGATCTTGGCGTTGGGCAGGGCCATGCGCTTGCCGGCAGCGCCACCGGCCAGCAGCAGCGCGCCCATCGACATCGCGATGCCGACGCAGATCGTCTGCACATCCGGCTTGATGAACTGCATCGTGTCGTAGATGGCGAGACCGGCGTAGACGGAACCGCCGGGCGAGTTTATGTAGAGGGAAATGTCCTTGTCAGGATCCTCGGACTCCAGATGCAGCAACTGCGCCACGATCAGGTTTGCGATCTGATCATCAACGGGGGTCCCCAGGAAGATGATCCGCTCGTTGAGCAGGCGCGAGTAGATGTCAAACGCGCGCTCCCCGCGGGATGTCTGCTCAACGACCATCGGAACAAGTGGGCTCATGCTTCTCGCTTCTTTCGCTTCCGGGGGCGTATTCCTGCCGACTCTAGCAATCGGATTCAGACGCCCCTGACGGTATTAATCGGCCGACTTGGGCGCCTTCTTAGACCCAGTCTTCTTCTTCGAGCCAGTGTCGCCGGCCCGCTTGGCCGGCGACTTCTCGCCCTTGGCCGCCTTCTCACCCGCTGCCTTCGTCGAGCGCGCTGCGTCAGCGCCGCCGGGGGCAACAGCCTCGGCGTGCTTCACCAGCCACTCCACAGCCTGTCGGTTGGCGAGCTCCGCACGCAGCCGGGACAGGCGTCCGTTGCCCTCCAGCCGGTCGCGCAGCTTCTCTGGGGTGGTCTTCTCCCGCTCGGCGGTTGGCCTGAGCGCCTCGATCACGTCCTCTGCGCTCGGCTCAATCCCCTCAGCCTCGACCACGGCAGCGATCACGGCCTCGCGCCGCAGCGCTCGGTCGGCCTCCTCCTCGGCTCCCTGTGCCAGCTCCTCCTCCGTCTGGCCGGAGATCTGCAGGTACATCTCCTTGGAGATCCCCTGGCGGGACAGCGAGGAGATCGTCTCCTCCACCATTTCGTGTGCGCGCGCGTGGATCAGCTTGTGCGGGACCTCGATCTCGGCACCGCCGGCAACGGCATCGAGCACATCTCGCTCGAACTCCTGCTCGATCGTCTGCGCCTCATACTCCCGCAGACGGTTGGCAATGTCCTCGCGCAGCTCGGCGAGCGTGTCAAAACCGGCCGCGTCCGAGGCAAAGTCGTCATCCAGCTCGGGCAGCCGCTTGACCTTGACCTCGGTGACGCGAACATCGAAGGTCGCCGGCCGGCCCGCCAGGTGCTCGGCACCGTAGTCCTCGGGGAAGCTCACCTCCACCAGACGCTCATCCCCCGCGGCGGCGCCGATCAACTGCTCCTCAAAACCGGCGATCAGACGGCCTGAGCCGAGCTCCAGCAGCTGATCGCGACCTTCGCCGCCCTCAAATGGCTCACCATCAACCTTGCCCACGTAGTCCATGACGATGTGATCGCCCGACTCGGCAGGCCGGTCCACGTTCTCAAGCGTTGCCAGCCGATCGCGGAGCCGCTCGATCTCAGCATCGATCGCCTCCTCCTCGGCGGCGGGCTCACGCCGCTCGACACTGACACCCTTGTACTTGCCGAGCTTCGCACTGGGGCGAACTCCGATCTCAATTGAGAAGGCAAGCGGCGCGCCGGCGTCGGGCAGGTCGCCGACGTTGATGTCGGGCTCCCCCACTGGAGCGATGCCCGCAGCATCAAGCGCATCCGCATACCAGGCGCCGAGTGACGCACGCAGCGCCTCATCCAGGACGTACTCACGGCCGAGGCGGCCGATCACAACCGGTGGCGGAACCTTGCCCTTTCGGAAGCCTGGGATCTTCAGCTGATTGCCGAGCTTGCGGGCCGCTTGCTCGATGCGTCGCTCGACCTCGGCGGGAGCGACCTGGGCCTCTACCCGAACACGTGACTCGGGCAGCTCGGTGACGGTGGTGGTAACTGTTGTCGACATGTGGCGAGAGACGATAGCTAGCCTTCGGCCCGCGAGCAGCAGGGCTCGCCTGCTTGCGGCCCGGATCCTCACAGGACCTGGCGCCTTTCTGGCGGCGGGACTCGTCGATCTGACGCTCGCAATCTGGTGGCTGCGGGTCCGGCGAGGCCCCAAAACTAAGTAGAAGTCCGCTTCACAAATTTATGGTGCGGCTGGAATCTGCATGCACACTTTGGCTGCGTTGAGCCGTCTACACGACCGAAGCTGCGAAACGAGACTCCGCAGCCAGCACTCAGCTACAGAGAGGTGACAGGTATCAAGATGCGTAGTTGGCTACGTATAAAGACACGCAGCGTCGCGCTGGTTCCGGCACTGGCGCTGATCTGCGCCCTGCCCGTTGCGGCCGGTGCTCGTAGCGCTGCCCCGCGGCTGTCCGCACATGACATGTCGGCCAACACTGAGGTCGAGGTGAAGGGTGTCATCACCGCGGCGCCGGCCAATGGCGCAGCCTCGTTCACGGCAACCGCGTTCCTCGCGGGGAGCGGACAGGCCGTCTCCGGCGAAGGCGACTCCGGCAACGGCGACGACTCAAGCTCCGGATCTGACGACGGCGCTCCAATGATCGGCGGCAGCTCCGGCAACCTCAACGGCATCAACCTCGGCGGCGGATCCGGGAGCGGTTCAGGCAACCTCAACGGGATCAACCTCGGGAGCGGTTCCTCCAGCGGGTCCGGCTCCAGCATGGGTCTCGGCGACAACCTGCGCCGCGGTCACCGGATGTCCCACTCGATGACCGCCCAGGGAACCCCCGGGACCACGATCACCACGGACTCCTCGACACAGGTGACGATCGACGGTCAGCCGTCCTCCGTTGCCAACCTGGCGGTCGGCGACTACTTCAGCGCCGAGTACAGCGGAACCACCTCTGAGACACTCGCGCAGATCACGGCGGGTATCCCGTTGTCAATCGAAGCTCACAGCTCGATGCCCGGGGGCCCCATGTGGAGCGGCAACACGCTCTACGCGTTCGTGGGCACCGTCGCCAGCACCGACACCACGGCAGGGACGGTCACGGTCAACGTGACCAGCTCGATCCCGTCAGCACTCTTCTCCGGGTCCGATACCTTCACGCTGGGCCAGCGGACGATCGTGCTTGGCAACTCGAGCAGTTCGCTGTTCGGTTCGCTGCAGAACGTGAGCGTCGGTGACGTGGTTGCGGGCGGACTGATCGGCCCGAGCGGCGAGACCGCGAACCAGGTGGAGACCCAGCCGCTGCAGCTGCTGGTGGACTTCCCGGTGAGCTCCTCAGGCTCAACCGGCTCGACCAGCTCGACCAGCTCGACCAGCATCACGCCCCTTGCTGTGCGGCACGCTGAAAAGCGCGCCCTGCGGTTGCTGCGCCGCAAAGCGGCCCAGCTGCGCCATCACCACCACAGGACGCACGGCAAGCACAAGACCAAGAAGCACCACAAGCGCTAGGTGGTTGTCGAATGGGCACGGTCAGCGGCGAGCCAACGGACAGTGCAAGCCTCGCACAGGGTGCGAAGCAACCGCTTGCCGTGCCCAGACGACTGCTCAAGCTGCGTTCTGACGCGGCACTTGCCGAGCGCTTCGCAGCCGGTGATGAGGCCGCGTTTGACGTGATCTACGAGCGCCATCGCCCGGTGGTGCTCGCCGTGGCGATGGGCGTCCTCGGCACGCCCCATGATGCGGAGGACGCAACCCAGGAGACCTTCTCGGCTCTGGCCACCGCGCTGCGGAACAATCCGCCGGCTGACCTCAGGCCGTGGCTGATCCGGGTGGCGCGCAACGCTGCGATCGACGCCACCCGGCGCCGACGGCATCGCCTGCTCACGTTCGACGGGGAGATCCCTGAGATCCCGGCCCGGCCGGCCGGTGCCGGACAGGCCGAGCTGGCGGTGGTGCTGGACGGCATCCGCGAGCTGCCGGAGGGACAGCGGATGGCGCTGCTCATGCGCGAACTCGGCGGACACTCCTACGCGGAGATAGCGGAGCTCCTCGAGACGGACCAGGAGGCAGTCAAGGGCCTGATCGCACGCGCGCGCGTGAGCCTGCGGGCGCACAGGGAGGCCACCGAATTCTCGTGCTCCACCGCGCGTGAGGCAATCGCGATGGAGCCGGATGCCCGGCGTTACGACAAAACCGTTCGACGGCACATCCGTGGCTGTGGGTCCTGTCGTGCATACCGCGAGGCGCTGCGTGGGGACGCTCGGTCGATACGCGGAGCGCTCCCGATTCAGGCTGGCAGCGTGGCCACAGGCGGTATCTCCTCCGGCATGCTCACCGCGGCCAAGGGCTCGATGCTCGGCTATGGATTGACCCAGGCGGCCACGACCTGCGCCGCATCAGCCTGCGCGGTCGGTGCAATCGGCGGGATGGTCTTTGTCGCCCCGGTGCATCGGCTTGGCCTGCCCCCGCTGTTTCCTGCCGCCAAGCGCGTTACCCGGCCGCATCACGCAGTCGTCAAGCCGCATGTGACCAAGGTCCACCTGTCCAAGCCGAGAGTCGCGCAGCCCAACGGTTCGGCTGCGGCCAAGGTTACCGCACCCAAAGCAACCGTGAGCGTGCCAACACACGCCAAGGCGCACCCACATGCGGTGGTAAGGCACCACCACCACCGGAGCACCCATCACACCACGATGCCTCTGACACCCGTGACGCAGCAAGCCACGGCCACACCACCACCATCCGCACCTGCCCAACCGGTTGTCAGCAGACCGATTGCCAAGCCTGTTCGTCACCGACCCGGCATCACCGTCACTCGCGTGACGCTGCCGTCACAGCCGGAGGGCGCATCACGGAGTGACGGGGGCTCCGCCGGAGGGATCACCCTCAGGCTCGGTTCCAGTTCTCAGGGTGACTCTTCCGGGAAGACGACCGACGGTACCGAGCAGCCCCGGACCGTCATGTTGCCGGGTGGCAGCACCACCGGAAGCTCATCTTCCTCCGGGGATCAGGGTGGTGCTCAGACCAGCCCCACAACCGGCCAGAGCTCATCGGGATCAGGTGATGGCGCGTCCGCCAGCAGTTCGACGACGGGCGACAGCCAGACGACCTCAACAACCTCATCAGGCACCAACACTCCGAGCCAGACGGTCACCACGAGTTCAGGTTCGTCCGATGCCAGCACCAGCACGACCCCCACGACCGACTCAGCCAGCACCGGCACGACGACGATCGCCAGCACGACGACCACCGGTTCGTCTGACTCCTCTGCGACCACCACCTCTGGCTGACGGCCGACTTGACCTCGACGGCGCCCTACAGGTGCTGCAGGCTCAGCAACCCTCGAGCACCACGGCCAATCCCTGACCCACACCGATGCAGATCGAGGCCAGGCCGTAACCGCCTCCGCGTGCGTGCAGCTCGTGAGCCACACGACCGAGCACCCGGGCGCCGGAGGCGCCGAGCGGATGGCCGATGGCGATCGCGCCGCCATGCCGGTTCACGCGCTCGGGATCCAGCTCGGGCCAACCCTGCAGGCAGGCCAGTGACTGTCCGGCAAACGCCTCATTCAGCTCCACCACTTCAACCCGGTCCCAGCTGATTCCGGCGCGCGCAAGAGCTCGGTTGGCGGCCTCAACCGGCCCCATGCCGAACACATCAGGATCGACGCCGTGAGCGGCACGCGAGACCACACGCGCCAGCGGCGCGCGACCCAGCACGGAAGCGCTGGCCTCGTCGGCCAACAGCACGGCAGCAGCGCCATCGTTGAGTGGCGAGGAGTTGCCCGCCGTGACGCTGCCCCCCTCGACGAAGGCAGGCTTGAGCTGCGCCAGCTTCTCGAGGGAGGTATCGGCTCGGATGCTCTCGTCCTGGGATAGCTCCGTGCCCGCAACCTGCACCACCTCGGGGAGTGCACCCTCGGCGTAGGCGCGGGCGGCCAGCTGATGGCTGCGCAGAGCAAACTCGTCCTGCTGCTCGCGCGTGATCCCGTGCAGTTGGACCAGCTTTTCAGTGCTCTGCCCGAGCGAGATCGTCCACTGCTCCGGCATCTTCGGGTTCACCATGCGCCAACCGAGCGCAGATGAGTACAGGGTCTCATTGGCTGCCGGATACGCGCGGGATGGCTTTGCCATGATCCACGGGGAGCGGCTCATCGCCTCCCCACCGCCGGCCACAACGATCGAAGCATCACCCGTTTCGATGGCACGACTGCCCTGGATCGCCGCCTCCATGCTCGAACCACACAGGCGGTTGACCGTCACCCCGGGGATCGCCGTGGGCCAGCCGGCCAGCAGCACAGCCATCCGCGCCACGTTGCGGTTGTCCTCCCCCGAACCGTTGGCGGTCCCGTAGATGACGTCGTCGATCTGTGCCGGATCCAGCCCCGGCAGGCGTGCCAGCAGGGCCTTCAGCACCTCGGCCGCAAGATCGTCCGGGCGCACTCCTGCGAGCGCACCGCCGTAGCGGCCAAACGGGGTTCTGATTGCTTCGTAGACGTATGCGCTGCGGGTCATATCAACCTCCCTGAATGAGCACGCATCGTAGAGATTTGGCCCCGGACGCAGACGGCCACCCAACCCGCCGGCTCCGCCGTCTCGCAGGTGAGGGCGGATGCCGCGCCGACCGGTTACTCTGATCCGGTGCGAATCGAGCATCACGCCCGAGCCGAGCTGATCCTGGATCCTGCCGTGAGAGCCCACCGGTGGGGCAGTTGGCGACGCGCGCGCCGATTGACGCTCGTGGCCGTACTTGCCAGTGCGCTGGCCCTCAGCCTGGCCGGCTGCGGAGGTTACCCCTCGACGCCAGGCCCGCCCGTGGTGACTGCACAGCAGGTTCTGACAACCTGCTACCAGAACTTCGTCTACAACGGGATCCTGCCGCCGTCGGCAGCCAAGATCAACTGTCGCAGCTGCGTCGTGACGAAGCTGCGACAGCTCGGCATCGTGCCCACCGCCGGTGAGACAGAGACCGATGTGCTGACGGGAGTGAGGCTGTCCAACGCCGATGCGCAGTCGCTCAACGCCGCCTGCGGGGCCAGCATCAAGTAGCCGTCCTGCTGCAAGTGCCGACTCATGGATCAGCGAGTCAGGTACCGGCGCGCGCCAGCGTAATAGGAGAATCCGGCCAGCGACTCAACCCGGATTGACCCACCGGTGTGGGGCGCGTCGATCATCTTGCCCGAACCCACGTAAATGCCGACGTGGCTGATCCGGCCTGCTGCGGAGCCACGGAAGAAGACCAGGTCGCCGGGCTGGAGGGCTCCTTTCAGGACGAACTCACCGTGGACGGCCTGCTGATCGGCATCACGTGAGATGACGATTCCCTGGGCGTGATAGAGCGCGTACGTGAAACCGGAGCAGTCAAATCCGAATCCTGATGTGCCGGCCCACAGGTAGGGCAGGTCGAGGAACCTGCGGGCACCGGCCAGCAGACCGGCGCGCGTCGGATCCCACGAGGCGCCTGCCGCATGCAACGTCACATCTGCGCGACGGATCGCGGCGCGTCGGCCATCGACCAGCGCCACCACGACGTAGCCGGCCGTTGCCCGGATCACGGGCAGACGCGTGTCGTACGACGCGAGCATCTCCACGGTTCCAGAGACGGCTCCTGCCGCCCAGTGACTCCAGAGGCGCGCGGTAGGTGCGATGACCACCGCCGAGGCTTTGGCTGTTGACGGCGCCGTGGCCGTCAGCTGCGCGGCCGGCACCCAACCCGGATAGCCGCGGGCGTCGCGATCGGTCGGTTGACTCGGCACCGTGACGCGTACCCAGCTCCGCCAGCGGCCGATGACGCGCACCCTGGTTCCGTACAGGGCCTGCGTCTCCAACCTGCCCACCAGCCACTGTTTCTGGGCGACGGTCATGGAACGCGCCCAGACCTGCGGACGCGCGGGAACCCCAAGCGCCGGCGCGTCAACTGGTCGTGGGTACCACGGCTTCACCCACAGCGTGGCCACCGTGACTCTGACAAAGCAGGTTCCTGATGAACACGGAGCCAGCTTCTTGGGTCGTGCACTGACGGCAGTTCCTGAGGTCCGACTGGCTGGAACCATCGCGCTGCAACCTGCCCCGAGCGCTGCCACCACTGCAGGCACGGCAACCACGAACGCGCGTGCGCGTCGAGCATGCGAATCCATCCGGTGCAGCACCCACAACATGACGGCAGCCTAGGGGCCCCGGGCCCGGTGGCACATCCGCCCTAAGGCACGATCCCAGGTAGGTGTAGATCCGCTGCACCAAACTCCGGCCGCGAGCGCGGAGGAAGTACCGACGACATGACGCCCGATGCGCTCTATGTTGTGATCGTCGGCCCAGGGTTCGACCCTCAGAGTGCTGCTGAGACCGGGAGTCATGCAGCAAGGTCGTCACGTATCACCTGCAGGAATCGGTGGTTATCGCCACAGACCAAGGCGGAATCGATGAGCGCGTCAGATGATCCAGGCGGCCCTGTGAACTCGCACAGGTTCTGCATCGTCTATCACCTCCATGGACGCTGGGAGGTGCTGCCGGCGGATGGCCGCCGGCCAGTCCCTTGCGCGACGCTTGAGGACGCTCGGCGGATCGCACATCTCACACTTCCTGACAGCGACGACTGCGAGCTGATCGTGCGCGATGCGTACAACCGGGTGGCCGAACGCGAGCTGATCCAGGCCCGTGGCGCGACGGCCCAGCGGTCGGCCGAGGAGTCACAGCCGTGACGATCCTTTGGTTTGTCGTCTGGTTGATCGCAGACGCGATCGGGGGCAGAGAGCCGCTGCTGTTTGACCCGATCAACGGCTGGACCGCGACCCTGATCCTGGCGGTTGGGCTTGACCTGTCGGCCGCGCACGCACGCGGAGGCAAACGGAACTCCTGAGACATGTGATTGGAGCCGAGATGCAAACCTGGGAGTACACGATTTCCGACATGACAAGGCTCGACGGCGCACTGCCAAAGCTGAACCAACTGGGTGCAGACGGTTGGGAGGCGGTTGGCATGGTCACGACCTGGGGCGCGGGCTGGCGCTTGGCGCACCCGGTGGTCCTGCTCAAGCGTCCGCTCGATCAGCCGAAGACGACGCCCTGAGGCCGAGGATCACCCAGTGGGTAGTGATCGCGCTCTGCCCTCAAGCAACGGCTGCGGAACGCGTCGCGGGCCCGCACTGCTCGCAAGTGCCGCTAGCCGAGAGGGCCGTTTGAGCCCTCCGCGGGTCGCACTGCCAATCGATGTCGAAGGGGTGCTGTTCAACCTCGGCGGCGCCATTTTTCCAACCGCGATCAGCCGTGGTACCAGCACACGCGGCAACGGCGGCCGGGCACATGCAGTAGCAGTGAAGCCGCCCACCGGCACAAGCGCCCTGCTGGCAAAGCTGCAGGAGGCCGGCGTTCCGACAGCTGCGCTCTCCACCTCCCATGAGTGCCGGCGAAGGTTGAGAGCGGCCGGAGCGGAAGGAATGTTTGACACGGTGGTGGATGGCCCTGACGCCGCCAGGCTCGGCCTTGCGGACAAGCCGGACCCGGCGACGCTGCTCGAGGCGGCCCGGCAGCTCGGCATCGACCCCACTCACTCCGCGGTGATAGATGATGAATGCGCAGGCGTACAGGCCGGGCGCCGTGGCGGGTTCGGGACGGTGATCGGGGTCGGCCATGGCACCGATGCGGCGGCGCTGCTCAGGGCCGGAGCGCACGCCGTGGTGGCGGATCTGGCCGGGGTGCGCTTCCGGGGGACACATTCACCGTGGCGGTTGGTGTATCGCGGCTTCACCCCCGATGAGGAGACCCTGCGCGAGTCGCTTTGCACCACCGGCAACGGATACTTCGCAAGCCGTGGTGCCGCTCCCGAATCTAGTGCTGACGGCGTCCACTACCCAGGCACCTACGTGGCCGGCGTATTTGACCGTGCCGCGGGGATTGTTGATGGAAGGCAGCTGGAAGATGAGAGCATCGTCAACGTTCCCAACTGGTTGCCCTTCACGTTCCGGATCGACGAGGGACAGTGGTTCCGTCTGGATCGCGTCGACCTGATCGCCTACCGCCAGGAGCTGCACCTGCGCCGTGGCGTCCTGACCCGACGCCTGCGCTTCCGTGACGAGACCGGCCGGCTAACCAGCATCGTCCAACACCGCTTCACGAGCATGGATGACCCCCACCTCGCGGCACTGCAGACCACGATTCGCGCGGAGAACTGGTCGGGCCGTGTGACCCTACGCAGCGGTCTTGATGGAGACATCGTCAACGCCGGTGTCGAGCGCTACCGCGGCTTGCCGGCGCAGCACCTGATCAACGTGCGTACCCGCGAGCGTGACGGCCAGACGATCGAGCTGAGCGCACAGACCGGGCAGTCGGGTGTCCAGATCGTGGAGACCGTCAGAACCACCGTCAGTTACGACGGTCACCGGTTGGAGGCTGAGCGCCGGCTGGTCAGAGGTGAGCAGTCGGTCGCGCACGAGATCGAGATGATGCTTGAGCAGGATCATGTCATCAGCGCGGAGAAGATCCTCGCGCTCTACACCTCGCGGGACCCCGCGATTGCCGCACCGGAGGTCGCAGCGGGGCTCGCCCTGAGCGAGGTGGGCTCCTTCAACCGGCTGCTCGACGCACACGCACTGCGGTGGGAGCAGCTCTGGCGGCGAATCCAGCTACGGATGCACGACGGTGAGAGAGCCCAGCTGATCCTGAATCTGCACGTGTTTCACCTCCTGCAGACGCTTTCGGAGCACTCGATCGGACTGGATGTCGGGATGCCGGCCCGCGGCCTTCACGGCGAGGCCTATCGAGGGCACATCTTCTGGGACGAACTCTTTGCATTTCCGTTCCTGACGATGCATCTGCCGGACGTCAGCCGATCGCTGCTGATGTACCGGTACCGACGACTCGCTGCCGCTCGCTCGGCCGCGCGACGCGCGGGCTATTCGGGGGCGATGTTCCCCTGGCAGAGTGGTTCTGACGGGCGCGAGGAGACGCAGGTAGTTCACCTGAACCCGCGCTCCGGACGCTGGCTGCCTGACCACTCGCACCGCCAGCGCCACGTCAACAGTGCGATCGCCTACAACCTGTGGCGCTATTACAACGCCACAGGGGATCTTGAGTTCCTCTCACTTCATGGCGCGGAGCTGTTGTTCGAGATAGCTCGCTTCTGGGCAAGCATCGCGGTCTACGACGAGCAGCGAGACCGATATGTGATCACAGGCGTGATGGGACCGGACGAGTACCACGACGCCTATCCCGGCGCCGCCGAGCCCGGTCTGCGTAACAACGCGTACACAAACATGATGGCCGCGTGGACCCTGATGCGCGCGCTGGATGCCATCAGTGCCCTGCCCAAGGAGCGTCTGGTCGAACTGTGCGAGCAGCTGAGGCTGACATCCGCCGAGACCACACGGTGGGAGATCGGAA
>JAKAED010000052.1:6742-23990 GCA_021820105.1 Actinomycetes bacterium | reverse complement strand
ACCGCCCGATGGTTCTATGAGATGGGCCGCGCTGACGGGCTGGTCGACTTCGAGGCACTCATGCGCGCGCTCAAGGCCCACGGGTTCAGCGGCTGGCTGAGTGTCGAGCACGACAAGGCCAACAAGTTGGGAGGCGATTACGCGGAGAGCACCGCGGTTGCCGCCTGGTACGCGAAGAACGTCCTGGAGAGGATCTACACATGAGTCCGGCACCCATCCGTTGGGCGTATGCAATCAATCAGTGGGAGCCGAACATCGATGACTTCGTTCGCGACGAGGACCATGAGCGGGCGCTGAAGACGATCTCCGCCTGTGGCTTCAGCGGGATCGAGCTGACCGCAGCCAACTTCATGGGCTGGAAGCCGTGGGGCAATCCAAACGCGATCACCGACCGGTACGGCTCGGTGGCGGCGCTGAACGAGCGGCTGCGAGCGTGCGCGATCGGCGCGGTCTCAAGCTGGGTGCTTGACGTCTCCCACGGCTTTGAGAAGCAGATCGAGGCGCCTGGGGTGGACCCATTGGATCCGTCGGCGCGCGAGCGGATCGCGGACGTGTCGCGCTGGTTCGCCGGCGCTCTGCAGGAGCTCGGCGGCTCGATCCTGGTCGTGCGGCCTGTCGGTTCGGCGTGGCGGACCGGCTCGCTCTCCGGCGAGCAGATCCGCGTGCTGGCCGACACCTGGAACACCGCCGGCGAGGCGGCGCGCCAGCACGAGGTGCGGATTGCCCTACACCTGGACTTCCTGTCGGCACTGCGCCTTGACGGTGGACTTGAGCGTCTGCTTGACGCCACCGACCCGGAGCTCGTCGGCGTCACCCTCGACACGGGCGAACTCGCCGTGGCCGGAATTGATCCGGTGGACTTCTACCGCCGCTGGACAGAGCGCGTGTGGCACGTGCAGCTGAAGGGCGCGCTCGAGGAGGTGTCCGATGCTGAGGCGCTGACCCCCGGAGCTGATCAGCACGTGCGCACGGCCGGCGGTGAGCGTGCGATCACACGCTGGTTCCACGAGCCGTCAGACGCAGAGGACCTGGTCGATCTGGAGTCCCTGGCGCGGGCGCTGGCGGCCCACGACTACAGCGGCTGGATCGTGGTTGAGACGGACGGCAGCCCGCACCCCGCCAAGAGCGCGATGCTCAGCGGCTGGTACGTCCAGCGGGTGCTACAGCCGCTGTTGAGCGAAGGAGTGGGCGCCCGCTAACCAGCGAGCGCCACCTCCAGCACCCCGGTCATTGCATCGACACAGCGCCTGACAACGACCTCAGGGGAGAAGTGCTCGGGGTCCTGGCTGACGAGCGTGCCGGGGTACATGAACTCATTGTCGTAGGTACCGGTGTAACCGGTGGCCTCGATCGCCCGAACGATCTCCACGAGCGGGAGATCCCCATCACCGGGCAGGCAGTTGTGGTCCTCTCCAGGGCGCGCGTCGTTCAGATGTACTCCCAGGATCCGATCTCCCGCCCGTTCGATGTCTTCGAGCATCGTTCCGGTCCGCCAGAGATGGAAGGTGTCAGGAAACACGCCCAGGTTCGGGTGGTCGACCAGCTCCATGAGCTCAATCGCCTCGCCCAGGGTGTTCAGGTAGTCGCTCTGCCAGGGAACGATCGGCTCGAGCGCCAGCTTCACGTCGTTGGGTGCACCCTCAAAGACGCGCGCCAGCGCGCGGGCGCAGTAGTCGCGGGTCTCCTCGTAGCTGCGACCATCACGGCGACCGGGAGCGACGACCAGGCCGCGAGCCCCAAGCGCTTCGGCAACCTCCATCGCGTGATGGGTATGAGCGATCCGGTCCTCCAGTTCGGGCTCGGTGAAGAACCCGGTCAGGATCACATGCGAGACGATCAGGCCGGCTTTCCGGACCGCTTCGACCGATTGAGAGAGCACCTGGGGGTCGATGCGTCCCGCGGGGATGAAGAATTCCTCAAACGAGCCGCGCTCGAGCTTGTGCAGCCAGACGCCGATCGCGCCGACCCCTGACCGTGCGTAGAGCTCACAATCCTCCACCGTCGACTGCGTCGGGGTGACGATCCCGCTGAGACCGATCCTTGACAGCACCGCCTGACTGGGCATATCTCTCCTCTCGTATTGCTCGCTAGGATATACGATATCTGAAAGTATCGTTGCTGGAGGAGGAGAGCCTTGACGGACAAGCTCGACGTGCTCATCTGCACTGGCAAGGTGAGCATGGAGCACGACAACCCACACCGGAGCTTCCGCCACCATAGTCAGCTGCTGACCACGCTGCTGGAGGCGACGGGTCGTTTCCGCGTGCGGGTGCTGGAGGAGTTCCGCGGCATCGGTGATGAGTTGCTCGGTCGCTTCGACGTGGCGCTGATCAACTACGAGGGCAGGCGTGACTACTTCTCCGCACCCGAGGGCTTCGGCCAGACCACAAGCGATGCGCTGATCCGCTTTGTGCGCGACCAGGGCCGCGGAATTGTGTTCTTCCACTCCTCCGTGGTCCAAGAGCCGGATTGGGACTTCCCACACGAGTTCATCGAGATGCGAGGCGTTGACCTTGACCCGAGCCACGGCGTGCGACGCCGGCCACTCAGCGAGGACACCGTGCACACCAGCGATCCGCGACACCCGATCACGGACGGTATCCCAGCGCAGTGGGCGGTCCTCAACGACGACATGCTGACGGGCGCGACCGTGCTCCCGGGCACCCAGGTCCTGCTGACCGTCTTTGACAGCGTCGAGCCCTACCTGGCCGCCAACTGGCCGCCGCCGAACGTGCCGGTCGACATCCCCGCCGGCGGCATTGAGGAACTGCTGGGCATGAACACTCACCAGCCACTGGCCTGGATCAACAACTACGGTGCCGGCCGGTGCTACAGCATGATGCTCGGCCACGACGTGGACACCTTTCGACGCGAGCCATTCATGACGATGCTCGTGCGCGGCGTCGAGTGGGCGGGCAGCGGGCAGGTGACGCTCGGCCCACCGAGCCGGGGAGGCGAGAACCGCCTCAACATGTGGCCGTACTACGCGGGGGACAGCTCCCGCTGGGACTGACCGTCTGCGGATCCGGGGGCGCACGTCCGGTCCTCCGGGTGCCCAGCGGGGCACCCGGAGGAAGCCACCCAGATGTCAGGCGGCCGCGGCCTCCAGCACGCTGCGGATGATGCGCTGCTCGCGCTGCACCTGCTCAAAGGCATCGCTGTGCAGGTCCCAGTGCCACCCCTCCCACTCACTCGAGATGTAGCCCCCATACCCGGCGTCGATCAGCGTCTGAACCTGCTCCGCCACGGGCACCGACGGCTCGACACCGTGCTCATCCACGTGGAAGAACTTGGCGTGCACGTGCACGATCTGGTCGCTGATCTCCAGCCACATCCGCGGCCTGCCGTGGCCGTGAATCCCCACGGCAAAGACCGACATGTTGATCGCGTGATCTCCGGCTCCATACTGGTGCGCGAGCTGAATGAAGTTGCCCATCTGCTCATGCGCCTCAAAGCGCTGACCATCCAGGGCGTGCCAGCGCTCGCTGAAGGCTGAGAAGAGCTCCTCCGCGACGCCCTTCTCCCGGAACGCCTGGAACATGGTCGGTGAGATCTGGTTGGTGACAGAGCCGAAGTCGATGGTGAAGCCCAGATGCGGAGACTGGTGCTTTGCATGCCACTCCCGCTGCGCGAGCACCCAGCCGGAATCAACCGTCTCCGGAGCGTGAATCTCCACACCCATCCTCACATCCAGCTGTTCGGCCAGCGGCACCAGCCTTTCCATCACCGGCAGCCCGGCGGTCCACTGCATGCGCGCGGCCGGAAAGCCGAGTCTGTGGGCGGCGCGCAGCTGTGCGGCCAGATACTCGTAGAGCTCATCCTCACTCAGCATCCGGTCCGAGCGCAGCGCCCGGTCAGCGTTGCAGTCAAGGCAGGCGGGCTCAAATCCGTGACGATCAAGCAGCCCCCTGAAGTGCCTCTCAAACTCCGGCGTCAGGTTGGGGAAGTCGCGAATTGACTGGAAGCCGACGATCTCCAGTCCCGGCCCCATCCCGAGTTCGGCCGCACGCGCCACCAACTGGTCCAGATCGTGACGGCCGGCATGAAAGTCGGGGGTGAAGCTGTAGAGCGTGACCGCCGTCTGAGGAAGGCCGACGGTCATAGCGAAGCTCCCTGCGCTGTCTGAGTCTTGACACAGCGCTCACGCATCACGAGCGGAACATCCGACTCGACTATGTAGGGGATCCGCATGTGGATCGTCACATCGAGTTCGTGCGCTCCAGCGGCCAGCGGCTCGGCCAGCGGCACGGTGACGGCGGCCGCGTCTGCCACATACCACCAGCGGTCATGAAGTGGCGCGAGCTCCGACAGGAGGTACTCCTCCCCGCCCAGTTCCATCCGCAGCAGGCCTGAATCGATCCGACGACCGTCAATTGCCACATCAAGCCCCTCCACGCATGAGTACGGCAGCGATCGGTACCACGGGATCCGCACGTCAAACGCCGCGCCCGCCGGCACGCTGCGCAGCGAGCCGTCGGCCACCACCTGATCAGTGAGCATGAATCTCCCCTCCTCGTGCTTTCCCTAGTAGCTATATCGTATATTAGATTTGAGTGTCGAGTTCGTCTCTCTTATCCGATTCAGGCAGCCTTCTCGGGCGGGCCAAACAGCGCCGCTTCCGGCTGACCTTTGCGGCGCTGATGTTGGTCACCCTGCTGGCTGCCATCGACGCCACGATCCTCGCCTCGGCACTGCCCACGGTTGTCGGTGATCTGCACGGCGTCAAGGAGATCGCGTGGGTGACCTCCGCGTTCATGCTCGCGCAGCTTGCCGTGGCGCCGATCTACGGCAAGCTCGGCGACATCTACGGGCGCAAGCTCGTGCTGCAGACGGCCATCGTGATCTTCCTGGCCGGCTCGATGCTCTCCGGCCTGTCACAGACGATGGTCGAGCTGGTCCTCGCCCGGGCGGTTCAGGGCATCGGCGCCGGCGGCCTGATGGTGCTGGTCCAGACGATCGTCAGCACGCTGGTCTCGGCCCGGGATCGCGCCAAGTATCAGTCGCTGTTCGCTGCCGTCTTCGGCGTCGCGTCGGTGGGTGGACCGCTGCTCGGCGGGGTCCTGGTTCAGCAGCTCTCCTGGCGCTGGGTCTTCTTCGTGAATCTGCCCGTGGGGCTCGCGGCGGAGGTCGTGCTCGCGATCGTCCTTGAGAACCAGGAGCTCCGGCAGCGCTTGCCGATCGACTGGCGTGGCGCCGCAGCAATCGCGGGTGCGCTCTCCTGCTTCTCGGTGCTGGTCAGCCTCGGCGGCATCAGCTTCCCCTGGTTCTCCTGGCAGAGCGGCACGTTGACCGCCGCCACAGTGGCGCTGGTACTGGCCGCTGTACGAGCTGAGCGCCACGCCGTGGACCCGGTGATTCCAGGAGCCATACTGCGCAGCCGCGTATTCCGGAACGGCAGCGTCCAGACATTCGCGGTGGGTGGAGTGATGCTCGGCACGGTCACGTTCACTCCCTTCTACTTCGTCGTCGTCAAGCACTACTCCCCCACGCTCGCCGGGCTGCTGCTCGCCTCAGTGATGGTCGGCATGATCACCGCCGGCGTCTGGTCCGGGCGCCGGGTCTCACAGACCGGGCGCTACCGCGCGTATCCGATCGTGGGCTTCGGCGCGATGGCCGTGGGCCTGCTGCTGCTCGCGCTGACCGGCACCCGGACGCCAACAGCCGTCGTGTGCGTCGACCTGGCGGTCGTGGGCAGCGGACTTGGTCTGGCGATGCAGCTGATCATCAGCGTCGTCCAGACCGCACTTCCCCAGGAGCTGATCGGTACCGCGACCTCCGCGCTGCAGGTGGGCCGAGGCGCCGGCAACGGAATCGGCCCGGCGGCGCTTGGCGCGATCTTTGCCGGCGCGCTGGGCCGAGCCGCGGTGGCCAATCCAGGGGTCAACGGGCACGTGGACGCGTTTGTGCGCCACGCATACGTGCATGCGCTCAGACCCGTCTATCTGGGCGCTGCGCTGTTCGCGATCGTCGGACTGACGGCCGCATGGAGGCTGGAAGAGGTGCCGCTGGCAGCCACGGTCGGACAGCCGGCCCCGGACAGCACGGCGCCCGCGCGTGACCACATCCGCACCCGACCCGAGACTTCACAGTTATGAATCCACCCGCTCCAAGCAGCACAACAGACTCAGACCCCCGGCCGATCTCCCAGCAATCCGTTGTTGAGCTGGTGATCGAGGAGGTGCGCCGCCTCATTCTCGAGGGGTCCCTACGGCCCGGGGCCAACCTCTCCATCACCGACCTGGCACGGAGGTTGGAGGTGAGCCACATTCCGGTGCGCGAGGCACTCCGTCGACTCGAGACGGAGGGGTTGATCGAGCTGCGAAGGTCCCGCAGCGCCGTGGTTGCCGACCTGTCGGTGAGTGATGTGGAGCAGATCTTCCACCTGCGCACGATGCTCGAGACCGATCTGCTCCAGCGCGCGATAAAGGTCTACACCGAGGATGACCTCGAGGCCTGCCGCGCTGCCTGGGAGGCGCTCACCTGGAACTCAGGCGAGAGCACGGAGAGCATGTCCGTCCGCCACGTCGAGTTCCACCGCTCGATGTACCTGCCCGCGCTCACGGACTGGGATCTCCGCGTCGGCCAGATTCTGTGGCAGGCCAGCGAACGCTACATCTATCTGATCCTCGGTTCCACCGAGGTCGCGGACGACCCGAACCACTTCCGTGACGCCCACCGCGATCTGCTCGACGCCGTACTCGAGCGCTCACCGCGGCTTGTGCGCAAGGCCACAGCCGAGCACAACGCAGGCGGCGTTGCACTGGTGACCAAGCTTCTGGCGGCTCGCGGCAGCTGATCCGCAAGGGTTGCGCCGCGCGCCTGATGGATTGAACAAACAGCACAAACAAGACCCACAGGAGTGACTGACGTGACCAACCTGGAGAAGCGCTTTGACGCGCTCGTGATCGGATCTGGAGCCGCTGGCAGCATTGCGGTCAAGGAGCTGACCGAGCGCGGGATGGACGTCCTCCTGCTCGAGGCGGGCCGCGATCTCAGGGACGAGGACTTCATCCCTGGACCGCCCCCCAAGAAGATGAAGCAACTTGGGCTGGAACTCGTACCGCGCGCGAAGGCCGCCCTCCGTGGGCAGCACATCCAATCGCGACGGGTCTTCTACATGCCCTCAAGCGATCGCTTCCTGGTCAACGACAGGGAGAACCCGTACACGACCGACCGTGGCCTCCCGTACATCTGGATGCGCAGCCGGATTCTCGGCGGTCGCCTCAACGCCTACGGCAAGGTGCTCAACCGGATGTCGGACCTGGACTTCAAGGCTGCCAGCCAGGACGGGTTCGGGACCGACTGGCCCTTCAGCTATGACGAGCTGGCCCCCTACTACGACCGGGTCGAGGAGACCATGGGCGTCTATGGGAACCCCGACCACGCTCCCGCACTTCCGGACGGCAAGTACGTGGGCCCCGCGAAGCTCACCACCGTCGAGCGCGAATTCAAGGAGCGGGTGGAGGGCCAGTGGCCCGAGCGCCAGGTGATTACCTGGCGCTATCAGGCGCCGAACCTCGAACGCGTCCCGCGCGGCATCCTCGCCGCGCGCGCCACCGGGCGGCTGACGACACGCACCGATGCCGTTGTCAAGCGGGTGACCGTCAACTCCAAGACGGGCCGTGCCGACGGCGCGATCTTCATTGATCGCGTGAGCAAACGCGAACATCGCGTGTTTGCGGACGTTGTGGTGCTCTGCGCGTCGGCGATCGAGTCCGTGCGCCTGTTGTTCAACTCGGCGACCGACCGCTTCCCGGACGGCCTGTGCAACTCCAATGGACTGCTCGGACGCTACTTCATGGACCAGACCACGAGCATGGCGTTTGCAGGAGCACCGGATCATCGCGGGGAGTGGGAGCAGGACGACTCAGCGCCGCTTGATCCCTTCTACGGGGCCAGTGGCGGTGTGTTCATCCCGCGTTTTGTGAACCTCCAGGGCCAGTCAGGGTCCCCCTTCGCACGGGGTTTCGCCTTCCAGGGCGCCGGTGGGCGCTTCCCGGTGCCACCGGGCGTGCCGACCTCGTTCGGGTTGGGCGGGATCGGGGAGATGCTGCCGGCATTTGACAACCGCGTCACCGTCAATCCGCGCAAGAAGGACGCGTGGGGGATCCCGGCGGCTCACGTCAAGATCTCCGTTGGGGAAAACGAACGCAAGCTCGTGGACGCACAGACGCAGGCCTTGCAGGAGATGTGCGACGCCGCCGGACTGCGAGTCAACTTTGTTGCCTCGATCCTGGGGATCGCGTCCAAGAACGTGTTCCCGGAGGCCGACCCGCTCACGCGCTTCGCGTTCAGACGGGGCTACCGCATCGTGTTCAGCCTCGGCTCGGCGATCCACGAGTGCGGAGGAGCACGCATGGGCGATGACCCCGCCACCTCGGTCCTGAACGAGTACAACCAGTCCTGGGACATCCCCAACCTGTTTGTCACGGACGGCGCCTGCTTTGCCTCCAATGGGACCGTTGGGCCATCGCTGACGATCATGGCGGTCACCGCGCGTGCCTGCGAGTACATCGCCAAGCAGCACGCGGAGGGCTCGCTCTAGCTCGATTTTGTTTATGGGCTGGCCTGGGCCTCACGGCCCGGCCAGCCTTTTCTTTGTGCGCATAACCGTAATCCGCGTTATTGTTACGGTATGACGACGGTGAATCCGGAACTTCGCCCGCCGCTACAGGAACGGACGCGCCGCGCCTGGCAGCGCATCCTTGACGCCGGGCTCGAACTGCTTGAGGACCACGGATTTGACGGTGTGACGATCGCGGCGCTCTGCAAGCGGGCGCAGGTCACGCCGCCGACCATCTACGCACGAGCCGCGAGCAAAGAGGCTTTGCTGCTGGCGCTGTACGAGCACGCACTGGAGCGGATCTCACTGAGCGACACGCTCGACCCGTCTGATCCGCACTGGGCCGAGCTCGAAACCGAGCGTGTCATCCCGGAGGCCGTGGAGGTTGTGTCTCGCATCTGGCTTGAGAACGCCGCCCTGATGCGCGCGCTGGTGAAGCGTTCGGGCGTGGACGTGGAGACGTTCAGGCGCGGAAGCAGCGTCAGCATCGACCTGGCCCGACGGTTCAGGGTGGTGCTCCTCGCCCGTGCGGATGTCGTCAGGGGCGCCGATGCTGAGGAGCGCGTGGATGCGTGCTTTCGGATCGTCTACAGCGCGATGGTGCAGCGCGTGATGTTCGGCGATGGTTTTGAGTCCGACCTGCCGCTCAGCGATGAGCGACTTCAGGCAGCGCTCACCGTGATGGTCGCAGCGTACCTTCAAGCAAGCTAGGAGCGGATATGAGCAGTGGGCGGGTGGTGATCGTTGGTGCCGGTCCGGGCGGAATGGCCGCGGCCCTGGCAGCGCATCGGGTCGGCTTTGAGACCACGATCCTGGAGCGATACCCGGAGATCAAGGCCGCCGGGAACATCCTCAACCTATGGCCTCCGCCGCAGAAGGTCCTGCAACTGCTCGGCGTGAACACAAATGACCTTGGCGCGCCCGTGCACAGCGTGTTTGCCAATCATCGCGGCCGGATCCGCGCGGACGTACGGCTCCCGGATGAGGTCGTGCGTGAGTATGGCGGCGGCTTCATCGGACTGCTGCGGCCCGGCCTGTATCAGCGGTTGCTGGAGGCGCTGCCCGCAGGGGTTCTGCGCGTCGGTCACAACGTCACCGGCTTTGAGGACAACGGCCGCAACATCACGGTTCATGTTCAGGGACAGCCCGACATTGAGACCGATGTGCTGATCGGCGCCGATGGGATCAACTCACTGGTGCGTGAGACCCTGTGGGGCAATGAGCCGATCCGGGAGCAGAACCTGCACCTGGTGGGCGGCTACCTGCTGCTTGACGGCACGCAGCCGGCGGAGGGTGTCATCTCCCATGACCGCGACACGCAGGGCAGCTACACCGCGATCCGACATGAGGGCAGGGGCGGTTATGAGTGGTGGGTGCTGCGAGCCTGGCCGCACGACAAACCCTTCACGGAGGACCTCAAGGCCTATGCCGCGCGCTACGCGGCGCCATTCGGCGATCCACTGGTATCGCTGATCGCGCAGACTCCGAGCGAGCACCTCCAGCGGTGGCTGATCCGCGACCGCAAGCCGCTCAAGCAGTGGAGCCTTGGGCGCGCAACGCTCCTCGGTGACGCCGCCCATCCAACCTCACCGTACGCGGCCTACGGCGCCGGCATGTCAATCGAGGACGGTTACTTCCTGGCCCGCGAGCTCGCGGCCGTGGACATCAGCGACACCGGCCAGGTGCGAGCAGCGCTGCAGGCTTACGAGGACAGGCGCAAACCGCACACGGCGAAGATGTCTCAGCTCGCGTACCAGAACGGGATCATGTTCCATCGCCTGCCACGCCCGCTGCAACCCTTGCGGGATCTGATCTTCGACCACACCCCTTTCCTGCAGAAGGTGATTGGCGATCAGATGCCGGCTGACATCGTCGCGCAGCTGTCAGAGATCGAGGATCCGCCGGCCCCGCAGTAGGTGGCGGATCCACTCGAACTCAGGCATCAGCCTGCCAGCTCACGGCGTTGCGGCGATGCCCAGCTGAGATGAGACCCAGGCGACGATCGTGGGCACCACCGGCCCCTCCCCCATGTGGCCGCCGTCAAAGACGCGCACCGACTTTGGGTCACCGTGATCAAGGCTGAGGTAGATGTCGTCGATCGAGTTCTGCAGGTCGTTGCGGCCGTTGACGAGCAGCAGTGGCGCGTTTGGCTGATCCAGCAGACCCTGGTCCAGCAGCGACAGCTCCTGACATCGTGCGACGTAGTCCTCAAACGTCTTGCCGCCGAAGATGCGGGCGCGCGCATTCATCAGGTCCATCAGGTACGAGGAGGCGTTGCGGGAACGCTGTTGCCACTCAGGCGTGTAGGTGATGTGCACGCCCCCTCCCCAGTTGACAGCGCAGGAGAGGTACTCACGGTGCGTGTAGGCGAGCTTCATTGCCCAGTATCCGCCGAACGAACCGCCGATTGCCGCGCAGCGTGAGCCGTCCAGATCGTCGCGGTTGGCGAGCCACTCAAAGATCGGTGTCCATTGGCGCTCGGCGTCGGCCGAGGCCAGCACGGGCGACTCGCCCACCCCGGGCATGTCAACCAGCAGCACCGCGAAGCCTCGGGAGCGCAGCAGCGCACCCATCCGCAGGTGCATCTCCTCCTTCCAGGTGTCGATCCCCGCCCAGACCATCGCAACCGGCGGGCGCGAGGGGTTGCCCATGGGCCTGGTCAGATAGAAGCGCAGGTGATCTCCCTCTCCCTCGTGTCCCTCGAACGGGATCGTGATCGCCTCGACCGGCGGATCCTCGAGCGCGCCGGCGCGCATGAAGTACTCGCGTGCGCGGGCGTACTGGGCGAGCTTCAGCTCATGGTTGGGGATCGGGTAGCGTCCAAGGAACGAGGCCTGGTATGCCTGCGCCCAGAGTTCACGCTCCCGCGGAGTGCCCACGGCGGCCTCCGCAGCCTCGACGAACTCATCCGCGAGCCCGCCCCAGGCCAGCGTCCAAGACTCAGGATCGAGGCCCCTGAGAGCAGCGATCGTGCGCTCCGCGGCGCCCGCCTCGAGATGGTCAAGCGGATGCGCCCTGCGCTCGAGGCGGGCGCGGAGCCACGCCCTGCCGGCCTCCAGATCCGACACCTGTGCCATGGTCATCTCAGATGAACAGCCCCGTCCGCTGCTGGGCCTGCTTGAGGTCCGCTTCGGGGATCGGGACGTCCGGGAAGGACTGGAACATCGACGGTGGCAGCGCCCCGTTCTTGTAGAAGACGTTCGAACCCTGCTCAGGCTCGTAGCGAACGGTCTCCCAGTCCGGCTCATAGTTGCGGTAGCCGCCGGCGTTCACCTCAAGGCGCATGCCGCTCGGCTCGCGCACATACAGGTAGTCCTGCTCTCCCATGCCGTGCCGGCCTGGCCCGAACTCGATCGGTACGTCACGGTTCAGGAACACGTCTGCGACGCGCAGGAGCTCCTCCCGGGAATCCACGAAGTAAGCGAAGTGGTTGATCCGGCCGTTGTCGCCCGTCGGGTCCCAGACGAGACCGAGGTCATGGGAGCGCTCACACACCGATGACATGCAGAAGACCGGAAAGTCACGACGATCCGGCGTGGTCGTGTACTCCATGTAGCGCTGACCGAGCGTGTCGCGGTACCACTTTGCATCGCGCTCCGGGTTGCTGGTGACGACCGTGACGTGGTCAATGCAGCGCAGGGCCGCGCCGCGCGGCACGTAGCGCTGCGGCCGGTTGGGAAATGGCGACTCCATCCCGGCGGGCGGGACGAACCGCTCGACTTCCCAAAAGATCTCATGCAGGTGTCCGCCAGGTCCCCTGTAACGGAACGCACGGCCGTGTCCGACGGACGCCTCAACCCAGCCCTCACCGACTCCGGCGGCCTGGAGTCGGGAGACCGCCTCCTCCAGTGCCTCCGGCCCGCTTGCACGCCAGCCGATGTGCCCGAGGCCCGTCTGCTCACCCTCGGTCAGCTGCAGGGTGTGATGGAAGCGGTCGCCCCAGGCACGCAGATACGCGGTGCGCCCGCGTTGCTCGGTCAGCTCCAGCCCGGCGATCTCGTGCCAGAAACTCAGCGACTCATCGAACTTCGGCGTCGTCAGCTCAACGTGTGCCAACTGCGACAACAGCGTGGGACCCATGCTCAATCTCCTCATCAATTCCTGCGGGACAGCTGGCTTCTGCAGCTGCCGAGTCTGAATTCGTATTCGGATTCTGAACGCTAGCGATCTCCGGGCGCGTCGTCAACCTCAGCCAGGCAGCGCTAACGCAACAGATAAGCCGCGCACACCTCCACGAGCTCATCGGTCAACTGCTCGTACCCCAGCTCCGTGTCGGACTCGAACCGGGAGCCGTACATCACCTGTCTGGCAAGGGTCGAATAGGTCAATCTGAAGACCACGTCCAGCGCGACCTCCGGATCCGAAACCCGGAACTCCGCGGCAAAGGGGCGCAGCGCCGCCTTGAAGCGCCTGCTGAGCTCGATGCTCTCAAGCGAGCCCCTGGCGGACATGACCTCGTCCAGTGCTCCGAGGTGCATGAACGCTCGCAGCACCGCTCGATGGGTGCCCATCGTCGCGGCGACCCTGCGCACAAGCACACCTATGACCTCCGCGGCGGTGGCCGGCTCGCCCGGTGAGAGGTGCTCGCCCGAGTCAAAGGCGGCCATCCGGTCCATCAGCCGCTCATGGACGGTCCGCAGCAGCGTCTCCTTATTGCCAAAGCGCTCGTAGATCGCGCCGACCGAGACTCCGGCTCGCGCCGCCACCTCCTGCACGGTGAATCCCTCGAACCCGTTCTCCTCCAGGAGACCGTGCGCAGCATCGAGCACGCGCTCATAGGACTCCCGGCTGCGCTGCTGCTTGGGCGGCCTGACGGTCGCATTGGAAGTGCTCACAGAAAGCGATTGTCGCAGTCGAGCGATCCGTACGCAAAACCGAATCCGGATTCGCATGTGCGGGGCCGCCGGCCAGCGGGCCGGTGGCCCCAGCGCGAACGTCAGATCGGCGCGGCCGCAGACATCGCGATCTCCATGCGGGTGGCATCCGGATCGATCGGCAGCGTGTGATCCTGCTCCCAACGACCGATGGCGAGCGACTTCTCGACGACCAGCCTGCAACGCTCGAATCGCCTGTCGACAAACGCCTGCAGCGCATCCGGGACCGGCACACCTCGCGCGAGCTCCTGAGCCAGCACGATGCCGTCGTCAAGCGCCTGAGCGGCGCCCTGACCGGCGTGAGGCGAGGTGCCATGAGCCGCGTCACCGAGCAGCACGACGCGTCCCCGGTACCAAGGCTCCGGCACGAGGATCGTGTCGATCGGTCGCAGGACCACGGCGTCGTCGTCGCTGACGAGCTCTCGAAGCTCGAGGATCGGGCCGGCAAAGGGCTCAAGGCGCTGGCGCATGATCGCTGCCGCGCCCTCACGCTCAATCGCCTCAGCCTGTCCCGGCATCGGC
The DNA here is from genome assembly GCA_021820105.1 of Actinomycetes bacterium. Taxonomy (GTDB): domain Bacteria; phylum Actinomycetota; class Thermoleophilia; order Solirubrobacterales; family Solirubrobacteraceae; genus Palsa-465. Next base: position 10,031 of record JAKAED010000052.1, on the reverse strand, counting down.
GTCTCGATCAGGAACGCGTACATGAGGTCCCGGCCAATCGGCGTGAAGCCGAGTGTCCCGTTCGGCCCCAGGAAGACAAGGATCTCCTCGAGCCCCTCGATGCGGGGCAGGTTGTAGCGCCAGCAGACCTGGCCGGAGAAGGCGGGCTTCAACTCCGAGCCGAAGAGCTGTGCGCGCGTCTGCGAGTAGAGACCGTCGGCGCCCACGACAACGTCATAGGTGGCCTGCGTGCCGTCGGAGCAGGCGACCTCCACCTGATCACCGATGTCCCGGATCTCAGTCGCGGTCACACCTGTACGCACGTTCGCGCCGGAGTTGTTGGTGGCGGTGGTCAGGATCTCATGCAGCTTCGGGCGAGTGATCCCGTTGCCCGGCGGCAACCCTGCAACGAGCGTCGGCCACTCGTGCGCGGCGATCTGGGTCGTGCCGTCACCCAGGTAGGTTCGGTCGCCGCGGATCGGCTGACCGGCTTCAACGCAGGCCTGTGCGAGACCAAGCACATCCAGTGCTCGGAGCGCGTTGGCGGGCTGGATGATTCCGACCCCGTACACACCCCAGGCCGGATCGCGCTCGATCACGTCCACTTCAATGCCGGCACTGCGCAGCGAGATGGTCGCGCTCAGCCCAGCCATACCGCCACCGATAACAAGAACCCTCATCAATTCTCCTCTCTCATGAACCCGGCTCAACACCTACACTCTTGATTCCGAATCTTGATTCGGAATTGTATCGGAGCAGGAGAAAGGCCGCGTCTGCAACCGGTGGGACGCAAGGTCGCGATCACGTGTTTGAGCCTGGCAAAGGAGGATGAGAATGACGGTCGTGCGCACACAGGTTGGGATTGTTGGAGCCGGCCCAGCGGGTCTATTGCTCTCGCATCTGCTGGCGGCCGCAGGCATCGAGTCTGTCGTGATCGACAGCCGCAGCCGAGATGAGATCGAGAACACCGTTCGAGCCGGAATCATCGAGGATTGGCTGATCCAGCTGTTGAAGGATTCCGGTGGCTCGGATCGTGTGTTGCGGGACGCGCAGCCGCATCAGGGCATCGAGCTTCGCTTTGACGGTGCAGGACACCGGATTGACTTTCACGCCCTGGTTGGCAGAGATGTGTGGCTGTACCCCCAGCATGAGGTGCTCAGGGACCTGATCGCGGCACGGATGGCTGGCGGCCAGGACCTGCGGTTCGGGGTCCTGGCGCAGACCGCTCACGATGTCGGCGAGCGGGCGGTGATCGAGACGACCACAGCGGAAGCGGAAGCGATCACCATCGAGGCGGAGTTCGTGGTCGGCGCCGACGGTTCGCGAAGCGTGGTGCGTGAAGCCGTGACGGGCTCCCAGACCGACGGCTATTTCAAGGAGTATCCCTTTGCCTGGTTCGGGATCCTCTGCGAGGCACCGCCCAGCGCGCCTGAGCTGATCTACAGCAACTCACCCCAGGGGTTCGCCCTGATCAGCCAGCGCAGCCAGACTGTGCAGCGCATGTATCTGCAGTGTGACCCCGACCAGGACCCGGACGCGCTCACTGACGACGAGGTCTGGGAGGCGCTGCGCGCGCGCTTGGCTCCGCATCCGCTTGCGGACGGACCGATCTTCCAACGCGATGTGCTGCGGTTCCGCAGCTTTGTTGCCAGCGCACTTCAGCGCGGCCGCCTTGCGCTGGTGGGTGACGCCGCCCACACGGTGCCACCCACCGGCGCCAAGGGCCTGAACCTTGCGGCCGCGGACGTGGTGATCCTCGCGCGTGCCCTGGAGGCGCTGCTGCTGCGTGGCGACCGCACCGAGATCGAGCGCTACCCAGAGGTGGCGCTGAAGCGGATCTGGAAGGCGCAGCAGTTCTCGTATTGGATGACCAGCATGCTGCACACCGTTCCTGGGACCACCGAGTTCGACCGCCTGCGCCAGCTCGGCGAGCTCTACTCAGTCATCGAATCGGAGGCCGGCCAGCGCTTCCTTGCCGAGGCCTACACCGGCTGGCCGCTGCACTGAGGACCTGAAGTTGCGCAGATGAGGCACCATCTGCGGCAGTGCGTGGCCCAAGACTCCTCAGCGTGATCAGGCGTCGGTGCCATCAGTGTCCCTGCCGGGTAGCCTGAGATGCAGCTCAAGGAGGTGGAGCGGGCCAAGCGCCGTCCCGAGCTGGTGGTGCTGGAGGGCTTCCACGCGGTCAAGCACGCGGTTCGTTTCGGTGCCGAACTGTTGGGTGCATGGACCGCCGACCCGCTCGAGCTTGAGACACTCACGGCACGTCTCGCCCCTGATGTACGGATCGCCGCTGAGGTGGTCGGCGCCGAGGAGCTCAAGGCTGTGGTGCCGCGCGCACAGATCGTGGCCGTGGCCCGCCGCCCGGACCAGCCCGATCCGGACAGCGTGCTGGCGGGCAGCGGGCACGTGGTGCTGCTGGAAGATCCGCGCCACCTCGGAAACCTCGGAGCCGCCGTCAGGGTTGCCGCCGCGGCCGGTGCGGCGGGGCTGATGACCACCGGGCGCCAGGACCCCTGGCACCACGATGCGCTGCGTGGCAGTGCGGGGCTGCACTTTGCGCTGCCCGTGCATCACCTCCGCACGGTCCGAACCCAGGGACGGGAGCTGATCGCGCTGACCCCGGACGGTGATGACCTGAACCCGCTGGAACTGCGGGCGGCAGCGGTGCTCGCATTCGGAACCGAGCGTGACGGCCTCAGCGACGATCTGCTCGCCAGAGCCGACCGGAGGGTCGCCCTGCCCATGGCGGCGGGGGTCTCGTCCCTCAACCTCGCCACGGCCGTGGCCGCCACCCTGTATGGGCTCAAGCTGGCAGCTGCCGCGCAAAGAACGCCGCCTCCTGCAGACCCAGATCGGTAGCCGGCGGCTCACCGTGCAGGTACTCGGCCGCGATGGCTCCCCAGTCCGCGCCCGCTCGCAGTGTCTGCAGCACCGCCGCCACCACTCCGTGCATGCGACGGATTAGCGCGGCATCAGGCGGGACGGTGAACTGGTTGACCTGGTTTCTGAAGGCGGCCCGCTGTGCTGGATCAGGTCGGCGGCGCCCCGAGTCCGGCCGATCGCTCAAGGGCTCATCGCGAGCGGAGGGGTCATCGTGGCCCGGGCGGTCGTCGTGGCCGGGGTTGTCATGGTGGCCGGGGTTGTCATGGTGGCCGGGGTTGTCATGGTGGCCGGGGTTGTCATGGTGCCCCGGATGGCCATGGCGGCCTGAATCCTCCGCAAACCGCTGCTGCCCCGGAATCGCGTACCACCCCGTGGCCTGACGCATCAGTCGTAGGGCAAAGTCGGCATCGACAGCCGCCGCGCG
>JAKAED010000052.1:0-6732 GCA_021820105.1 Actinomycetes bacterium | reverse complement strand
GTGTCGGCGGCAGATACCCACCTGAGATCAGCGAGTCCTTGAGTGCTTGGGCATCCTGCGCCCGAACCGCTTGAGCTATGGCTCGTTCCGCCGCGACCCTGGCGCGGTCGACATCACGCAGCAGGCCGAAGTCGAGAAAACAGACACGCCCATCCGCAAGTTGTAAGTAGTTGCCCGGGTGCGGATCCCCAAGCGCGATCCGGTCGCGGTAGAGGAGACCGAAGAAGAACCGAAAGACGATTTCCCCGTAGCGGTCGCGCACCTGCTCGGCGGCGCCTCTGACTGCCTCGAAACGCTCTCCTTCGACGTACTCAGACACGAGCACCCGCCGGGTGGAGAGCTCGGTGTGCACGTGTGGCACCAGGATGAACGGGTGTCCCCGCACGAGCCGCTCGATGCGGCGCTGGTTCTGCGCCTCGAGCTCATAGTCGAGCTCCTCCCCTATCCGCTCCCGCATCTCCGCACCCAATGCCCTGGCATCCAGCCCCGGCGCGAGCCGCTTGATCAACGGCACGAGCAGCATCGCGTTGCGCAGATCCGTCTCAACCGCCTCGGCCACTCCCGGGTACTGAACCTTGACAACAACCTCGTCCCCGTCACGGGTGCGCGCCCGGTGCACCTGGCCGATTGAGGCGGCCGCAAACGCACGCTCATCAAACTCAGCAAAGACGCTGGACAGTGGCCCGCCGAATTCCTTGCGCAGCAGCCGCTCCAGTTGCCCGAATGAGACCGGCGGAACGTTGTCCCGAAGGGTCGCGAGCCGCTGCTGGAGCTCGTCCCGCTGCTCCTCCGGGAGACCGTCGAACTCAACCATCGACAGCACCTGCCCGACCTTCATGGCCGCCCCGCGCATGCGGCTCAACTGGTCGACCAGTTCGTTGACCAGCGCCATGGTTCGCTCAGCCTCTGCCGCGGCCGCACGCTCCGGCGTGCGCACCCGGTTGGCAGCGCGCATCCCCGCCCACCTGACGCCCTGGCCCGCAGCGAGCCCGCCGACCCGTGCCGTGCGAGCCACGCGTCCGGAGGGAAGCTTCTTTGCCTCGTCAGGGTTTTCCTCAGGCACCTGGCCCGAGCCTAGCGACAGTCGAGCCAATGTCGCCTCGTGGAGGTGACCTCCAGCTCCGGGTGCGACCAGACGAAGCGCTCGACCTGATCGAGCAGATGCTCGGCATGACTCGCGGATGGCGCGACCACGGCGAAACCGAGCGTGGAGCGCTGCCACAGGTCGTGGTGAGCAACCTCGGAGGCGGACACACCAAACCGCTGGCGTGAGGCTTCGACCAGGTGCCGCACGACGGAGCGCTTCGCCTTCAGCGAGCCGACCGCCGGGATGTGAATCTCGACCTCAAGGGCGCCAACGTACACGCACCCGATTATCGCCTCAGGCAGCTCGCCTGCAGCGTGACCGGTCGCGCTCCGTAGCAGGCAGAGCACTGATTACATTGCGGTCTCCCGTCTGATCAGGGGAGTCTCGAGTGTGAGCATCGAAACGTGGACGCGCGCGGTCATCGGCCGCCGGGTGGTGGTGCTCACCGTCTGGCTAACCGTGGTGCTGCTGGGGGCCGCTGCAGCCACAGGGCTGCCCTCACTGCTGGTCAACTCGCTCTCGGTGCCGGGCAGTGGTTCCCAGCATGCGGAGGCGATCCTGGCGCGGAGCTTCGGGGAGAGCACGGAGGGCACCTTCGTCGTCGCCTTCCGCGAGCGCGATCAGTCAGCGGCTGCGCGACGCAGGCTGCAACAGCGCGTGGACGCCGCTGCTCGAGCGCTGCCGCATGCACATGCCGGCCGGATCCAGCAGGGGCACGGTGTCGCCTATGCGGATGTGGCCACGAGCCTTGACCTCCAGGCGGCGGAGCGGCTGACTCCGCGCCTGCGGCGCGCGCTGAGCGCAAGCTCTGGCCCGGCGGCCCTGGTGACAGGCGAACCCGCGCTGCAGTACGACCTCAACCCGATCCTCACCGCCGACCTGCACAGGGGCGACGTGATCGCGCTGATCGCCGCGCTGATCATCCTGCTGATCGCGCTGGGCTGGTCGTACGCGGTGGCCATCCCGTTTCTCTTCGCCGCCGCCACGATCGCTTCCACGACCGGCCTGCTCTGGCTGCTGGCGCACGTCCTGACGATCTCCTCCTACGCGCCGAACCTCGCGGATCTGATCGGCTTGGGGCTCGCGATCGACTACTCGCTGCTGATCGTCCACCGCTTCCGCCAGGAACTCGGCCGAACCGATGAGGTGACCGGCCGAACCGACGAGGTGACCGAGGCGGTGATCAACACGATGCGCACCGCCGGGCTGACCACGCTGATCTCAGGCGCTGCGGTCGCCCTGGGTCTGCTGGTGGTGCTGGTCACACCCGTGCCGTTCGTGCGGTCGCTGGGGCTCGCCGGCCTGCTGGTGCCGCTCACCTCGATGCTGGCCGTACTGACGCTGCAGCCGGCGCTGCTCAGCCTGCTGGGACGACGGCTGCTCAGGCATCGGTCCAGACCAGCCCAGGCCCGGAAGGGCTGGTCTCGCCTGGCAGCCTCCGTGACGCGTCACCGGCGGATCCTCGTCCTGGGTTCGCTGGCGACGCTCGTAGTCTGTGCAGCACCCGCGGTGGGGCTGAGGCTCACTCCGGGCTCGATCACAGCGATACCTCAGGCGCCCGCGTCGGCTCGCGGGCTCAGCCTGCTCTCTGCCGATGCCGGACCGGGTGAGATCACACCGGTTGAGGTCGTGATCGACACCGGAATGGCCGGCGGCACCGCACGCGCAGATGTGCACAGCCCGCTGAGACGCCTGGCCGACGTGATCTCAAACGATCCCGAGGCCTACATCACGGCATACGGTTGGAAGGCCCCGTATGTGAGTTCGGATCGGAGATATGCGCGGATCTTCGTGGTCGGAAGACATGACTTCGGTGCCGGCGCGATGCAGGCGCTGGTGCGCCGGTTGCGTGACCGTGAGATCCCGGCGGCGCAGCTGCCCGCAAACGCACGTGCGTACGTGGGCGGCGCGTCCGCCCAGGGTGTTGACTACCTGCGCGGCGTTTACGGGCCGTCGCTCTGGTCCGGTGCGGCTGTGCTGGTGGTCACCTTTGTGGTGCTCCTCATAGCGTTCGGATCGCTGCCGCTGGCGATCAGTGCCGTGCTGCTCAACGCGCTCTCCGCGTTTGCGACGCTCGGTCTGTTGGTGGTCGTCTTCCGTGACGGGGTGGGGAACAGCGTGCTCTCGCTCTACAGCGAACCAGCGGTGGAGGGTTGGGTTCCCATCTTCCTCGTGGCGATGCTGTTTGGTCTGTCCATGGATTACGAGGTGTTCCTGGTCCTGCGCATGCGGGAGGAGCATGATCGCGGGCGGGAAACCATCGCCGCCGTGCGTGAGGGGCTGGCCCAGACCGGGCCGGTGATCACTGCCGCCGCCGCGATCATGGTGGCCGCCTTCAGCGGGTTCCTGGTGGGTCGAGTCGCGGGCCTGCAGGAGTTTGGGGCCGGGCTTGCTCTGGCGGTCGCGCTTGACGCGACGGTGGTCCGGCTGCTCCTGGTGCCCGGCCTGGTGTCCTGGCTCGGAGCCCGTGCCTGGTGGATGCCGGGAAGAAGCCCCTGGCCGCCGCGTCGCAGTCGGGATCCTGAATACCGGGGCGGTTGAGCCGCATCGGCATGGCAGGCCGTTGGGCCCCGGCTCCCCGCCGGCGGCATCACCGTCACCGCCGGCGGAGGGATCCGAGGTCGAGGCCTCCTGACCCGAGCTCGGGTCCGTGCCCCTTCGCCCCGAACTGGTGGAGGGTGAGGGCCGATGCCCACACCCTCCACTGGAGCGTCAGCGGATGACCCGAATCGCGAGTCTGATCGCGGGGAGTCTGTAACCCAGGGCAAGCCCTGGTTCGTCTTTGGCGTAGGTGAGGTAGGGGGTCATGCCGTACGGCGTGTTCGCGAACGACGGCGAGAGCGTGTACAGCATTGGGTACATGTCGATCAGATGGATTCCAGGTCCGCCGGTGGCACGCAGGTACATCAATGTGTCGCCGTTTGAGTTGAATCCGCACCCGTAGCCGACGTAGCTGTTGTCGTAGTCGACTGCGATTGTGTTGTCGAACTGCGTCCATCCCAGGCCCTTGAGGTGGACGGCGAACATGTGGCCCTCTTTGACGACGCGCGGGGCGCCGACGCCGACGACGCTGCGCACCATGTTGAACGGCAGCTGTGCCTCAGTTTGACCGTCTTGCTGGATCGCGATCGCATGCCAGCCGCCGAGTCCGTCGGGCACGTGGACGATGGCCTTGAGGTTCCCAGCCGCATCCGTGGTTGCGGTGCCGAGTGCGGTGCCCTGAGGTACCCAGCAGGTTCCGGTGCAGTTGACGCGGCTGCCGACGACTGTGGTCCACGATAGGTTGATCGTGGTGTTTGGTGCCAGCCCTGAGGCGGAGACGGTGACCGGCGCGCCGACCTGCCCGTACTTCGTGGAGAGTGAGGCTGTGACCCCGCTGGCTGTCTGGATCGTCGGATCGAGCGTGGTGATCTGGTTGTCGGTGGGTGTTACGTTCGCGGGCCAGTCGATCCGGGTGGGCGGCAGCTTGTTCTCTGCCTTGGCGAGGGCCTGGGCCAGGGCCTTGGCTCTAGCCTTGCCCTTGACCTTGACGGTGACCTTTGGTGGTGTGACCCGGAAGTTGAAGTGAGCGCCGTTGATCCAGGGCAACGGCGACTGCTGGTAGTTGAGGTACAGGTAGGTGATGGCATCACCGATCTGAATCGAGTGCACCCCGACCGGCCCGCTCGCGCGGATCACCGTCGTGGCGGTTCCGCGCGTCCAGATTGAGGCGAGCTCACCGACATACTTGTTGTCCCACAGCAGCGCTGCGCCGCCCTCATAGAGGCTGGCCCCCAGGCCGCGGTAGGTGATCGTGATGGGGGTGCCGATCGGCCCGGACTTGGGGCTGATCGTGGCTGTGCGGTAGACCGTGAAGCCGCCGTTTGCAACCTCCGCGCCGTTGATCACGGCGTAGAAGGTATGCAGCCCGCCCCAGTCCTGGGGGATGTCGACCTTTGCGTTGAGCGCGCCGTTGGCGTCCGTGGTTGCCGTGGTCAGCACAACGTTTTCCGGAGTTGAGGCGCGGCCCATGTAGTCGGCTGTGAACTGCTCACCATCGACAGACCAGGTGTTTGAGGCCGTGGACCAGAGGATGGAGACCGACTGGTTGGCTGGAAGGCCCTGGTAGGTGATGGTGACGGGTGTGCCGGCCACGCCGGTCTGGGGGCTCACGGCCAGTGTGCCGACGGTTGCCGGCACGGTGAAGGCTGCTGCTACTGGCCCGGGAGGGGTTGGGGCTCCTGGGATGCTGGGCACTGGCACGTTCTGTTGACTTGCCAGTCCCGTGGCGGGCAGGGCGCAAGCAAAGCCTGCCAGCACTCCGACGGTTAGGAGGCCCCGCTTCAAAATTCTGCTTGAGCGAGTCATGGTTTGTCGGTTCCTTAAATCGTTTGAGTGTTCGAGTGCTGCATGACGGTCCGCTGCCGGCCGACGCAGCGCCGCTCAGGCGGCTCGCCTCGAGACGACGGCCCCGAGGCGAGCGAACGTTCGGTCAAATGCCGATTGCCTGAGCGCGCGCTGTCTGTGTCTGCTGGCCGCTGCCGTCAGTAGGAGGTTGGAGCGGTGCCCGCCGGAAGGATCGTCAGTGGCGAGTCAGTCAGGCTCGAGGACGACGAGAACGTTCCGCTCGGGCCGACAACGCCCGGCGTCACGATCTGCTGCACTTGCCTGATCACCTTCTTGACGACCGGCTGCTTCACGGTGATCTTCACCGCACGCATACGACCGTTGACCCTCACGTGCACCGTCCTGCGGATCCTCCTGTGCAGGACCTTGTAGGTGGTCTTGTTGACGGTCTTCGTCACCGGCGGCACGTCATAGGTCTGCACCGTGACCGTGTAGTTCACGGTCCCGACCGGAGTCGCGGAGCTCGTCGACCAAAGTCCAGTCCAGAACGACGCTGCCGTCGCTCCCGACCCGTGCGTGCCGTAGTTGAGCTGCACCGACTGGGTGCCGCCCCCCGGCAGCGAGATGTTCACCACGGCCGACTTCACGGTCCCGATGTTCTTCGCGTTGGGTCCGGTGAGCGGCGTACCGTCCGCCCCGGTCCCCCAGACGCGGAAGACGATGCCCTGGCCCTGCACGAAATGGCTCGTCAAACCGCATGAGCCCTGCACAGCCCCTGCGGGCAGTGTCCCGTGAAACGCCTGGGAGACCGTGTCGACGTTCACGATCACGTTGCCCGTCGAGGTGACGCTCTGCAGCGGCGGTCCGGTCACGGCCGGGTTCGTCGTCGTGTCCTGAGCCGTGGCCGCCGAGGCGCTGCCCGGCGCGACCGCAACCAGCGCGGCGCTCAAACCAACAACCGCGGCTGCAGTCTTGATGTTTATCGATTTCACCGAATTGTCCTTTTCTTGCTGGACGGTTCAGCCAAGCCGCCACGTGCCGCGGTCGGCCCGGCCACATACCCTGGAGGGGCGTCAGACCTTGCCCTTCATGACGATCGAGAAGGCGCCCGTTGAGCTGTCGAAGGTCCCGGAGAACGTCACCGCCCCCTTTGTGCCCTTGAGCTTTCCTGAGAGGCCCTTGGCGGTGGCGCTTCCGGTGACCGTCGCGGCTGTTTCAGAGCCGCAGCCCTTGGAGGTGGACTTGACTGCCAGGGCAACCTTTCCTGAAGGCCCCTGGAGCAGTGCTTTGCCGCTGAAGAACGCGCAGGAGCCGCTGGC
>JAKAED010000206.1 GCA_021820105.1 Actinomycetes bacterium | reverse complement strand
GGTGCGTGGCGCGATCGCGATGGCCAACGCAGGTCCCAACACCAACGGCTCGCAGTTCTTCATCGTCACCACCGACGCGGCGCCCTGGCTCGACGGCAAGCACACGGTCTTTGGTCAGGTGACTGAGGGCATGGATGCGGTTGACGCGATTGAGGGGCTGCCGACCGATGCGCGCGATCGGCCGGAGGAACCAGCCGTCATCGAGTCAGTGGAGCTCGGTGACTGAGATGGGAATCACGGTCGAGAATCCCGCCACCGGCGAGGTCATCACGACCGTGCCGGCGGTTGACGGCGCTCAGGTGCTCGCAGCCGCCGAACGAGCGCGAGCCGCCCAGCCGGGCTGGCTCGCGCTCGGTTTTGCCGACCGCGCCGCGGTGATGCGCCGCGCGCAGCGCTGGATGCTTGACAACGCTGATCGTGTGATCGCAACGGTCGTTGAGGAGACCGGCAAGACCCACGAGGACGCGCAGGCGACGGACCTGGGTTACGTCGTGCAGGCGTTCGGGTTCTGGGCGCGTCATGCGGCCGACTACCTTGCGGACGAGCGCGCCCGTTACTGGGGCAACCCGGCGGTGGCCGGCAAGAAGCTGACCCTGCGCTACGAGCCGGTCGGCCTCGTGGGCGTGATCGGGCCCTGGAACTTCCCGCTGGTGAACGGCTTTGGAGACTGCATCCCGGCGCTGATGGCCGGCAACAGCGTGATCCTCAAACCCAGTGAGGTGACGCCGCTGAGTTCGCTGTTGATGGCGGAGATGTTCCAGGCCTGCGGCATGCCTGAGCACGTCTTTCAGGTGCTGGTCGGGGACGGCGCCACCGGCGCCGCGCTGATCGGCGCGGTGGACTGCATCATGTTCACCGGCTCGACGCGCACCGGCCGCCAGGTGGCCAAGGCCGCCGCTGAGGCTCTGATCCCCTGCCACCTGGAGTTGGGCGGCAACGATCCAATGATCGTCTGTGCCGACGCCGACGTTGAGAAGGCCGCAACCGCCGCCGCCTACTACTCGATGAACAACGCCGGTCAGGTGTGCATCTCGGTGGAGCGTGTCTACGTGGAGGCGCCGGTCTATGACGAGTTTGTGCGGCGGGTGGAGGACAAGGTGCGAGCGCTGCGTCAGGGGGCGCCGACCGGGCCCGGCAGCGTCGACGTCGGCGCGATCATCTTTCCGCCACAGGTGCAGATCATCGACGCGCACGTGAAGGACGCGGTGGCCAAGGGCGCACGGGTGCTGGTTGGCGGTCAGGCCGACGCCAGTGGAGGCGGGCACTTCTACCAACCAACGGTGCTGGTCGACGTGAACCACACGATGGACACGATGCGCGAGGAGACCTTCGGCCCGGTGCTGCCGATCATGAAGGTCGCCGACCTGGATGAGGCCGTCAAGCTTGCCAACGACTCCCAGTACGGACTGCAGGCCAGCGTCTGGACCCGGAATACGACCGATGGCGAGCGCCTGGCGCGACGCCTTGAGGTCGGCTCGGTCTGTGTCAACGCCGCGCAGCTCAACTACTTCGCGCTGAACATGCCGATGGGAGGTTGGAAGGCGTCGGGGATCAGTTCCCGTCATGGCGCCACCGGTATCCGCAAGTACTGCCGCGTGCAGACCCTCCTGGTGAGCGGCTTTGGACCCCGCCGCGAGCTCTTCATGTTCCCCTACAGCGCCCGCGTCACCGCTCTGCTGCAGAGGCTGTACAGGTTCGTCTACGGCTGGCGCAGGCCCCCTCGCTGATGCCGATTCGGGTCCCGGTGGTGGGACCCCGGTGGCCCCTCCGGAGCCGCCTCACTTGTTACCAATTTGTGACAAGTCTCCGGGAGTTGTTAATTGTTTGTGACTCCGGTTGTTGGAAGTCCCGTAACTGTGGGGTAAACACGCTTATTGGCTGTTAACGAGCCGCCTCACGGTGCTACGTTAGCCGCGCTTCGGGGTGGGTCGCGCAGTGCCCGCCACCGGGCGGCCGGATTCAAGCGAGGCATGACTACAACCGTCCCGAGCGACCCGGTTTGCGCTCGCGGCGGCGACAACTACAGGAGGATCGAAATTGACGAGTAAGCTTTCCCGCTCCGCCTTGATCGCGGCCCTTGCCGTGGGCGCCAGTGGGCTCGTCGCAGTACCGGCCGCAAGTGCCGCTGACACTCAGTACTTCGTCAACTCACCGGTCGTGACCGGGGTGTCCAACCTGACTCCGCAGTCCGTCGTACTGCACGGAGCGGTTGACACGGGTGGCAACACAGGAATCGAGTCGGTCCTGGCCCCCGGCACCACGCTCAGCTGGACGGGCGGCGTGAACATCATCAACAGTTCGAGCAGCTCCAGCGAGAACATCTGGATCGATGGGATCCCCACGAGCGGCTCAAACACGACCGCGTACATCGGCACCAAGGCCTTCTCAAACGCCGGCGCGGACAACTACTCCAACGTCGAGTTTGAGATCGACCCGGTTTCCGACTACACCGCCAACGGTGACACCCCTGGATCGGCCACGATCTTCGGAACCTCGATGGAGGTGCCGACGGCAACCGGCCTCACCGCCGTCAGCTCACTCCTCGGCGCCTATGGCACAGCGGCGCAGAACAACTCGAGCCAGACTCCGCTGACGCCCGGCACCAAGTACTACCACTGGATCGTCGATCAGCCCGGCACCACCGACGCTGCGTCGGACGTGAACGTCGGCACCGCAGCGAGCCCCTCGTACTCCTGTGTTCCCAACGGCTACGCCAGCACCTACCTGTCTGGTGACTCCGTGCAGGGGCCCTGCATCTATCAGTACGGCAACAACAGCGGCATCGACTTCTACCAGAGCCCCAACGGCGAGTTCACGACGCCGAAGCTGGGTGAGCTGGCGGTCGGCGCCAAGGCGATGGTCTCTGGCAGCAAGGCGATGCTGATGGTGGCCAACCGCAGCGGCTTCCGGGCCGCCGGCATGATCGAGCTCAAGGTCGGCGGCAAGGTCGTTGGCAAGGGCAAGTTCAACGTGCTCCCCCACGGTAAGCGTGACGTTGCCGTGACGCTGAACGCCATGGGTGCCAAGGCAGCCGGCTCAAGCGCGATGGCAAAGCTCGTTGTCATGTCGAACTTCGGCCAGAAGGTGAACATCAAGAGCGTTCAGCTCTAGGCAGAAGCTGCTTGTGAACCGCGTGCCCCGGCCGGCCCGCGGTTCCTGTCTGAGCGAGCGGGCTCGACGTGCAAGACGTCGAGCCCGCTCGCGTTCAGAGCACCGTGCGTGCTTGCGCGTAAGCCCGCCGTGCGGTCGAATTTACGCCATCTTCACAAGTCGCTCAGGGACCCCTGTAGCCTGTCGCGGAGATGAGCATTTCCACAGATTCCCCTGAGGGCAGGTCAGGCGACCCGGTGTCGGTGCCCGAGTCAAACGAGTCGTCCGGCTCACTGCTGACGGGCGCCACCGGCGATCGCTGCGCAACCTGCGATGCGAGGCTGGCGATTGATCAGCGCTACTGCGTTGAGTGCGGTACCCGTCGTGGCAACCCGCGCTTCACGCTGGCTCGTCCTGAGGCGGAGCCCGCCGCCGGGGTGGCCGCCGCCGGGCAGCTGGGGGCCGCCGCGTTCACACGCATGCAGATGTTGCTGGCCCTGCTCATCGTGCTGGTTGCGCTTGGCGTCGGTGTCCTGATCGGCAGCGGCACCTCCTCGGCGCCGCAGGTCACGGTCAAGGCGAGCGGTGTCACCACCACTGCCAAGTCGGGCTCGGGCGGCGGCGCGACCAAGCCGTCGACCAATTCCGGTTCAGGCAACCTCTTCAAGAGCGGCAGCTGAGCCCTGAGGCGGCGAGCGCAGCCCCAACAGTGAAGGAGCAGAGCTGATGTCAGCTACAGCCAAGGCAACCGCGGTTGCCGTTGAGGAGCCGGTGGTGGACCTGCGTCGCCGCCGTGACGAGCTTGAGGTCAAGGTCGCGGAGCTGCAGTGGGATCTGGGCGGCCTGGTCTATGAGATGGCGGTGCGCAACAACATCCGCGTGGATGTGATCGTCAAGCGTGCGGCTGCGCTGCAGGACATTGAGGCGCAGCTTGCGGAGGTCGATCGGATCCTCCGGCATGAGAGCGCCCGTACCGCCGGCACCTGCAACAGCTGCGGCGCTCCCCACTCAGCCAACGCAGGCTTCTGCTGGCAGTGCGGCGAGCCGATCCTGCGGCAGGTTGACACCGCCGCGATCTTCGGCGAGCAGGGCAGCTAGGAACTCTTCCGCCGGCGCTCCCGCGCAACGCGCGGGCGCCGGCTGCGGACTGCTGGCTGCCGGTTGAAGCAGCAGGTCGCGCGCAGCTTGAGGTGGCGGGCGAGTTTCAGCCGAAGCGGCCCGTGATGTAGTCGCGTGTGCGGGTGTCCTCCGGATTGGAGAACAGCCGCTCTGTCGGCCCATACTCGACCAGTGTGCCGACACGCTGGTCATCCAGGCTGAAGAACGCCGTCCTGTCGGCGACGCGCATAGCCTGCTGCATGTTGTGGGTGACGATCACGATCGTGTACTGAGCCTTCAGCTGGTAGACCAGCTCCTCAATCGATGCGGTTGCGATCGGGTCGAGCGCTGAAGCCGGCTCGTCCAGCAGCACGACATCCGGCTCGATGGCGATCGCGCGGGCGATGCATAGCCGCTGCTGCTGACCACCGGAGAGACCAAGCGCGCTTGACTTGAGGCGGTCCTTGACCTCGTCCCACAGGGCCGCCCCACGCAGGGCCTGCTCGACACGGTCTGAGAGCCCCTCCTTCATCCCAAGGTTGCGGGCCGCCCAGGCAACGTTGTCGTAGATGGACTTGGGGAACGGGTTGGGCTTCTGGAAGACCATGCCGATCCGCCGCCGGACCTCCACCCGGTTGACGTTCGAGCCGTACAGGTCGTGGCCGTGGTACTGCAGCGTGCCGCCGAGCCTGAAGCCCGGGATTGAGTCGTTCATGCGGTTCAGGCAGCGCAGGACGGTGCTCTTACCGCAGCCCGACGGGCCGATGAAGGCGGTCACCTGGTTGCGGTAGATCTCCAGGTTGATCGCGTCGACGGCGCGCTTCCCAGGTGAGCGCCTTTGT
>JAKAED010000205.1 GCA_021820105.1 Actinomycetes bacterium | reverse complement strand
TTGCCTGGCAGAGCCGGACATCGTGCGGGACACAAGCCCAAGCGGCCACCTGGGGCTGTTCATGGGCCACGACGCGCTACGCAACCACTGGCCGCGGCTGCTGGCTGCGGTGCTCGAGCGTTCTCGCTAGGGGCCCGACCGCGGCGGCTGGGCGCTCCGGCGGTCCAGCGGGACCGCCGGAGCAGAGCTCACCTCACATGTCCATCCCGCCGTTGACCGGCCAGACCGCGCCAGTGATGTAGGAGGACTGGTCGGCGACCAGGAAGTGCACCACCCGCGCAACCTCATCCGGACGGCCAAGGCGTCCGAGCGGGATCTTTGCCTTGATCGACTCCAGGACCTTCTCCGGGACCTTGTCGACCATCTCCGTGGCGATGAACCCTGGCGCCACGGCGTTCACCGTCAGGCCGATGCCGTCGTCATCGAGCTTGCCGGCCCGCCCCAATTGGAAGGCCGCCTCCAGCGCCATCGTCTTGGTCAGGCCAAAGAGACCGGACTTGGATGCTGCGTAGTTGGCCTGCCCGATGTTCCCGGTCTCGCCGATGATGGAGGAGATGTTCACGATCCGGCCCGAGCCACGCTCGATCATGTGTGGCAGCGCCGCCTGAGACATGAAGAAGGCTCCCGACAGGTTCACGTCCAGGACGCGATGCCAGTCATCGTCGGTCAACTTCAGGATCGTCTTGTCGATCGTGATGCCGGCGTTGTTGATCAGGATGTCCAGCCGGCCGTGCCGGTCAAGCACCTGCTCGATCGCACGGCGGCAGTCGTCGGCTGAGCCGACGTTGCCCTGCACGACTGAGCCCGTGTGGCCGTCCCGCGCGAGGCTCTCGATGAACTCCTCAGCGTGTTCAAGACCCTTGCTGTAACCGGCCGCCACGACCGCCCCCTGCTCCGCGAGACTCTGAGATATCGCTCGTCCGATCCCGCGGGTGCCGCCGGTGACAAATGCAACCCGGCCGTGCAACCGTGGCCGGTGTGCGCTCCGACTCTCCGACTCGCTGACTGTCATCTCGTCTCCCTCCGCTTGTTTGCCGCCCTCAGAGACCTGACCGTTCACTGAGCCACTGATCAAGCTCGGGCCAGATCTCCAGTTTTGCCTTGCCTCCGGCGATCAGGCCGATGTGTCCTCCTGGCCTGGCCAGATGCGTGACGTCCTCAGAGGCGACCAGGCCGAGCAGCGGCACCGTGCCCTCCCGCGGCGCGATGTGGTCGGCGCCGGCCGTCACCACCAGCAGGTTCTGCTCGATGCGGCGCAGATCCACCCGCTGGCCCCGCAACGACAGCCGCCCTGAAACGAGCCGATTCTCCTTGTACATCCAGGTGATCCACTCGCGATACGCCTGGCCGGGGAAGGGCGGGTTGTCCGCCACCCACTTGGCCATGCTCTGGTAGGCAACGCGCTGGTCACGGCCGTCAATGGCACCCTGCAGCAGCCGCCGATAGGTTGTCACGTAGTTGGTGACCGGTTTCATCAGCTTGTTGGCCCAGTCGATGCCGGCTCCGGGAATCGACCCGTATGCGTCGGCGATCAGATCCACGTCAAACTCATCGTTGCCCACCCACCTGGCGTACAGGGACCCTGAGGTGTCGATCGGCGTCGTCAGCAGGACCGCGTTGCGCACCGGGGAGTCGGAGTGCAGGGCGCAGTGGATCGCGCAGAGCGTGCCGCCGATGCACCAGCCCACCAGTGAGAGCTCATCCTGGCACGCGTCACGCAGCGTCTCGCGGATCGCCCAGTGCAGCTCATCGCAGACGAACTCAGCCAACCCCATGTCCGCGTCGGCCTCATCCGGAACGCCCCAATCGACCATGTAGACGTCGTAACCCTGATCTAGGAGGTATTCAACAAGCGAGTTGCCGGGGCGCAGGTCGAAGATCTCAGGACGGTTGATCAGGGCGAAGACGAGCAGGATCGGGATCGGGTGGGAGCGCTTTTCCGAGCGGTAGCGGTAGAGCGTCGTCTGACGGTGCGTCCAAACGACATCACGGGGGCTGACCCCGATCTCGGCGTCTGCGGTTGTGAGCAGCAGGTTGGTGAACTCGATCGTCGCTCGCGGTACGCGTGCGAGCGTCCGGAGCGCGTTCATTACCTGGGCTCCGTCCTGCGCTGAGCGGGCTTAGCCCTGGGTGGAGCCGACTTTGGCTTGGGTGGAGCCGGCTGGGCCTTGGGTGGAGCCGGCTGGGCCTTGGATTCCGGAGGTTCGGTTGAGGTGGCTGGGGCCGCAGCGAGTTGATCCTGCAGCGCCTCGATCTCCTGCAACACGCGCTCGAGCTTGTCCTCGGTGCGGGCCAGTTGTCGCCCGAGCCTGATCACGTCCCGCCGGCCGGCAAGCCGCAGGTTGCGGATGGCAAGGTCGAGCGCGTCCCCGGAGAGCTTCGTCAGCGCCGCGGCGTTCTCCGCCATCTGACCCAGGAGCGAGGCAAAGCCGCCAGATCCAACCAGCCGTTCGCTTGCCCTGGCCGCCGCCGCCTCAGCCTGCTCATACAACCTGGCCATCTGCTCAGCTGCCGTAGGTTGCTCGCCCCTGTCAGCCATCTCCATCCCTCCTGCGCGGATCCAGTGCTTGTGGTCAGCGCTACGGACCGCCGCGAAATCTACTCGCTGCGCTGCCTGAACGCCTAGAGTGCAGCGCCATGAGTGGACTCAGCGGACGGGCCGCACTGGTGACCGGTGGTGGGAGCGGGATCGGCAGGGCCATCGTCGAGCGCCTGCTGGCCGGGGGCATGCAGGTGCTGAACGTGGATATCTCGCCGCCGGACGACGCGCCCGGTGACGCCTTTGCCGCGGACCTGGCCACGCGCCAGGGCAACCGCGACGCGGTGCAGGCTGCATTGGAGCGGTTTGGGCGGTTGGATGTCGTGGTGCCAAATGCCGGGTTCCAGACGGTGGCTGCGGTGGCCGACTTTGATGAGGACCGCTGGGACACAATGCTCGCGCTGCTGCTCACCAGCCCGTTCCTGTTGGCCAAGTACGCCTGGAGCGCACTGGCGGAGCACGGTGACGGGCGCTTCATCGCCGTCGCCTCGGCCCACGGGCTGGTCGCTTCGCCTTACAAGTCAGCCTATGTCTCGGCCAAGCACGGGATCCTGGGGCTGGTCAAGACGTTGGCGCTGGAGGGTGCCGACGTCGGCGTTCTGGCAACCGCCGTCTGCCCGAGCTATGTGCGCACCCCGCTGGTTGAGGCGCAGATCTCCGCCCAGGCAAGGGCACACGGGATAGATGAGGCGCGCGTGCTTGAGGACGTGATTCTTCCCGTGCAGCCGATCAAGCGTTTGCTCGAGCCCAGCGAGGTTGCGGAGGTCGTGGCGTTCCTGGCCGGTCCAACCGGACGCGCCTTCAGTGGCGTGCCTGTGACCATGGACCTGGGGTGGACGGCGCGCTGAGTGCGGGCAGGGTCGGAACTGCGGTCGTGGACGCCGCGCTGAGCGCGGACCGCGTCGGACTCCGGCCGTGAACGCTGCGCAGAGTGCGGAGAAGCACGAGGTGTCCGACAACCCCAGCCTCGCCCGTTACCTGGACGGGATGCGTGCGTGGCGGGCTGAACTTGAGGCGCTGCGACCGATCCTGCTTGCTGCCGGCCTGCGAGAGGAGTTGAAGTGGCGCAAGCCGTGCTACACGCACGAGGGGCGGAACATCGTCATCTTCCAGCCCTTTAAGCAGATGTGCGCGCTGTTGTTCTTCAAGGGGGCGCTGCTTGATGATCCGTCGGGCGCGTTGCGCGAGCAGGGTGAGCACAGCCGCTCCAGCCGGCGGCTGGAGTTCCGCTCCGTGGTCGATGTCAACGCCGCCAGGAGCACAATCGCCACACTGATTCATGAAGCGATCCGGGTCGAGCAGGCTGGGCTATCGGTCCCGGCCCGGGATCCAGCCGACGATGGTCCTCACCCGCGCGAGCTGGTGATGGCACTGGACGCCGACGCGGCTCTGCGCGAGGCGTGGCAGCGCCTCACCCCAGGGCGCCGGCGCGGCTGGGTGTTGTACTTCAACGCAGCCAAGCAGTCCGAGACTCGCCTTGCGCGCATCGAACGCTCAGTGCCGCAGATCCTGGAGGGCTTCGGGAGGCACGACCGCGCCTGACCAGGCGGTCAGAACGCAAGAGTCGCCTGAAGTGTTTGTGCGCAGCGAGTTCTTTGACCTGGCTGAGGGCCGGCTCACGCTCGAGGAGTTCGGTGAGAGGGTGGATCTCGCCTACGCCGCCAGAACTGACGTCGAACTCTCGTGTTTGGTTCGTGATTTGCCGGAACGCCGGGGGGTGGCGCCGCCGCTGAACGCGGATGTTGAAGAACACAAAGCGTTCTGCTCTCACCTGGTCCGCCAAGGTCGGTGGTCTTTGCCGAGTCGCTCGGTTTGGCGATCGGTCTTGGGAACGATCGACCTTGATCTGCGTCAGGCGCGACTTGTTTCGTCTGAGGTGATGCTTGAGGTGTTCAACCTGTTTGGCACGTTAACCGTGATCGTTCCAGAGGGCGTCGAGGTGGTTGTGCGTGGCGGTGGTCTCTTCGCCAGCCAGAAGATCGATTCGCCCGTCCGGGCACAGATCCCCGGTGGTCCAGACTGACGATCGAAACGCGGGGGCCAGGCGGGACACTCTATGTCCGGACAAGGCCTAACCCGACGCTGGCCGAGACGACCAAGCGCGCGCTGGAGCGCTAGCACCCTGTCAACTCCCCATCGACCCCGCCGGATGGAAACCTGAAGAACGCATCCCGCGCGAGGGAGGACCGCCATCTCCATCTTGAAGATGCCTCTCCGAACATCGATGCCGTTTTCAGACGGCCAATCCGGATTGTGGAGAACCAGCGGTGCGGTTGGCGGTCCGAAACCACCTCAGGCGGTACGCGAAATGGCATTTCAGGACGCAGAACGGACACCAAAACGCCATTTCCCTCCAGCCCATCAAGGTTGTGAGCGCGCAGCGGCATTACGAGCGCCACGCCACGTGAACGGCAACCCGCGCAGTCCACGTGTTTCGGTGCGCGGCGGGAGATGCCAGTCGGAGCGGAAGAGCGGGTGCGGCTGGAGTTGCCTTTGCGTGGCCGTGCGGTCACTTGCCGCTTGGTCGAGGCGAAG
>JAKAED010000051.1 GCA_021820105.1 Actinomycetes bacterium | reverse complement strand
AGCCCACTGCGGTGGACAAAGCCATCCATCTGAGCCTGATCCTGCCCGCCTACCGCGCGGCCACATATATTGAGGTGAACATCCCAGCTGTGCTGCGCGCGCTCGAACGGATCGGCAAACCATTCGAGCTGCTGGTGGTGTGCGACGGCAACAGCGACGGCACTGCCGAGCGCGCACGGCTGGTGAACGACCCGCGCGTGCGCGTGCTCTCCTACGCCGACAACCGCGGCAAAGGGTACGCGATCTGCTTCGGTGTTTCGCAGGCTCGCGGACGCCTGATCGGCTGGCTGGACGCTGACCTCGACATCGACCCGCAAGTTATCGTCGAGGCCGCCAGACGGTTCGAGGAAAGCGACATCGACGCGGTGATCGGCAGCAAGCGCCACCCTCGCAGCGCGGTTCAGTACCCGCTGCTGCGCCGCGTGCTCTCTTGGGGCTTCCAGATCATCGTCCGGGCGCTCTTCCGGATCAACGTGCGCGACACCCAGGTTGGCGCAAAGCTGTTCCGGGGTGAGATGCTCGCGATCATCTCGCCACTGCTGCTGATCAAGCGCTACGCCTTCGACCTCGAGGTGCTGGCAGTGGGTGCCGAGTTTGGCTTCGACCGCATCGAAGAGGCGCCCGTAAAGCTCGCTTATCGGTTCACCGGAACCGGTATCAACACGGAAGCTGTGCAGCGCATGTTCATCGACACGCTCGCGATCGCCTACCGGATACACATACGTCACTGGTACGTGCGCCAGTTCGCGCAGCTGCAGCGCCGCCGTATGGAGGCTGCCGCACTGAGCGTCGAGCCTCCGGTACCAACCGGCGCGACGATGCACGACGTGCTCATGAGCCTGAGCGGCAGCAGGCGGCTGAGGAACTGAGTCAGCGGCGGCGCTGCGCGCGGCCGCTCACCTGTCCGGCCGCTCCGGGTAGACCTCGTCGATCGTCGTCAACGCGACGTAGGGCGCCTGCGCAGCGGCACTGATCGCCTCACCCCCGCCTGCCAGGCGGTCGCAGATCGCAAGCACACCGACGACCTCGAGCCCCTCTGCCCGTACCGCTTCAAGCGCCCGGATCGTTGATCCGCCGGTGGTGACCACGTCCTCCACCAGCATGCAGCGATCGACACCGGGTTCCAACACGGGTCCCTCGATACGCCGGGAAAGCCCGTGAGCCTTGGCCTCCTTGCGCACGAAGAAGGCCTTGACGTCAGCTCCCGCCCCCAGCGCCGAGCAGGCGATCGGATCCGCACCCATGGTCATGCCGCCGACAGCGGTCGCGCCCCATTCCGCAGCCTGGGCCGCAACGAGCTCGCCCAGGGCCATGAAACCCTCCGGTAGAAGAATCGCCCGCTTCGCATCGACCAGGTATTGGGCCACAGCGCCGCTGGTCAGCACCACCTCGCCTATCACAAGGGCTTGCTCGCGCAGCGCTCGCAGGAGCCTTGCGCGAGCGTCAGCGTTCCCGTCACTCACGGCTGACAGCTTACGTGTAGTAGGTGTCGACCCAGTTCCCGACCTGCAGCCAGTTGTAGGCGGGGATGGCATCGACCATCGGTAGGCGCATGCAACCGTGACTGGCCGGATAGTCGGGAGCGGGGTTGTAGCCGTGGATCGCGTAGCCAGTGTGGAAGAACGAGGAGAAGTACATGCCGTCTGAGGTGTAGTACGGCTGCTTGTAATAGACCTGGAAGCTGCCAAGGACCGTGGGCGTCGAGGGTTTACCGGAGCTGATCGGAAACAGCCACTGGACCTTCGACCCATTCACGAAAGCAAGCACCTGATTGCTCAGATCCCCTTCCGCATGCCGACCCTGATCCGGGTAGCGCACATGGAAGCTGCCCACACCGTTCAGCAGGTCGGTCAGCGTCGTCGGGTCGAGCGTGGTGATGCCCTCGCCCTTACCAAGCAGGCGGTGGTAGGCGTTGAGCGCCAGCTCGGTGCCCTGGTCAAAGACACCGGTCTGCGGGATGAAGAGATGCAGGGCCGCGAGCCGCTGCTGAACCAGCTGCACGAAGCGCCCGGTCGCACCCGGGCCGACGTGGCTGTCAAGCGCCGTGTAGGACACCTTCCCCAGGAAGCTGAGCATGCGACCGTTGCGCGCGTGATAGAGGCGCACGCTGATTCTTCCCGGCCCTGGTGCCAGCAGGGTGACCTGGAAGTGCCCGTGGGCACCCTGACGGGCGATTCCGAGCAGCCGGCGCTGAAACACCCTGCCGGCGATGCTCGCCACCATTTGAACCCGCTGGTGCGGGACGAAGCGTGACACCTCGCCGCTGACGATCACGGCGCGCTTGGGAACCGTGACCCGGTCCTGATGGACGCTGAAGAGCCCTCCGAGCCGAACGTTCACGGGGCCTGCCGCCACGGGGCGGGGACGGGCCTTTCCAGAAGCGACGGCAGCGGCTGGGCCGACGAGCGCAAGCAGGGTCAGTGCGGCGATCAAGACGGTGCGGCGACGCGTTGGACGACGATCCACGATCTATCAGTTAATCAGCGCCGTGGCGACCATGCCTAAGAAGAACGTAACCCCTTAAGGGTCCGGAGGGCCGGGTTCAGAACACAGCCTAGGTGTGTGCCGCTCCGCCCGAACCTCTTGACGACAGAGGTCCAGTGACAAGTGCGATCAATGCAAGCGACCCCACCATCAATCCGATGATCTCGCCACCACCCAGCCCCAGCTCGTTGACACCCAGCGCAACGCTGTTGTTGATCGCATGCAGCGCCATACACGGATACAGCGAACCGGTGCGCCAACGGACGAGGCAGAGCACAAAACCCAGGAACGCGAGCGGAAAGAGGAACTGCACCCGGGCGGAGCCAAGATGAGCGGCGCCGAACAGGAGGCCGACCAGCACGGCCGCCAGCCAGGGTCCAAGCTCGCGCCCTCCGAGCCGCACCGGGATGCGGCTCAAAACGCCGAACAGGAATCCACGAAAGAAGAACTCCTCCGCCATTGGCGCAACCGCGCAGACGAACAGAGCGGTGAAGATCGCTGCCCAGGTGCTGGTCTTGATCCCCAGACCACTTGGCAACCTGTCAGTGCCGTGCAGATGCAGCGCGGCGGCGTAGATCAACGTCACAACGTAGTAGGCGAAGCCGGCCAGGATGACCGCTCCACCACCCTGACGCCAGGAGACGCGGCGATAGCCAAAGTCGCCCCGCCCCATCCAGCCACCGATCACCGTGAAGTACAGGGCGGCGACCACAAAGGCAGCGTCAAACAGGTAGTTGTTGATGATGTTCACGGCCGGCGTCGGATGCCCAGCTGAGGCGCCAAAGGCGGTGCTGATCAGCGCGACGAGGATCGTCGTAAAGAGGCCGGCCGCAAAGCCGATCGCGAGCGCCGCAAACGCGATCCAGACGGGCGGACGGGACCGCTGCTGTTCAGGCTGCTGGGTTGTCATCGGCGTCGAGCTTACTTTCCGCTGCGCCGCGCAGCAGCACAGAGAGGGCTAGAACCCAAGCAGCAACGGCAACTCATCGAGTGACCGCGCAACCAGCAACTCTGGGAGCAGCGCCGCTTCGGGGCCGTACTCCACAGCCCCAGCACTGCCGTCGCGGGAGAGCAGCACCGGTCGCACTTGGGCAGCCAGCGCAGCGCCGACGTCCTCGCGGAAGCCATCTCCAACATGCACAGCCGCCCCCGCGCCCACACCGGCCAGCAGCAGGGCGCTCTCAAGCAGTCGAGGGTCAGGCTTAGCAGCGCCCACGGATGCGGAGGCCACCACACCGTCCACCAGGCTGAGCAGGCCGACCCGATCAAGGACCGTCGCCAGAGACGCGTCCCAGTTGCTGGCCACCACCAACCGCAGGCCAGCGCCGCGCAGGCGCGCAAGCGTCCCCGCCACCTCATCAAAGACTTGGAAGCGCAGCGAGTCGAGCAGCAGGTCGGTCATCAGCTCCGGCGTCGCCTCCGCCAGCAGCGGATCAGGCGGCAGCGCGTGGCGGAGCACCTCAGCGCAGCGCGCGTGTAACGCAGCGGTCCGCTCCATATCCACGCCCTCCGCCATGTGGGCTCTGTAATAGGCCACCTCGGCAACCACGGCCGCCGTTGCCTGCGCATCGGTTACATCAAGACCCAGCCGCTCAGCCAGCAGCCCACGCAGCAGCGGTGCGGGGGGTTCAAGCGTTACGAGCGTGCCAAACGCATCGAGCAGCACCGCCGTCACCACACCCGGCGCCGGTCGGGGATCGCGCCTGCGCGGACGGCCGATCAGGCGACCCAGCGCCACGTCGCGAACTCCACCGTGAACAGACCGAGCAGCACCGCCAGTGCTGGCACCGCATACACCGTCAGCCGGGATCGGGTCAGCAGCCGCGCTCCCCAGATGAACAGGGGGAAGATGATCAGCTCGTACCGCGGCAGCGACGCCAGCGGCTGCAGGCTAACCGGGTCGGCCAGCGCCAGCACCAGCATCACCAGTGTGTAGAGCCCGTAGGCGGCTCCGAGCCGCCAGATCACACCGACAAGACCGGCGAGGCCAAGCAACAGGAAGAGGAAGAGGTATACGTCCTGGAGGGCTGCACCCACCACGTCCTGCGCGTAGGCGGGGACATGAAATGGCGGCACCGGACCCTGCGCCAGCTGCCGCAGACCGTCCCATGCCTGCACGGCGCCATCCCAGATGGTGGCAAGCGGGAAGGTGGTGTGCCGGTACCAGGCCGATTCGACGCTGAATGGCGCCAGCGCGTCGCCGTACCTGATTCCAAGGTAGGTGAGGTATGCGCCCAGACCTGCCGGGATCAGGAGCAGCCAGAGCGCGTCCGCGCGGAAGCGGTAGCGAGGAAGCAGGCGCCCGAGGCGCGCGATCGCATCAGCCTGCGGGCTCTCAGCCACACCAACCTGGTGTGCGCTCAGCTGCGCGCGCGGCGAGTCGCGCGGGCCGTACAGGTAGATGATCGCGGCAGGCAGGATCAGCACGATCCCGCCGTTGCGGGTCAACGCGGCCAGGCAGCCCAGCAGCCCACAGAGCCACCAGCGCTCGCGCCGCGCCGCATAGATGGAGCCCACGGAGAGAGCCAGGAAGAGCGATTCGGTGTAGACGGCAGAGAAGAAGAAGGCGACCGGACAGAAGGCGAGCAGCAGAACCGTCGTGTCGGCAATCTCCTCATCGAAGTCGAGGCCCACGAGCCGACGGAGCAGCAGCAGCGCGACCGCGAAGGCTGCAAGTGAGATCAGCGCTCCGGCGATGAGCTCGGAGCGGGTCACCCAGGCGACCACATGGATCAGCGCCGGATAGAGCGGGTAGAAAGCCATGCGCTGGCGGATGTGCGCGTAGCCGGCCCTGGCGATCGTGAGATACCAGACCGAGTCCCACCGCGCCAGCGGCGCCACCAGCGCGTTTGCAAGATAGCCAAACGGCGCCGTCAGCCCGGTTGGGTCATACGCGGCCGTGGCACCGCTCGGGACTCCGATCTGGATCATCCCGGCCATACCGGAGAACAGGATCACCAGACGCGAGGTCCAGAGCGCGCGCCACACGACACGTCTGGCCTGCCGCCGGCGTGTCGGCCTGATCAGCTCCGCCGTCAAGGTCACAGGGTGAGTGTTCCACGCGAGCAGGACCGCGGGTATCTGAAGCGAAAACACTCGAAGCTAGACTGACTGGTGCGCGGCAGCTCCGCTCCGCCTGCGCCCGCTGCCTGGCCCGAGGCACCTGATCAATGTCGCGACGCGAACGACAGCGGCGACGCCGCAAACGCTCACATCCCATTCGCCGGTTCCTGCTGGTCGGCTTCGGCCTGCTCGGCGCCTGCCTGCTCGCCGCCGGAGGCGGCTTTGCCTTCTGGGTCGTGTCGACGGCGAACAGTGCTCCGAACATCGACCAACTGCACCCGCGCGTGCCCGGCGCGCAGGCCACAGAGATCCTCGCAGCCGGTGGGCAGCGCCTCGGTTACATGGCCTCGGACATCGTGCGCAACCCGCTCCCGCAGTCAAAGCAGCCCAGGACGCTGCGGCGGGCAACGGTCGCGATTGAGGACCGGCGCTTCTGGCAGCACGGGGGCGTCGACTACCAGGGAATGCTCAGGGCGGCAATCAAGGATGTCTTCCAGGGAGGCGGCATCCAGGGCGGCTCGACGCTGACGATGCAGCTGGTGACCAACATCTACCTCCCCAACAGCATCAAGGACACCCACAACCTCAAGTACAAGATCATCCAGGCCAAGCTCGCGACCGAACTTGAAAACCACCGCTCCCGCAACTGGATCCTCACCCAGTACCTGAACGACGTTCCGTACGGAACGATGTTCGGGCGCACCGCCATTGGGGTTGGGGCGGCGTCGCAGATGTTCTTCGACAAGCCGCTGCGCAAGCTCGACCTTGCGCAGTTCGCATTGCTGGCCGGCTTGCCGCAGGCCCCCAGCCAGTACAACCCGTTCCTCTATCCCAAGCTGGCACGGTGGCGCCGCGGCCTGGTCCTACAGGCGATGGTGCGCTCGCACTACATAACTCAGGCGCAGGCGGACGCCGCCCAGGCGGAGAGCCTCCAGGTCAAGGAGAACAACACCTACCAGTATCTGCGCCAACCCTATGTCGTGGACTACGTGGAGCAGCAACTGGTGAAGGACCTCGGCCAGGCGACGGTCGACAAGGGTGGCCTCAAGGTCTACACGACGATCAACCTCGCAGACCAACAGGCGGCCGCCCAGGCGATCAAGCAGAACGAGGGGCAGCCCGGGGATCCCGCCGTGGCGCTCGTCTCGGTGAATCCGGCGAACGGTCAGATCGTGGCACTGCAGAACTCGACCACCTACGGCACCGGCAAGGGACAGACGACCTTTGACTACGCCACTCAGGCCGGACGACAGACCGGCTCGTCCTTCAAGCCGTTCGTGCTGATGACGCTGATCCACGATCAGAACGGCGACCCCAACTCCACCTACTACGTCTCCAAGTACCTGCCCGCCGGCTGGCTCCCCGGTTACCCGAACTACTCGGTGGCGACCGCCGAGCTGACCTATCAGGGCACCATCAACGTGACCAAAGCAATGGCGATCTCCGACAACACCGTCTTTGCTCAGCTCGGAGTCGACCTCGGCATGCAGAACGTCGACCAGATGGCCCACGCGATGGGGATCACCTCGCAGCTGACCGCCAACCCGTCTGAGGCGATCGGCGGCCTCAAGTACGGCGTCTCAGCACTGCAGATGGCCGACTCGTACGCAACGCTCGCCAATGGCGGCCAGCATGTGCCACCCACCCTGATCAACTACGTCATCCTCCCGAACGGCAAGCGCATAGACCTGGGCAACCCCAAGCCGAAACGGGTCTTCAGCCCGGGTGAGGCGTACGCCGGAACCCAGGTGCTGGAGTCGGTGATCCAGTGGGGCACCGGAACCGGAGCCTCCTACGGCTGCCCGGCGGCCGGTAAGACCGGCACCACCAACAACTACACGGATGCCTGGTTCGTCGGCTACTCGCCGAAGCTCTCGACCGCTGTCTGGGTCGGCTATCCGAACAAGGAGATCTACATGAACGACGTCAACGGGCTCGGGCCCGGCTACGGCGGCACACTGGCCGCACCGATCTGGCGCCAGTTCATGCAGGCAGCGTCAAACGGATACTGCGGCGACTTCACCCCGCCGGCGACGTACTGGCACGGGGTCGAGTACTTCGGTCCGCACGCCGTTTCCGCCTACGTGCCGCCGACCACGACCACATCCACAAGCACGACCACGACCGGTACGGGCACCGGGACCTTGGCGACGACGACCCCGGCAACCACGAGTCCGGCAAACACGAATCCGGCAAACACGATCCCGCCCGGCAATCCCAACGCAAACGGCCAGGGGCCCCCGAACGGCGTTGGCAACGGCGCCCAGAACGGAGTCGGACACGGGCCTCAGAACCCCTCAAACAACGCTCCGTTCCATGGCGGCAGCGGCGGCACCGGGTTCTGACATAGAATCGGTGCCAATGCCAAAGGAAGAAAAGGTCGAGTTTGAGGGCGAGGTCGTGGAGGCTCTGCCCAATGCGATGTTCCGCGTGAAGCTCGACAACATGGACCGAGTGGTCCTGGGTCATGTGGCCGGCAAGATGCGTCGCTTCCGGATCAGGATCCTGCCGGGTGATCGCGTGCGCGTTGAACTGTCACCGTACGACCTGGATCGCGCACGGATCGTCTACCGCCACCGCTGAGCGGTAGACAGCTGAGGCGGGCGCCGACCTTGAGAGAGCTCGAGCTGATTGCCGAGCTGCGTTCTCTGCTGGGCGATGAGCGATCCGCCCCCAGCGTGATCTGCGGTGTGGGCGACGACGCCGCGGTGGTCAGGGCCCGCGGCTACGCCGTCACCTCTGTGGACACGATGGTGGACGCGGTCCACTTCCGTCGAGACCAACTGCGCCCCGAGGAGATCGGCCACCGCGCACTTGCGGCGGCGCTCTCCGATCTTGCGGCCATGGGCGTTGCAGGAGACGCTCAGGCGTACCTGGCACTGGGTCTGCCGGCGGGAACAGAACTTGAGGAGGCGCGCGCCCTGATCGGTGGCGCGGCGCAACTTGCTCAGGAACTGGGCGCCAGGATCGCCGGTGGCGACATCACGTCCGCACCAGCGTTGTTCATCTCATTCACGGTCGTTGGCTGGAGCGACGATCCGGCCGAGTTGGTCGGACGCGATGGCGCCAGACCTGGAGACCTCATCGGCGTCACGGGCAGCCTCGGAGGAGCGGCGGCCGGCCTGGCTCTGTTCAGCGGCCTGGATCTGCCGCTCGACCCAGCGTTGGGGGCGGCGCTGCGTGCCCGCTACGCAACACCGCGACCGCGCCTGGCGGAGGGCAGGCTCCTTGCTCTGAACGGTGCCACGGCGATGCTTGATGTCTCAGACGGCCTTGCCACCGACGCTGGGCACCTCGCGCAGGCAAGCGATGTCTCAGTGGCGCTGAAGCTGGATGCCCTGCCGCTTGCTCCGGGAGTGCGGGAGGTCGCCGTGGCGCTCGAACAGGACCCTGCGGCCCTGGCGGCCCAGAGCGGCGAGGAATTTGAGCTGCTGTTCTGCGCAAGCCCCTCAAGTGCCGAGATGCTTGAGACCACCCTGCGGGAACTCGGCACCTCGCTCACCTGGATCGGCACCGTCGAGAACGACGCCAGCGCCGGCGTACACCTCGGTATCGACGGCGCTGAGGTCAAGTTGCAAGGCTACGAACACAGCTTCTGAGCAGCTGAAGCACCCGATCCGGCCCACAAGGATCAAACCACGCAGGCCGCCTCGGTCGCTCAGCCGACCACAGGCCTTGAACCCGGGCCTCGGCGTCCCCCGCCGTCGCCGGATAGCAGCGTGATCAGGAGCGGGCTGCTCAGAATCGCGTCGGCGACCTTCTTGGTGTCGACCGTGTACTGCCCCTGCTCCAACAGTTCCTTGAGTGTCATCAGTGTGGACTCCGCATCCGTGGTCATCCTCTGCCCGTGATCGGCAGCGACCAGCCGCGTCCTTATCGTCTGGCGCGCGGATCAACCAACGGTCCAGCCTTTGGTCAATCGCGCCCGTCCAGCGCGAGCCAACGTGACCCTCTGAGGCTGCACGCGCACGAGCCGCGCAAACACCGCAATCCGCTGGCTGGCGCTGTAGAGCGGATTACAGGCCGACAGCACGAGTCGCTCGTAACCGACGTTGCGGGTGATCCACCAGGCCTCGGGCGTGACGATCCGCTGCGACTGCACCACATAGGTGAAGCGACCGTACGGCATCGTGAGGGCAATCCGGTCGCCGCGCTGCAGCTGGTTGAGATTTCGGAAGGGTGCGAGGTAGGTGGTGCGGTGCCCCGCTATCGCAACTGTGCGGCCCTGACCGGGCAGGCCGGTGCTGCGATAGTGGCCGGGGCCCCGCTCCAGGTCACCGGTCGAGGTTCCCTGCACCACGTCGTACACGACCCCCAGCTTCGGGATCGTCAGGCGACCGATGGCCGCCCCATCAGGTACGACGAGCGCTTCCTGTCTTGCCAGATACGCGATGCGGGCCTGCGCGTCGTTGATGGCCAGCAGCCCCGCGAGCTGCTGCCGGCTCAAGGGTGTCGAGCGATAGCTCAAATACCGCTTGTTCGTGCCGGCACGCTTCACCAGACCTATCACGGCCGTCAGCGGCTCCTGCCACACAAGTGTCAAACCGGCGTCCGCCAGCAGCAGTGTGCCGGCAAGCATCAGCAGCACCGGCAGGCGTCGTCCACGCGTACGCGCACGACGCCGCCGGGATGTGCCGGTACCGGCCCAGCGCGCGTTCCTGGCCACCGAGCCGCGCACGCTCACCTGCGCAGCGCGGACTTTGTGCCACCGAGCGATCCCGGCCCGGCATAGCTCGCCGGGCCCCGCACCGTGACGACGGGCTCGGGTGAGATGGCCGCCGACCGCACCGCCCGCAGGCCGATCACGGCGCCGCTGGCGAAGCAGCCCAGGGCCACCGACCAACAGAGCGCCATGACAGCTGACATGGCGCCGCCGGGAAGCAGCGCCAAGCTCCACGCGAGCGAGAGCGGCGAAAGCCCGTAGGCGTTGCCGTAGTAAAAGAGCACCAGCAGCGCTGGCAGGATCCCGACCAGCAGCAGCAGGCTGACCACCGTATAGCTCCGGCGCGCGGACGGCTGGGCCAGCCACAGCCAGGCGTGCAGCCCGGGTACCAGCAGCAGCGCCGCATAGGGGTTGAGCACCCAGACGATGAGTGCGAGCACGGACATGACCGTGCTGAGGGCCACCGCCGCGGCATCCGCCGCCGGGCTCTGGGGCCGGCGGCCCACCTCCGGCAGCCTGGTCAGCAGTCTCAGGCACAACGGGCGCACAAACACGAAGCCGAGCACCACCGCCACCACCGGTAAGGCAATCAGGATGGCTTGGTCAGCACCGGCAAGGTGAAGCCCTGCAGCCGCCACCGCGCCCGGAGGCGCAAAGCTCAGGATGCCGAGCCCCCGCAGCACCAACAGGACCAGCAAGCTCAGTACGAAGGGAACTGCTCCGGCCATCACCCACCCAAGCCAGCGGGCCATGGTATGGCCGCGGCGGCGCGTGCGCGCCACCGCGTCCACGGTGGCCGCGGCAACGGGCAGGATCAGCGCCAGTGCGAGCAACGTCACCGCCCACTCCGGTACGAGCTTGCCGCTCAGGACCAGATAGGCGCTGGGCGTCCCCATCATCGGGCCCTGATCCAGCGAGTTGACCGTCTGCAGGACTGCGGCGCCCATCCCGGCGGTTCGGACCGCGGAGCGTGCCCCCAAGCCGCCCCCCGGCCGGTCGCCGGAGAGCGACAGCAGCACCGCGGGAATCCCATATTGCGCGAACGGCGCCTGCTCAGTGATCGCAAACGGGAAGGCAAGCCTTGCGAGCTGCCCACCCAGGCCGCTGCTCCTGTCGTTCAGGCCCGCCTGGCTGACGAGCGCACGGCCGACCGTGTTGAGCAGCAGCGGCGGGGCGAGTTTGTCGGTGTTGGACCACGGCACAACCACCGGCATCCGTACGGTGCTCCCTGAGAGGTTGCCCAGAGCGAGTACGGCGTCAACTTGCCGCCCAGCCAGCGAGGCGGCGAGCTGAGCGGTGCCGGCCGCCCCGATCTCCCCGCTCGTGGAGACCAGCATCACCGACCTGTTGAGCGTCTCGCCTGAGAGCGCCCGCGCCAGATCGAGCATGACCACCGTACCGGAGAGACCATCGCTGCCACGCCCAACACCGGCATCGCGGTGGCTCACCACCACGATTGTGCCGGAACCCAAGCCGGGACGGACGGCAGTGACGGTCTGCAGCGACCGCCTGCCGGCGACGGTGTCCGCGGCGAAGGATCGTGTGCTGACGCTGAACCCACCCGTGGCGCGCAGTGAGGAGGCTACGTAGGAAGCCAGGCGATCATCACCCGCAGATCCCGGCGCCCGCTGGGGATAGTCGGCGGCCAGCGTCGCGATCCGGTTGTCGACGCCGGCGAAGTAATCCCCGAAGGTCGCGACCGTGGTGCCTACGCCGTGCTGCTGGGTCTTGAGCGAGAACCCGAACACGATCACCGCAAAGGCGACCAACACGACGAATCCTCGGTAGATGCGCGCGTCCACCATGCTCGCCTCAGGGTACCCCGGTGCGAGCGGGGGCGTGCGCTGGGCGTTGCCGGTGGCCAGCGGGCCACCGGCAACAGCGACCGGCCAACTCCACCGTCCACACCGCTCGACGCAGATCGGGGTGCTGTCGGGTAGAGGAAAACGGATGACAGGTGTCGGGCAGACATGACAAGCTGGCGGACACGGGCGCCAGGGGTGCGGCCCCGCAGCAACGTGCACCCATCTCTGATGCATGAAGATCCCTCCGATCACGAGCTGGTACTGGCGCTGGCCCGCCGCCTGCGGGAGGTCGTGCTGCCCGAACTCGGCTCGCATGCTGGACGCGTCGAGCTGGGGGGCGGCGCCGGTGGCGACGTGACCTTCTCAGTCGATGAGGTGGCCGAGTCGGCACTTGCACAGTTCGTCGCCGAGCATGCGCCGCGAATGGCCTTCTACTCGGAGGATCGCGGGCTGGTGGCACCGCGTGGGGATGAGACGCACGTGCTGGTGGTGGATCCGATCGACGGTACGCGACCGGCGATGGCCGGCCTCGAGTCGGCCTGCGTGGCCATTGCGCTCGCGCCACTCGACGGCGATCCGAGGATGGGCGACATCGAGGCGGCGTGCGTGATGGAGATCAAGACCGGTGACTGGTTCCTCGCCCGTCGCGGCGAGGGCGTGCTCTCGACGCGCCAGGTGAGCCTCTCGGACAACCGCGAGCTCGGCTCGATGTTCTGGGGCTACGGCTTCCGCGGGCGGCCTGCGCGCGCGACGGTTGAGCTCCTGGCCGAGCTGATCGACGCCTCCTCGGTTGGCGGGGGCACATTTGAGCTGGGCTCGCAGGCGTTTGTGATGACGCGGGTCATCACCGGGCAGCTTGATGCGGTGATCGAGGTCGGCTCGCGCATGATCGACGAGGTCCCGAGCATGAAGGAGGAGTTCCTGCGCGTCGGTCGCGGCGCGATCCTCAACAACTCTCCCTATGACCTGGCGGCACCCTGGCTGTGCCTGGTGGAGGCCGGCGGCATCGTGACCGACGGCTGGGGGCGCCCGCTCGACGACTGTCCGCTGCTCGGCTCGGGCCACGACTTCCAGATGTCCTCAATCTCCGCCTCCAATCCCGAGTTGCACGAGCAGATACTGCGCGAGATCGACGCTGGCATCGAGCGCCTTCAGGCGCTGTTCAGGTGAGCGGATGCCGGATGATCCACTGATCCTCGTCTCCAACCGCGGGCCGGTGACCTTCCAGCCTGACGGCGGGGCCAAACGCGGTACCGGCGGACTGGTGACGGCGCTGATGGGCCTGGCCCGGCACCGCGACGTCACCTGGATCGCCTCGGCGATGAGCGACGGAGACGTGACCATGGCGGCCAGGCACGGCGGCCGCGCGTTCCCAGTCTCAGGGCTGGACGGAACCGATTACCGGGTCAAACTGGTCGCCTCAGATCCTGAGGCCTATTACCGCTTCTACAGCATCATCGCCAATCCACTGCTGTGGTTCATCCAGCACTACCTGTGGGATCTCTCAAACGCCCCTGACATCCGCCGTAACGAGACGGAGGCGTTTGAGTTCGGCTACAACGTTGTCAACGAGGACCTCGCCCGTGCCGTGCTGGAGGAGATCAACGGGATCGAGCGACCGGTCGTGATGATCCACGACTACCACCTCTACACCCTGCCCGCGCTGATCCGCCGCGCCCGTCCGGACGCGTTCATGACGCATTTTGTGCACATTCCCTGGAGCCAGTCCGACTCCTGGCGCGTACTACCGTCAGTGATGCGGGAGGAGATCTATCACGGCATCCTCGCCAACGACATCGTCGGCTTTCACACCACCTCCTACCGCCGCAACTTCCTGCAGTGCTGTGAGGATCTGCTCGGGCTCGAGGTCGACCATGGGGCCGGTGTCGTGCAGATGGGCGACCGTGAGGTCTGGGTCAGGGCGTATCCCCTGCCGATCGATGCCGACGCGGTGCGCGCCGTCGCCGCGCGACCGCGCGTGCAGGAGTTCGAAGCTGAGATCCTGCGCCGCCGCCGCGACCACCTGATCCTGCGGGTGGATAGGGCTGACCTTTCAAAGAACATCCTGCGCGGTTTCTCGGCCCTGGACCTGTTCCTGGAGCAGCATCCCGAGTTTCGGGAGCGGGTCACCTTCATCGCCCAGCTGATGCCATCCCGGACAGATGTGGCCGAGTACGCCGAGTACCTCGAGCGGATCGAGGCGGTGGTGGCGCTTGTCAACCACCGCCACGGATCGCCCGACTGGATGCCCATCCAGCTGAAGTTGCGCGACGACCTGGAGGAGGCGGTGGCCGCCTACAAGCATTACGACGTGCTGATGGTCAACGCGATGTTCGATGGGATGAACCTGGTCGCCAAGGAAGGCCCGATGGTCAATGGTCGCGCCGGTGTCTCGATCCTCAGCGAGAACACGGGCGCACACGAGGAGCTCGGCGAGTACGCCCTATCGGTCAACCCCTTTGACATCCAGGAGCTGGCCGACTCGATCCACGCGGCCCTGACGATGTCCCAGCAGGAGCGTGAGCGGCGGCACGCAGGCCTCAAGCGTCAGATCACCGCGCGTAATCCCGGCGACTGGATCGACGAGCAGCTGCGTGACATTCACGCCAAGGACGAGCGCGCGCAGCACCGTTGAGTTGGTCCCTCGGGTGCGGGCACGCTTCGCCCGCACCCTCGCAGCGGCGTTGAATCAGCCGCCGGCGAGCTTCGCGTGCTGGCGCTCCGGCGCGATCCTGACGACGTTCCAGGCGAGTCCCACGGCCTCCATCGCTCTGATGATGGCCGCCGAGAGATCAAGCTCCCACCACTTGAGACCGTGCTCGGCCGAGCGCGGGAAAGCGTGGTGGTTGTGGTGCCAGGACTCTCCCAGTGAGAAGGGCGCAAGCCACCAGACGTTGGTGGAGCGATCCTCGATCGCAAACCGGCGGCTGCCGAAGATGTGGCAGATGGAGTTCACCGACCACGTCACGTGGTGGACGAAGAAGACCCGCACGAGCCCACCCCAGATGTATCCCTCAAGCGCGCCCTTCCAGGTGAAGCCCTGGAGCGCGAAGCCGGCGAGCGTCGGGATCAGCAGTGAAGCGAGCACCCAGTAAGGGAACATGCGCCCGATCCGGCGCATCGCCCGGTCCTCATACAGGTCGGCCGCGTACTTCTTCCAGTCGGCCTGCCCCTGCGTCTCCATCAGCCAGCCTGCGTGCGCATGCCAGAAGCCGCTGAAGCCGTGGCCGTGGCCTACGTGCGGGGAGTGCGGGTCGCCGTCGACGTCAGTGAAGGCGTGGTGCTTGCGGTGGTCCGCGACCCAATCAAGCACGGATCCCTCCACCGACAGCGAGCCGAGGATCGCAAAACCGTGCTCAACCCAGGAGTGCGTCTGGAAGGCGCGATGGGTCAGCAGACGGTGGAAGCCGACGGTGACCCCGGCGGCCGTCAGCACGTACATCACGACCATGATCACGATCTGGGTCCAGTTGACCATGCTGTTCCAGAGCAGCAGGATGGCTGCCAGCACGCCCAGGAATGGGACCAGAACGCCGGCCAGGTTGCTGTAGCGCTCAAGCGGCGTCATGCCGGCCGATCGGCGCTCGGTGGGCGGTGTTTGCTGGTCTTTGGATGAAGGGCGTGCGGTCGTGGTCATCCGATCAGTTTTGCATCACTTGGAGCTTGCTTCTTGTCCTAAAGAGACGCTGCAGGCACGCAAACTTGTTAGATATGAATGAAAATTGTCGGTGGAGGAGGCGGCTGGCGCTCAACCTCGGCTCCGGATCAGCGTCGGGCGCCGGCTTGCGCTTCCGCGTTAGCACCTGACCGGAAGCGGGGTATGGACCAAACACCCTCCGAGAACCGTTGCTATATTCGCCCTCGCCCGAACTCCGGCTGAACTTGCCGTCGAGGCGGGCCCTTCATCATGTCTAAAGATCCCATTCTCTATGACCTCGTGCTTCTGCTCTCAGCGGAGGCGGACGAGGAAACACGCAACGGTCTTGTCAACGAGGTGGAAACGATGATCGCCGCCGCAGGCGGCAGCATCGCCCGCAAGCAGTCCTGGGGACAGCGCCCGACCACCTTCCGCATCAACCACCAGAGCGAAGCGGACTACCACCTGCTGCAGTTCACGGGCCCGACGTCACTGCTTGAGTCGCTGTCACACACGCTGCGAATTGCAGATGCCGTGCTGCGCTTCCGCATCATCAAGGTTGTTCCGGGTACGCCGGATGCGCCGGAGAGCGCTCCGCCGATCCTGGCCGGCGCCGGCGGGGTGGCAATCCCCGAAGGCGAAGCCGCCTGAGCGCGGATACAGTCCGGCACCTGCCTGAAAGCGGCCACGGTCACGTGGCCGTTGGTCTCGATGGCGAACTCCGGCTTGGCGTCATTGCCAAGCCGCGCTCGTTGTTGACCGAATCGGCCCGCAGGCGTGACGGGCATGTGGCCGCTCTGTAACGAATGTGTGCCAGTTTGCGGCTTCCGGGCCGCCCCCGTCCGGGCCGTGCTTAGACTCGGCTTCAGGCACTTGAAACTGTCGAAAGGAGCCCAGAAATGGCGGGCAACATCAACCGTGTGATCATCACCGGCAACCTCACTCGTGATCCGGAGCTGCGCTCGCTGCCAAGCGGCACCAGCGTCTGCGAGCTGCGTGTGGCCTGCAACGGCCGCCGGCGGAATGCTGAAGGACAGTGGGAGGACGACCCCAATTACTTCAACGTTTCGGTGTGGGGACAGCAGGGCGAGAACTGCAAGCGCTACCTCGCAAAGGGGCGCGGCGTGGCCATCGACGGGCGTCTGCGCTGGCGTGAATGGGAAACTGAAGGACAAAAGCGCCAGGCTGTCGATATCATCGCTGAGACCGTGCAGTTCCTCAGCGGTGGCGGAGACGCTCCGAACGGTAACGGGAATGGCTTCTCAAGCGGCGCAAATGCCGCGATGAGCGATATTCCGGTTGATACCGCGGACTTCGTCTCGACCCCTGCGGGCTCCGGTGCTGCCGACGACGATATTCCGTTCTGAGGCAGAGACCAGCAACAGAGACTTCAACAGGTGATGCCAAGTGGCGAAACAACGTAGACGGCCGGTTCGCCGGCGCGACAGGAAGGGCGGCCCCACCTCGGGCCGGCGGAAGCCCTGCCCGTACTGCCGCGACAAGGTCGAGCAGGTTGACTACAAGGACATCTCCGCGCTGCGGAGATTCATATCCGATCGGGGCAAGATTCGCTCGCGACGCATCACGGGTGCCTGCCGCAGGCATCAGAACCAGGTTGCGCGTGCGGTCAAGCGCGCTCGCGAGGTCGCGCTGCTTCCCTACGTCGCAGAGGGTGGCAGCGATCATCGTGAGGGCCGCGGCGGTCGCGATCGCGACCGGGACCGCTGAGTCGGGGGCTTCAGATGCCACAGGCAATCCTGCTTGAGGACGTCGAGTCACTCGGCGAGAAGGGCGCAATCGTCGACGTCTCCAACGGTTATCTGCGTAACTACCTGCTTCCCAGGAAGCTGGCTGAGGCGGCGACCAGAGGCTCGATCGAGGCGGCTGCTAAGCGTCGCGAGGCGGCTGAGCGAGCCGCGCGTGAGGCTGTTGACCGTGCCCGTGAGAACGCGGAGCTGCTGGGCAAGACGGTGCTGACGATCCCACAGCAGGCCGGCGACGATGGCAGGCTGTTCGGATCGGTCACGACCCAGGACATTGTCGACGCGATCCGCGAGGCTCGCGGTATCCACATCGACAAGCGCAAGGTGCAGCTCGACGAGCCGATCAAGACCGTCGGCACGCACATGGTCGCGGTCGAGGTCGCCGATGGCGTGTCGGCGACGGTCAAGACGATGGTTGTAGCCGCCTGACCAAGGCCCTTCATCGAGCCAACCGGCCTCACTGAGGTGAGACCTCAGGCCCTTTTCTCGTACGCAGCGCCCCTCCGGGGGGGCGTACATGAAGCTCTGTTGCGAGCCCGCCTTCCAGGCGGGCTCGCTCCGCTTTCAGATACCTGTTGCCTTAGAAGGTCTTAGAAGGTCTTTGCCGGCACGGATTTGATCGCTCTATGCGGCATGGGCAGCGGAGCTCCGCCTGAGAGCGACCTATCGTTGAGCGTCCACGATGAGCGCGACCATAAGCAACTCAGCTCCGCACAATGTCACGGCCGAGAAATCGGTCCTCGGCGCTGTGCTGCTCGACGAACAGCACCTGCACGCCCTGCTGGTCGACGTGCAGCTGCGCCCGGATCACTTCTATGTGCGTGAACACGCGGATGTGTTTCAGGCGATGTGCGAGCTGTATGAGGCCGACCAGAAGATTGACCATCTGACCGTCGCCGAGCAGCTGCGCCGCAACAACCGCCTGGATGAGATCGGCGGGCCCGGCATGGTCGAGGAACTGGTGGCCTGGGTGCCCGCCACTGGACACGCCCGTGAGTACGGGCGGATCGTGCACGAGCAGGCCCAGATGCGGGCGCTGCTCGACGCGACCCGGGAGATCCAGGCCGGCGTGATTGGCCGTGCCGCCTCACCGCGCGAGCTGGTGGAGCAGGCCGAACGAGCGATGCTGGAGGTTGCGCACGATGAGCGCCAGAAGGCAATCCGTCCCATCTCGGAGGTACTGGACGAGGAGACCGACCGCCTGCACCACCGGTCCAACCAGAAGAGCCCGCTCACCGGGACCCCCTCCGGCTTCAATGACCTGGACAACATCACCGGCGGCTTTCAGGCGGGGAACCTGATCGTGCTGGCGGCCCGTCCGTCCATGGGCAAGTCGGCGCTGGTCTGCAACATCGCCGAGAACGCCGCGCTCGCCGGATTCCCAGTGGCCCTGTACTCGCTCGAGATGTCCGAGTCGGAACTGGCCCAGCGGTTCGTCGCCTCCCAGGCGAAGGTACCTGGCGAGGATCTGCGCCGTGGCCGTGTCGCAGAGTCCCGGTGGCCGAAGATCCTCGAGGCATCCGGGCGACTGTCGGACGCTCCGCTCTATGTCGATGACTCGAGCGACACGGGCGTACTTGAGATCCGTGCCAAGTCCCGGCGCCTGCACCACCAGTTGGAGAGCCGTGGTGGCCTGGGCCTGATCATCATCGACTACCTGCAGCTGATGCGCCATGAGGGAAGGGTCGAGAGCCGCGTTGAGCAGGTCGGGCAGGTCAGCCGGGGTCTCAAGAGCCTCGCGCGTGAACTGGGAGTTCCCGTGATCGCCCTCTCGCAGCTAAGCCGTAATGTGGAGCAGCGGGCGGGCGACAAGAAGCCGATCCTCTCCGATCTCCGTGAGTCCGGCGCGATTGAGCAGGACGCCGACCTGGTCATGTTCATCTACCGCGAGGAGTACTACAACCGCGAGTCGACAAGGCCGGGTGAAGCAGACATCATCATCGCCAAGCACCGCAACGGCCCAGTCGGGGAGATCACGCTCACGTTCCAGAGCCAATACCCCAAGTTCATGAACTACGCACCACCGCAGTTCGCGCCGTGAGCCGGTCACCACAGAGCTGATGGCCAGCTGTCTCCTCGGTATCTGCGATGGCTCCGGTTTCCTCTACGAGGAGGAGACCAACACGGCCCGTGACTGTCCGTGCCGCGCGCAGATGATCGCGCGCAACAAGGCACGGAGCCTATCTGCGGTGATTCCCGAGCGCTACCGAGACGTGGCGTTTGACCGCTTCCCGGTCACAGAGATAGATCCCCGGATCGTGTCGGCCACACGGCGGTTTGTCGACCGGCTCGAGACGAACCTCGATGCCGGCCGCGGGCTCTGGTTCATGGGACCGGTCGGAACGGGCAAGACAACGCTGGCGATGCTCGTGACCAAATCGGCACTGGAACGCGGGCGATCAGCTGCTCGCTACTCCCTGCCGGGGTTGCTCAGCATGATCCGCAAGACATTCGACACGGGTTCACACAACGATCTACTTGATCGCCTGACTGCCGTCGACCTGCTGCACATCGACGACATCGGCGCTGAGCAGACCACACCGTGGGTGCTGGAGGAGCTGTACTCGATCATCAACGCCCGCTACGAGGAGCAGCGCTCATTGGTGATCACAACCAACATCCTTGATCGTGAGACGCTGTGTCAGCAGATCACCGAGCGCACCGTCTCGAGGCTCACCGAGATGTGCGACGAACTGCCCCTGCTGGGCCACGACCACCGGCTGGATCTGCGCATCGCCTAGCCGGCGCCGCGCCGGAAGCACCCGCCCCTTACACTGGAGAAGAAATGCCTGGAATAGTGATCGTCGGTGCCCAGTGGGGTGACGAAGGCAAGGGCAAGATCACCGACCTGCTGGCCGAACAGGCCGACGCGGTGGTCCGCTTCCAAGGCGGCAACAACGCCGGTCACACGATCGTGCGCGACGGTGAGACCTACAAGTTGCATCTGATGCCATCCGGCATCCTGCATCCGGGCAAGCTCTGCGTCATCGGAAACGGCGTGGTTATCGACCCAAAGATCCTCACCGATGAACTGGACGATCTGCGACGCCGCAACGTTGACACGAGCTCGCTGCGGATCTCCGCCAACGCGCACCTGATCATGCCCTACCACATGCTGCTTGACCACGCGGGCGAGATCAAGCTCGGAAGGCTCCAGATCGGCACCACGCGGCGCGGGATCGGACCCTGCTACGCAGACAAGGCGGCACGCCTGGGTATCCGTGTCCAGGATCTGCTCGACGAGAAGATCCTGAAGAAGAAG
The DNA here is from genome assembly GCA_021820105.1 of Actinomycetes bacterium. GTDB lineage: Bacteria > Actinomycetota > Thermoleophilia > Solirubrobacterales > Solirubrobacteraceae > Palsa-465. The sequence goes on along the minus strand of JAKAED010000051.1, from coordinate 3,698 downwards.
ATCGTCGCCGCGATGGAGCCAAAGCGTCTGTCACTGCGCGATTTTGCGAGGGATCCGCGACTTGACCTGCAGACAATGACGGAGGAGTACCTGACCTACGGGCACCGGATCAAGCAGTACATCGCTGACACGAGCCGGCTCGTCCTGGAGCGTCTGGACGAGCAGGAACTCGTGGTGTTCGAGGGCGCCCAGGGAACGCTGCTGGACATCGATCACGGCACCTACCCGTTTGTCACCTCCTCGAACCCAATCGCCGGGTCGGCCACGATCGGGGCCGGCATCGGCCCGCGGGACATTGATGAGGTCTGGGGCATCACCAAGGCCTACAGCACCCGCGTCGGATCGGGTCCGTTCCCGACCGAGGTCGAGGGTGCGCTCGGCGATGAACTGCGTGAGCGGGGCGCCGAGTTCGGCACGACCACGGGGCGCCCGCGCCGCGTGGGCTGGCTGGACCTGGTGGCGCTGCGCTACGCGGCGCGGCTCAATTCGCTCACCGCTCTGGCCATCACCAAGCTCGACGTCCTATCAGGCCAGCCCACGCTGTCGGTATGCACCCGCTACCGGGCCAATGACGGGCTCGAACTGGAACACTTCCCCTACCACCAGACGGTGCTGCACCACTCGGTGGGCGAGTATGAGGAGCTGCCGGGCTGGAGCGAGGACATCAGTGAGTGCCGCCATGAGGAGGAGCTCCCCGAGACGGCCCGCGACTACCTGAAGTACATCTCCGCGTTTGTCCGCGCGCCCATCGCCCTGATCAGCGTCGGACCGGGTCGTGATCAGGTCATCTGGACCGAGGCCGGCAAGCGGATGTATGGGTCCGGCGCGGTCGCTGGATCCTAGCCACCGGCTGCCGAGCTGGCTCAGGAGCGCTCCTGCGCAGGTTCCAGGCCGCCGGCGTCGCTGCCGGCGACCTCACCCTCAGGTAGCTCCGCGCTGAACGGCAGCGCCTCAAACAGCATCATGGTCAGACCGGCGTCGATCCGCCCAGCCGGATTCTCCTGCAGACGCTGGAGTGCTTGCTGCTCCAGCTCACGCGCCCTCGTGAGCCACTGCCTGGTCTCCCGCGCAAGTTCCTCCCAACCCTGACGGTCGAGCTTCAGTGCATCGGTGGAGATGTGCGCCTCACCTGAGTCAAATCCACCAGCTGCCGCCGAACGGGTTGCATAGTCCGTGGCCCTGGCGATCAGCGCCGTCAACAGCCGCTGCTTGGAGATCCCGTCGAGGCTCTCCCAGGCTGCCGGCGAGCTGGTCGGGTATCCGGTCGTCCGGTAGTAATGCTCGGTCGCCCCGCGTCGCTGGCGGGTGCTGACAAGTTCAAGCAGGCCGAGGTCGTAGAGGGTGCGCACGTGATATGCGATCGTGCCCAGCGGCTGCTCCAACTTACCGGCCAGGATCACCGGGCTCGCGGGCTCCTCATCCAACATCGCCAGCAGGCGGATGCGGATCGGATGAGAGATCGCCCGCAGCCAGCGCGGGTCGGTGATGTTGGTTACAGGTTCCTGGTTGGCCATTGGTGTCTGCTTCAGACGCGCCTCCGCGCAGAGCAAATCTGCCCGCAGTACACGACCCTGGAAACCCTCGCTCTCTCAGAGCGCTGTGGCGACCAGCAGGACCGAATCCTGGCGGCAGACTCTGGGAGCCGTCACTGCTTTTGCGTGCTTCTCCAGATATATCAGCGCCATCGTTCGATCAGCGCCGCTTCGTCAACCTGGCGCACCATCCGCGCCGGAACGCCGAGCACGAACTCACGGGGACCGACGTTCCGAGTCACCACAGCACCGGCTGCGATGAACGCCTCCTCACCGACCTCCACCGCCGGAACCAACACCGCGCCACCGCCCACACGAGCCGCTCGTCTCACCCGGGGCGCCGGCAGTTGCTCACCACGGGGATGACGGCCCATCGTGTTGTCGTTGGTCATGAGCACACCTGGGCCCAGGAAGACGTCGTCCTCCACCTCCGCCCAGCTGGTCACGTAGACACCGGTCTGAATGGAGACGCGGTCGCCGACAGTGGCGTTGAAATCCACGCAGGACCCGCGTCCGATCACACTGCGCTCACCGATGCGCGAACCCTCACGAACCTGAGCCTGGTCGCCGATGATCGAGCCCGCCCCGACCTGAGCGCCCGCGTAAACGACGGCGCCGCAGCAGACGGTCACGTCCGAGCCCAGCTCGAGTGGACCGAGCTCGACGGCGGCCGCACTGGATCCGCGCCGCAGACGGGGCCGCTTACCCAACACGACCAGATCCTCGATCAGGCTGCCCGATCCGACCCGCACGCCCGCATGCAGCACCGTGTTTGCGCCGATGCTCACACCGTCGCCGATGACGACATCCGCGCTGACGACGGCACCCGGGGCTACCGAGACATCCGAACCCAGCACGGCCGCGGGGTCAATCCAGGCAGTCGCCGCGATCTCAGCCATGATCGTGTCCGGCGGTCGAGCCGCGACCGGACGCTCTGAGGGACTCCTGCAGCCGCTCAAGCACGCGTACGACCCGCAGCCCGCTCATTCCGTCTGAACGGGCCGGGCGGGCCTCCCGGATGCAATCCAGGAACTCCTGGCACTCAAGCCGCAACGGTTCCACGCTCGGCAACCTCGGCGCGTAGATGTCGCCACTGCGCGTCACCCACTCTCCATAGCCCTGTGGAGCCTCATCAAAGCCCTTGTCGTAGATCGTGATCTTGCCCTCCAACGCCATGTCATCGAAGGTCGCCATCTTGTGGGCACCGACGACGGTGAAGCGCCGTTCCTTATGTGGATCTAGCCAGCTCAGATGCAGGTGGGCGGCCAATCCCGACGGGAACCGCAGGTAACAGAAGACCACATCCTCAACACCCGACCGAACGTAGGACTCGCCGTGAGCAACGGCCTCGGTCGGCTCCTCGCCGGCCAGCGCCAGCACCACCGAGACATCATGGGCCCCAAGCGACCAAAGCGCGTTCTCATCGGCTCGCAGCTTGCCGAGGTTGAGGCGGTTGCCGTAGATGTAGTAGATCTCTCCCAGCTCCCCACTGTCTTTCAGCTCCTTGAGCTTGCGCACGCCGGGGTGATACTCCAGGAGATGCCCAACCATCAATTGCCTGCCTGAGTCCGCGGCCGCTGCGACCGCACGCTGCGCATCCTCGACCGATTGCGCCAGCGGCTTCTCCACAAAGCAATGCTTGCCCGCCTCGAGCACGCGCACCGCCAGCTCCGCATGCGTCGGCACCGGGGTCGCGAGCGCAACCGCGTCAAGTTCTGGGTCGTCCAACAGCTCCTGCAGATCAGCGGCGACGCGTGCTCCAGGGAACTGGACCGCAGCCCGCGTGCGCGCCTGCTCTGAGCCGTCGCAGACCCAACGCAGCTCGCTTGCGGTCAGTACCGCGAAGTTACGGGCAAGGTTAGGCCCCCAGTAGCCGAGGCCTGCCACTCCAATTCTCAGCGGTGCTTGCGCAGACATTTGAAACGGCCAGTCTAGATGCCGGACCAGGACTCAATGGCCGCGACCACCCGGCTGCCCGCCTGCCCGTCGCCATAGAGCTCAGGGCGGCTGAGCGGACGCGGAGCCGCGAGCGCAGTAAGTGCCGCTTCCAGATCCAGGTCCACCAGCGTGTTCCAGCCCGTGGCGACGGTCTCTACCCATTCGGTGCGGTCGCGCAGTGTCACGCATGGCACGCCCGCCAGGTATGCCTCCTTCTGCAGACCCCCC
>JAKAED010000050.1 GCA_021820105.1 Actinomycetes bacterium | reverse complement strand
GACGGTAGTCGAACTCCCGGCGCAGGCGCCGGGCGAGGTCCGCTTCACCTGCGCCATGGGCCGCTACCGAGGCCTCATCCGACTCCGCGAGGAGAGGCCGGAACTCGCCGGGAAAGAGGCCGCCCGGGTCAGGCGACGCCGGGCGGGCCCCAGGTCCCGGTCGGGATACAGGCGCAGCAACACCGGATCGTCGGCGACGTTCATGTAGAAGCGGTCGACGAGCCCTTCGAAGAAGGGCATCCCGCCGACCTCGTCGTACAGCATCCTCGACGACGACATCGGCGGCGTGTCGAGGACCCGCAGCTCACCATCCGCGTCCATCGGCGGCGAGTGTATGCCGCGGCGGGGCGGTCCCGCCGGGCCTCTACGCCATCGTCGCGAGGATCGCGGTGAGGTCGGCGAGCGTCGTGCGCGGGCTGACGATCGCGAAGCGCGTGATCGTCTCGCCGCGATGGCGGGTCGGCGTCACGAAGGCGACGCCGGAGCGCAGGAGCCGGTCCGACCAGCGCTCGTAGTCGGCACGGTCCCAGCCGATCCGGCGGAACGCCACCACCGACAGCTCCGGCTCCACGACGAGCTCGACGTACGGCCGCCGGCGGATCTCGTCCGCGACCTCCCGTGCGAGGTCGACTTCATGGCCATCTCCTCCTACGGATCATCGACCAAGTCCTCCGGAGTGGTGCGAATCCTCAAGGACCTGGATGCCTCGATCGAGGGCCGTCACATCCTGATCGTGGAGGACATTGTCGATTCCGGCCTGACCCTGCAGTACCTGATGCGCAACCTCGCCGGGCGGCGGCCGGCCTCGCTTGAGGTCTGCGCGCTGCTGCGCAAACCGATCAGCCGGGAGGTCGAACTGGACCCGCGGTATGTGGGGTTTGAGATCCCGGATCGCTTCGTCGTCGGCTATGGGCTGGATCACGCCGAGCGCTACCGCGCGCTGCCTTACGTGGCGGTGCTGGGCGAGTAGCTTCCCCCAGCCGGGCGCGGCGATGCACCGGTTTGGGCGGCCATGACAGGATGCTACGCTTGCCTTCCCGCCTGAGCGCCGCAGGAGCCTAAGTTGGCGGCAATCCAGTAGTGAGGCACTGAAGACATGAGCCGTTTCTTCAAGAGCGCAGCGTTTCCCATCCTGATCGTGGTGGTGCTCGCGTTCTTCGCGTCCAAGCTCGTCAGCAACACGAACGGTACCCAGCCGCCGAACTTCGGGCGGACCATGGAGTACATCAACAACAACGCCGTCCAGAGCGTTACGTTGGATCAGAAGGACAACAGCATGACCGTTGTCCTCAACGACCCCAACCACACCAAGTACTCCACCGGGTACCCCAGCAACTACGTCTCGACGATCATCAACGCCGTCACCAAGCACGAGGGTGGCGCGGCACTGAACGTCCAGAGCACGGCCACCAGCGGCTGGCTCTCACTGCTCACCTACCTGTTGCCGTTCGTGATCTTCATCGGCTTCTGGCTGTTCATCATGAACCAGGTCCAGGGGGGCGGCTCAAAGGTCATGTCGTTCGGCAAATCGCGCGCCAAGCGCATGTCCGTCGACTCGCCGAAGATCACCTTCCGTGACGTCGCCGGCGTCGATGAGGCCGTTGAGGAGCTCCATGAGATCAAGGAGTTCCTGGAGAACCCCAAGAAGTTCCAGGCGCTGGGCGCGCGGATTCCCAAGGGCGTGCTGCTCTATGGTCCCCCCGGCACCGGCAAGACGCTGCTCGCCCGTGCTGTGGCGGGTGAGGCCGGCGTGCCGTTCTTCTCCATCTCCGGTTCCGATTTCGTGGAGATGTTCGTCGGTGTCGGGGCCTCCCGGGTACGCGACCTCTTCGAGCAGGCAAAGCAGAACTCTCCCTGCATCATCTTCATGGACGAGATCGATGCCGTCGGCCGCCACCGCGGCGCCGGCCTCGGCGGCGGTCACGATGAGCGCGAGCAGACGCTCAACCAGCTGCTGGTCGAGATGGACGGCTTCGAGATGAAGGACAACATCATCCTCATCGCCGCCACCAACCGTCCTGACATCCTTGACCCGGCGCTGCTGCGTCCCGGTCGTTTTGACCGCCAGATCGTCGTCGACCGTCCCGACCGCACCGGTCGCAAGAAGATCCTTGAGGTTCACACTCGCGGCAAGCCGCTGGCGCGTGAGATCGACGTCGACGCGCTGGCCGGGCAGACCCCTGGCTTCACCGGCGCCGACCTGTCCAACCTGGTCAACGAGGCAGCTCTGCTGGCCGCGCGCAGCGGTAAGCGTGAGATCACCCAGATCGAGCTGGAAGAGGGGATCATGCGGGTGATCGCGGGTCCGGAGAAGAAGACTCGCGTGATGGGTGAGAAGGAGCGGCGGATCACCGCCTACCACGAGATGGGTCACGCCATCGTCGGCCACTTCCTCCCCAACAGCGATCCGATCCACAAGATCTCCGTCATCTCTCGCGGACAGGCGCTTGGTTACACGATCTCCCTGCCGGGTGAGGACAAGTTCCTGACCACCCGCGCGGAGTTGCTTGACACGATGGCGATGACGCTCGGTGGCCGCGCCGCTGAGGAGCTGGTCTTTGGTGAGATCACCACCGGCGCCTCCAACGACCTGGAGAAGGTCACGGCCACGGCCAAGCAGATGGTGATGCGCTTCGGTATGTCTGAGAAGCTCGGACCACGGGTGTTCGGCCATGACCACGGCCAGCCGTTCCTCGGCCGCGAGTTCAGTGCCGAGCCGGACTACTCCGATGAGATCGCACGTGAGATCGACCTGGAGATCCGTCGCATCGTCGAGTCCGCACACACGGTCGCCCGCGACATCCTCACCGAGCATCGCGAGTCGCTGAACCGGATCTCTGAGATCCTGCTCAAGCGCGAGACGATCGAGCGTGACCAGTTCGTCGCACTGCTCAACGGCGACAGCGAGGAGCAGGTGTTCGGCTCCGAGGCGCCGCCGCCACCGCAGCTGCCGATGCCCCCCGCCGCGCCGGAGCGCAGCGGTGAGAGCCCCAAGCTCTTCCCGCGCCCGGGCTACGCGGGCGGCGCCGCTGACTGACAGTCGTAGGGCGGTGCTTCAAGATACGCGCAGCCGCGAGGGTTCGGGTGGCCGGATCCTCGCGCGCCTGTTCCGCTGGGGCCTGCCGCTCGCCTTTGTGATCTTCGGGATCGTGATGCTGGTGCTCTCCGGTGGGCGCCTGAGCAACGTCCAGGACAACCCCACCGGCGGCAACGTCTTCACCACCGCCACCTTCACCAACCGCGATTCGATGCTGTCGGCGATCGGGGTCGGCGCGATCGTCGTGGCGCTGATGATCGTGCTGCTGAGTTGGATGCTGCGGCTGAACGCTGATGAGGCGGGGGACCGTGCCAAGGAGGAGGAGGCGCGGGAGCACTTCCGTCGCACCGGCCAATGGCCGGAGTGACAAGGCCTCGACGCCGGCTCAGAACGGCCCCCCGGAGCTGATCGGGCTACCCAAACACGCCGGCGAGACCCGGCGTGCCCGCCGGAGGCTGCAGACCCGCCTGCTTGCAGAGTTCCAGTCCCGCCTGCATCTGCGGCGGCGCTGAGAGCCTGGGCGGATGCGCAAATGCGGGCTTGCGGAAATCAAAGTAGTCCGTCATCGGGTGGGCGTTCGCGTCGCGGAAGCTGAGCGCCGGAAGGTTCCACTTGCGCTCGATGAACGCCAGGATCGAGGTGTGGTCCTGAACAACGCGGGAAACGTAGTTGGCCCGGGCCCAGGGGGAGACCACGATCAGCGGCACCCTGAAGCCGTAGCGGTCATAGCCACCGGGTGCCAGAGGCTGATCAGGGTGCGTGAGCGCCTGCGGATCGGTCAGCGGCTGAATGCTGTCGGGCGCGAGCGCGCGCGGCGGCGGCACATGGTCGTAGTAGCCGCCACCCTCATCCCAGGTCAGGAACAGCGCCGTGCGGTGCCACCGGGGCGAGTGTGTGACCGCCCGCACGACCTGGGCGATCAGCCGCTCGCCCGCCTGGATGTCCTGGGGGTTCTCCTGTGAGCTGACCTGATAGTTCGGGTCCAGGAAGGAGAAGGCGGGCAGCTTTCCCGCGGCGGCGTCGCTGAAGAACTGGCTCATCGGGACCATTCGGCTGGTGCACGCGGTGGAGCGCGAGAACTCAGGGACGATCAGCGGCGACCCGGTCAGCGCGCCGCTGGTCGGCTCGACGTAATTGCGCCAGCTGATCCCGTGCTCCAGCAGCTGGTTGAAGATGGTTCCGTTCGCGGCCGACACCGCGAACGTGTAGCTGTTGGTCGCGGTCAGGCCAGAGGCGGTGCCGCAGAAGAGGAAGCGGCGGTTCGGATAGGTCTGGGCGAGCACGGAGCTGAAGTAGCGCTCGCCCAGCGGGTAGTGGCGCGCCAATGAGTAGGTGGTGGGCAGGGTCGTCTCATCCCAAAACCACATCGCCTGCGGGCTGGACGCCTGCACGAAGCCGTTGTTCGCTCCGGCGTTCCAGGCCAGATGCGACGCATTCCAATCCTGGCTGACTCCTGGGCCCTGGCAGGGAGACGCCGCCAGTGTGGCGCCGACGCTGGGCCCCTGGACGCCGTTGGGCGTGACGCTAGTCGGGTTGGTGTTCTGCACCCTTCCGCCGGCGACGGTGAGGCCGTCGACCCGCTTACGCCCGCGCACCTGGTGCGGGACCATCCCGAGCAGGTTGTCAAAGGAGTGGTTCTCCATCATCAGCACCACGATGTGCTCAATGCGTTCCAGTCCCGGGGTCGGATGGCCAACCGGCAGGTGCGGAAACGGCGTTGAACCGGGGCCTCGCAGCGTTCCGGCGGTGCGGGCGAAGGTTCGTGCCCAGGCCGGCAGTCCCCGATAGGCGCCGGTCGCGACCACGGTCGCGGCGCCGGCGCCGGCGCCCACCAGTAGCCTGCGCCTGGTCACCCCAGCGCCTGGTGGTGGGGTGACATCGTCGTGCGTGTACCGTGAAGCGGGCGGCATGAACAGCGATCCTAACCTGAGCGGCGGCCGGGTGGCGACTCCTGAAGAGCGCCACTTCGCGCTGATGGGCATCGTCAACGTCACGCCCGACTCCTTCAGTGACGGGGGCCGCCACTTCGAGCTGGAGGCGGCCGTGGCGCACGGCCTGGCCCTGGAGGCGGAGGGAGCGACGATCCTGGACGTTGGTGGTGAGTCGACCCGCCCCGGTGCCGATCCGGTGGAGGCGGAGGAGGAGGCACGGCGCGTGGTGCCGGTGATTGAGGGCCTGCGGGCCGCGGGCGTCCGGGCTCGGATCTCCGTCGACACGATGAAGAGCGAGGTCGCCAGGCGCGCGCTCGCGGCGGGAGCGACGCTGGTCAACGATGTGACGGCGCTGCGGGTGGCGCCGGAGCTGGCGGAATTGACCGCGGCGAGCGGCGCTGAGCTCTGCCTCATGCACATGCGCACGCCGCCGAACCTGCCGCCGCTGCCGGCTCGCTACACGGACGTGGTCTCCGACGTCAAGAGCTTTCTGGAGGAGCGGATGGCCTTTGCGGTCGCGCACGGGGTGGCGGAGGAGAAGATCATCCTGGACCCGGGCTTTGGCGGCGGGAGCTTCGGCAAGGACACCGCCCAGAACCTGGAGCTGCTGCGCCGGCTGCCGGAGCTCGTTGCGCTGGGGCGCCCGATCCTGGTCGGCACGAGCCGCAAGGGATTCCTGGGCGAGCTGACCGGTCGCGGCGTCGAGGAGCGCCTGAGTGCGACCGTCGCCAGCAACGTGATCGCCTACCAACATGGCGCCACCATCTTCCGGGTGCACGAGGTGGCTCCGGTGATGGACGCGCTCAGGGTGACGGCGGCGACCTTCCCTCAGTAAATTCCACAGCACGATGAGTGCCGAGGAAGAACAGCCTGAGGACTTTGAGCCGGAGGAGCCAGACGAGCTCGAGGACGACGATTTTGATGAGGACGAGGATGAGGAGGGCCATCCCGAGCCCGAGGTGACGATCGAGGTCAGTGGCCTGTCGCTCTATACGCACTTTGGCGTGACCGCCGCTGAGCGTGAGATCGGTCAGCGTGTGATCGTCGACCTGCGCCTGGACGTGGGCGCCTGCGACGCGACCGTCACCGACCGAGTCGAGGACACCGTCGACTACGGTCAGGTGTGTGAGCTCGTCAATCTGGTCGCGCACCAAAGGGAGTACCGCACCCTTGAGCGGTTCTGTACAGCTGTTGCGGACCGGCTGGTGGAGCGCTATGAGCTGCATGCCGTTTGGGTGAAGGCTGCAAAGCCAGAGCCGCCCATTGCTCTGAACGTAGGTGAGGTCTCGGTAGAGGTCTGGCGAGAGGCCTGATGTCCGGCGGCGAAGCAGCGGCGAGCCGCCGGCAGGGATACCTCGGGCTCGGTTCGAACATCGGTGAGCGGCGTGCGCACCTGCAGGCCGCCGTCGAGGCCCTTGCCCGCCATGGGGTGTCGGTGCTGCGCTGCTCTTCCACCTATGAGACCGAGCCGGTGGGGCTGGTTCTGGATCAGCCTGAGTTTCTGAACGCCTGCGTGGAGATCGTGACCGAGCACGGTCCGGCTGAGCTGCTCGATGCCTGCAAGGAGGTCGAGCGCGAGGTGGGACGAGCCGTGGGTGGTCCGCGACACGGCCCGCGGGTGATCGACGTGGATGTGCTGCTGCTGGGCGACCTCCTTTACGAGTCCGAGCGTCTGACCCTCCCGCACGAGCAGGTGACCAGCCGTCGCTTCGTGCTCGTGCCGCTGCTTGAGCTGGCACCAGACCTTGTGCTGCCCGGTGGAGAACCGCTGTCCGCCTCGCTCGCCGCGCTCGGCAAGGGCCAGGAGGTCAGGCTGGCCGGTCCGCCGTTGACCGCACAGACCGTATAGTCCCCGCGATGCCGGTGCCGAGCGACGGGCGCAGATTGCTGGTGGTGGACGTGGGCAACACCCAGACCCACTTCGGTGTGTTCGTGCCCGAGTCGGACCTGGTGGACGAGCATTGGCGCTTTGCCACCAACCGCGATTCGACATCCGATGAGCTCGCGGCGCTGCTCGCAAATCTGCTCGCGCTGCGCTCCATGTCCCTTGCCGACATCGGCGGCGCGATCGTCTCCTCGACAGTGCCGCAGCTCTACGACCAGTGGCGAGCCCTCGGCGCCCGCTACCTCGGGGCCGAGCCGCTGGTGGTCGGGCCGGCACTGCGGACCGGGATGCCGATCCGAACGGAGAACCCCCATGAGGTCGGCGCCGACCGGCTGGTCAACGCGGTCGCCGCCTACGCCAAGGTCGGCTCCACCTGCGTCGTGGTGGACTTCGGCACGGCCATCACCTATGACGCCGTCTCGGCCGACGGGGAATACCTCGGCGGGATCATCACACCTGGAGTGGAGATCTCGCTGGAGGCACTCTCCGCACGTGCCGCGAAGCTGCCCAACGTCGAGCTCAGCGAGCCGCGCGCGGTGATCGGACGCTCCACCGTCGAGGCGATCCGCAGTGGCATCGCCTTTGGCTTTGCCGGTCAGGTGGAGGGGATCATCCGGAGACTGCGCGAGGAGCTCGGAGGGCAGACCAGGGTGATCGCCACCGGCGGCTTCTCAACCGTCATGTACCCGTTCATCAGGGAGACGATCGATGAGGTCGACGAGCTGCTGACGCTTACTGGTCTACGCCTGATCCACGAACGCAACGCCGTCGGTGGCCGGTAGCGGAACGTCCGGGCTCATCGCCACCGCCGCGGCCAGCAGCAACAGCGCCCGGCTGTCGTGGTTCTCAGGTTCGGCCGCGCGAGCCACCTGATAGGTATCGAGCAGCCGCTTGATCGCTGCGAATACAGGGGCGTCGTCCAGCTCCGGAGGCACGTCGCAGGCCAGCGATCCAAGCGCGACCATCTCCGAGCCGTCCCCCGTGCGAAATTCCAGCAGTGCGCCGACCTGCAGGAAGTTGGCGACCCGCTCCAGCAGCACACGGCCGGCGCGGTCGCGTTCACCAACGGCCGGTCCTGCGACGGCCAGCGGAGCGCCGTTCGCAACCTGCAGTGACTGTCCCGCGGCGATCAGGGCCACCTGCTCCGGTGTGAGTCCTGCTTGCAGCGCGAGCCGCAGCTGCGCCGCCGCAGACGCACCGGTCAGTCCGTACGGCGCGTCCGAGGCGAACAGGATCTGTCCGGGTGGCACCAGCGTGAACAGCGTCAGCAGATCCTGCGTGATCCACCAGGCTGAATCAAACAGGATGTTCGGGAGGTCTGCGCACGCCCGCCAGATCCAGGCCAGATCCGAGACGGCTGCATGCGCGAGGATCGGACGTGCATTGGGGTAGCGCTCCGCGTAGCGCACCACGTGCTCACCCAGCGCCGGGATCCCACGGCCCGCGTGGATCAGAATCGGCAGCGTGCGCTCATGCGCCAGGGCAAACAGATCGGGCACATCCGGGTGGTCGAGTGTGAACTGCTCGGCCCGCGGATGCAGCTTGATGCCACGGGCGCCACGGGCGAGCGCGCGCTCTGCCTCAGCCAGCGCCCCCGCGCCGGGCTTCACGCGACAGAAGGGAACCAGCATCCCTCCGGACTGGGCGGCCACGTTGATCACAAAATCGTTGGCGGGCGAGTAACCGTCGGGTTCGTGCATCGGAAAGACGAAGCAGCCGGTGGCCCCGGCCGCCCGCAGACCGGTGAGCAGCTCCTCCGCGCTCTGGTGCATCCCGTCGGGGTCGTTCTGTCCGATGTGGGTGTGCGCGTCGAACAGTTGGAGGTCAGGGATCTGAGCCCTGATCGCCTCGAGCCAAGGTTGGATCACTGCGTTCAAGTCCATGCCTGATTCCTACCATGAACACGGTGAGCGCGAGTGCCAGCCAGAACACGGTGCGTCCCGGCCAGGGACGATCCCTCACAGAGCCCTGGACGCTCGGACCGCTCACGATCCCCAACCGGGTCGTGCTGGCGCCCCTGGCGGGCATCGGCAACTGGTTCGTGCGACTGCAGGCCAGGCGGCATGGAGCCGGACTCGCGGTCTCAGAGATGGTTTCAAGCCACGCCATCTACTTCGGGAACGACCGCACGTGCACCGAGATGCTGCGGATTCATCCAGACGAGCACCCGGTGTCCGTGCAGCTCTTTGGGGCGGATCCCGAGATCATGGCCGCGGCCGCCGAGCGGGTCGCTACCGCGGGCGCTGACCTGATCGACATCAACATGGGCTGCCCGGTGCCAAAGGTCTGTAAGACCGGTGCGGGGGCGGCGTTGCTCGAGGATCCGGATCGGGCGGTCGCGGTGGCGCGCGCCGCCGCGCGCGGGAGCGGACTGCCGGTCACCGTGAAGCTGCGGACGGGTCTGCGCCCCGGTGATGGCAAGGGCGTTGCCGTTGCCCGCGAGCTGGCTGAGCGCGGGGGCGTCGTGGGGCTCTCGATCCATCCGCGTCACGCCTCGCAGCGCCATGCCGGCAAGCCGGATTACGCGCTGGCGGCCGAGCTCGTGCGGGAGCTGCCGGTGCCGGTCCTGCTCTCAGGCGGTCTGCATACGGCGGAGCGCGCGCGTGAGGCCTTTGAACAGACGGGGGCCGACGCGATCCTGCTGGCTCGCGGGTCGTTGGGCAATCCCTGGCTGTTCCAGCAGCTTGTGGGACTGCGTGACGGCGACCCCACCCGCGAGGAGGTCGTTGCGGAGTTCAACTGGGTGCTGGACAGCGCGGCCGATCATCTGGGCGCTGAGCGAGCCAACCGCTACCTGCGCAAGTTCTACCCCTGGTACATCGAGCGGCTCGGCGGTACCCGCGGGCAGCAGGCGGTCCTGCAGGCGGCCCTGCAGCAGACCGACACTCTGGAGCAGGCGCGTGAGCTGTTCGCCGCAGCAGGCCTCGGTGAGGGCCTCGCGACGGCCGCCTGAGCGGTTTGATAAAGAAGCCTCACGGGAACCTCTAGCCGGAGCTCTATACTCTCCCGCCCACACGGTCCATCGGGCCGTCTGATCCCGCGGTTGCGGGTCTTTTTTCTTCTCTATACGGATTCATAGCTACTACATGCCCAAGGACGTCATTCTCACCCCTGAAGGTCTCGCGAGCCTCAAGGCTGAGCTCGAACATATGTCCACCGTGCGACGCCGCGAGGTCGCAGCACGGATCAAGGAGGCGCGGGAGTTCGGCGATATCTCGGAGAACGCCGAGTACGACGACGCCAAGAACGAGCAGGCAATGATCGAGGCGCGCATCGCGCAGCTCGAGGAGAAGCTCCGCTCCGCGACCGTGATCGACGCCTCCGAGCTTGACAACGATGTCGTCAGGGTCGGGACGATCGTGCACGTGGTTGACGGTGATGGGGCCGAGCACAGGTACACGATCGTTGGTTCTGCCGAGGCCAAGCCCGCCGAGATGAAGCTCAGCAACGAGTCGCCGGTGGGGAAGGCGCTGATCGGCCGCAAGCAGGGCGACACCGTGTCGGTCGCGACGCCACGTGGCGAGCGGCAGCTGAAGATCGCAAAGATCGAAGTCGCCTGAGAGCGGCGTCGACTGATCGGCTGTCAGTGACAGAGCCAGGGGAGCAGCCCTCGGGCGAGGAGCAGCCCGACGTCTTTGCGGCGCGCCGCCGCAAGCTGGAGCAGTTGCGGGCGGCGGGCGTCGAGCCGTTCCCGTACAGCTTCGCCGGTGCTGAACCGATCGCCTCCGTGAGAGCAGCCCACGCCGCGCTTGAGGTTGGCGAGGAGACCACCTCCGGGCATCGTGTCGCCGGCCGGCTCGCCGCCAGGCGTGGCCAGGGGAAGATGGCCTTCCTTGATCTCGTGGACCGCTCTGGCAGGGTGCAGCTGCAGGCTCGCGTTGACGAGCTGGGGCCGGAACGCATGCAGCTCCTGCTCGATTTGGACCTGGGCGACCTGATCGGCGTCGATGGCACCGCCTTCAACTCACGCCGCGGGGAGTTGTCGCTGCGCCTGACGGACTTTCAACTGCTTGCCAAGTCGCTGCGACCACCTCCGGACAAGCACCACGGGCTGACCGACGTTGAGACCCGCTTCCGCCACCGGGAGGCGGACCTGATGTCGAATGACGACACGCGTGCGGTCTTCATGACGCGGGCGCGGATGGTCTCCGCCATCAGGCGCTATCTCGACGGTCAGGGCTTCATTGAGGTCGAGACACCGATCCTGCAGCCGCTCTACGGCGGCGCGGCGGCCCGGCCGTTCACAACTCACCACAACGCGCTTGACCGCGACCTGTACCTGCGGATCGCCAGTGAGCTCTATCTGAAGCGGTTGATCGTCGGTGGTCTGGAGCGCGTCTATGAGATCGGCAAGAACTTCCGCAACGAGGGTCTGTCGCCCAAGCACAACCCCGAGTTCACGATGATCGAGTACTACGAGGCCTATGCCGACTACATGGATGTTGCACGGCGCTTCGAGGAACTGATGGCGTACGTGACGGCTGAGATCGGCTACTCCGGGGAGCTGGATTTCCAGCGCCCCTGGCATCGAGAGACACTTGCTGGGTCGATCGAGCGGCGCACCGGCATCGACATCCAGGCGCATCGTGACCGGGAGTCGCTGGCGTCAGCGATGGCGGCCGCAGGTCTACCGGTGCCCGAGACCGACACCTGGCCGCAACTGGTTGATGAGCTCGTCTCCAAGCACGTTGAACCGACTCTGATCGAGCCGACGATGCTCTTTGACTATCCGGTTGAGATCTCACCGCTTGCAAAGCGCCATCGCAGCGAGCCGGGGATGGTGGAGCGCTTTGAGGCCTTCATCCATGGGATCGAGGTCGCCAACGCCTTCAGCGAGCTCAACGATCCGGACGATCAGCGTGAGCGGTTCGAGGAGCAGCGCGTGCTTGCCGCCAGCGGCGACGAGGAGGCGCAGCCGTATGACGAGGGCTACGTGCGTGCGCTTGAGTACGGGCTGCCGCCGACCGGCGGCATCGGCTTCGGTATCGATCGTATGGCGATGATCCTCACCGGGCAGCGCACGATCCGTGAGGTCGTGCTGTTTCCGGCCATGCGCGACTGACCGAACTCCCTGGCGGCGCTGCCGGTGCGCGGCGGAACCGGACGGCTGGGCGGGCGTCAGGATCCCGGCCTAAAGCAATACGCACGCTCGCGCCGATACATGTCGGACAGTGCGCGCGCAATTCAACAGATTCAGGCGTGAGGATGGGCAGGCGCTGGTTGAGCTGGCCTTTGTGATCCCGGTGGTGTTGCTGTTCCTGTTCGGGATCATTGACTTTGGCCTGGCGCTCAACCAGCAGAACTCAGACACCAACATCGCCAACATCGCCGTGCGCGAGGCTGCCGTCGTGGGGACCACAACCACGGCGCTCTGCGGAACCACTACCGAGACGAGCCTAGGGGACTGGGCCAAATGCGAGTCGACCAGCATCGGCGGGCCGACCTTGAGCAACGTCTGTGTTGCTGACACGGCCAGCTCTTCGCCCACCAACACCTACACCACGGGCGACCCGGTCAAGGTTGAGGTCACGTCCAGCTTCAGCTGGTTGAAGCTGATCACCGGTCAGGTGTCGAACCTCACCTCGGTGATCGGTGCCAACGCGACCATGCGCGTGGAGGGCACCCTCACCGGCACCAATCCCTTCCTCAGCCCGACCTGCACCGCATAGGTCGAAAGCGCCCCCCCGGACCGCTGAGACAGAAACTTCAACGTCGCCGATCAAGTTCTTCTCCTGCCGAGCCGATAGCAGAAACGAAATTCAACGGAGCGCGTGAAAATGGAAGCCCATCGTCACTTTGGTAAGGCCGGATCTGCCGGCCGCAAGCAGGGAGCGGCAAGCCGCCGGACCTCCTTGCTGGTCGCGCTGATCTCAGCTCTGCTGGCCGCGGGCCTGATCTACCTGTTTGTCACACACTTCAAGAAGGCGGCGGCTCCGGCCGCGCCGCAGGAGACAACCGTCTGGGTCGCCAAGCGTTACATCCCACAGGGGACACCGCAGAGCGCGATCGCGGCCTACGGGCTGCTCAAGCCGGTGCAGGTTCCGGTGGGTCAGGCCCAGGTCGGTGCGATCACCGACCCATCCGAGATCACCAGCGAGGTGGCAAGCGCGCCGATCGCGGCCGGGGAGCAGATCAAGGCGTCCGAGTTCACGCGCCCAACTGCCTCCTTCTCGACGGTGCTGGCCGGCAATCAGCGGGCGGTCGCCTTCTCGATGGATGCAGAGCACGGTCTCACCACGTATCTCCAGCCCGGCAACACGGTGGACATCATGGGCCAGGCCGGGGGCTCCACCACGTTGCTCGCTCAGAACGTGACCATCCTGGACAACTCAGGTGGCCTGGTGATCCTGCGGCTCACTGACAGGCAGGCGCTGCTGATCACCGCCGCGACCGGAACCTCGAGCCTGTGGCTGTCACTGCGGCCATCCATCAACGCCAAGAATTCCATCCGAGTTGGATCGGTGGGGAGGTAAGTCATGGCACGCCGAATCACCGTTGCGGTGGCGCACGATGAGACCGCGCCGATCCGACTCATCCGCGAGCACATCCCGGAGGATTCTGCAATCGACGTGGTGGAGGAGTTCAGCGGTTTTGAGCTGAACGCCGAGGCGCTCCTGCGACTGGACGCCGACCTGTTGCTCGTGGCCTGCCGCGAGGGTTCGGGAGCGGCCCTGGATCTGGTCGAACTCTGGCACACGGTGCGCGGGCGGACCCCTGTGATGGTGCTCTCCCACGGCAGCGATCAGGAGTTCGTGCAGGCGGCCTTCGCGGCCGGCGCTGATGACTTCCTGGTGTTGCATCCGGGGCCCTACATCCCTGAACAGCTTGCTCGTGATGTGGAGTTCGCGATCCGTAAGGGGGTCACCCGCAATCGCAGCGCGGCTGAGCGTGGGCCGGAAGGGGGCAACCTGATCTGCGTGCTCGGCTCCAAGGGCGGCGTCGGCAAGACGGTCTCGTCCACGAACCTTGGCGCCGCGCTGGCAACGCGCGGCAAGCGCACCGTGCTGATCGATCTGGACCTTCAGTTCGGCGATGTTGCGCTGGCCCTGGGCCTGGCGCCCGAGGTGACGCTCTTTGACCTGGCCGTCTCCGGTGGCAGCCTCGACCGTGACAAGCTCGATGACTTCCTGCTCAGGCACCCGAGTGGACTGCGAGTGTTGGCGGCCCCCGCCAGACCCGATCAGGCGGTCTCGGTTACAGCGCAACTGCTCACCACCGTCTACGCACTGCTGCGCGAGGACTACGACTTCATCGTCGTGGACACACCGCCCGCGTTCACCTCCGAGGTGATTGCGACCGTGGACGTAGCCAACTGGATCTGCATGGTCGCGATGTTCGATGCGCTCTCGCTCAAGAACACCCGCCTGGGGCTGGACACCCTGGAGTTGATGGGCCACTCGCCCGAGCAGGTCCGCGTGGTCCTCAACCGTGCCGGGACCAACGTCGGCATCTCCGACGCAGACGCCGTGGAGATCCTCGGCAGGCGACCAGACGTGCTGGTGCCGAGCGACCGTGAGATCCCGGTCTCCATCAACGATGGTGTGCCGATCACGCTATCCGGCAGTCGCTCGCAGGCAGCGCAGGCAATCACCTCGCTCGCTGAGATGTTCCTGCACGATCCGGAGTCCGCCCAGGCGCCCGCCACCACAAAGAGCAAGCGCCGACGGGGCTTGTTCCGGCGCAAGCGTGTGGCGCCGGCGCGCGAACTGGCCCGCGGACACTAGGAGTAGACCGTGGAACTGCGCGAACGGCTCGCTGGGGGCCACCAGCCCACCGTACCCACCGAACAGACCACCCAGCCCGACACATCGTTTGTCGAGCTGAAGGACCGAATTCACACGGCCGTCATCTCCGAGCTCGGGCCACGTCTGTACAACGAGTCGCTGTCCCAGGGCGCGCTGCGTGACGTGGTCGTCGCCGACGTCCGCCAGCGGCTTTCTCAGGAGCGCGGTCTGGCGACCGCAGACCGTGAGCGGCTGACTCAGGAGATCGCCAACGACACGCTCGGCCACGGTCCCATCGAGCCGCTGCTGCAGGACGACACGGTCACCGAGGTCATGGTCAACGGACCCTCCGACGTCTGGATCGAGCGCTCCGGGAGACTCGAGAAGACAGGCGTGCGCTTCACCGACGAGCATCACCTGCGGCGGATCATCAACAAGATCGTTGCGCAGGTAGGCCGGCGCGTTGATGAGTCCTCGCCGATGGTCGACGCGCGGCTGCCGGATGGCAGCCGTGTGAACGCCGTGCTGCCGCCGCTGTCGCTCACCGGGCCGCTGCTCACGATCCGCAAGTTCTCCAAGAAACGCTGGGATCTAGGGGACCTTGTGGGAATCAATTCGCTGACGCCGGCGGCCAAGGAGTACCTGGAAGCGGCGATCAAGGCTGAGCTGAACATCCTGATCGCCGGCGGCACCGGCTCCGGCAAGACGACGCTGCTGAACGCGCTCTCGTCCGCGATCCCGGATCGCGAACGGATCGTCACGATCGAGGACGCCGCCGAGCTGCGGCTGAACCAGGCGCACGTGCTCCGTCTCGAGGCTCGGCCCAAGAACGTGGAGGGCCAGGGAGAGATCCCGATCCGTGAGCTGGTCCGTAACTCGCTGCGCATGCGCCCCGACCGCATCATCGTCGGCGAGGTGCGCGGCGCTGAGGCGCTGGACATGCTCCAGGCCATGAACACAGGCCATGACGGCTCCCTGAGCACCTGCCACGCCAACACCCCGCGCGACGCCGTGTCCAGAGTCGAGAGCATGGTGCTGATGGCCGGGATCGACTTCCCCATGCACGCCGTCCGGCAGCAGCTCTCAAGGGCGCTGGACCTGATCGTGCAGATCGAGCGCTTTGGTGACGGCGCCCGCCGCATCACCAACATCACCGAGGTCCAGCGGATGGAGGGGGAGACCGTCACCCTCCAGGACATCTTTGAGTACCGGGTTGACCGGGAGAGCGGCGACGGCAAGGGTCAGCTGGTGTACACCGGCCTGCGCCCGACCTGCAACAAGTTCGAGCGCAACGGTGTGCGCCTGCCCGCCTATATGGAGGCGCACAGCTTCGGTGGCGACCAGAACGCGCCGGTGCAGCCGCGGCCTGATCGTGTGACATCTGTGGACTTTGGGATCCGTCCCGGTCGTGTCGAGAGGCGGATCGGTCGATGAGCATCAGCGCATCCACCGCCGCAATCGCCGTCAGCCTCGGAGCCGGCCTGCTGCTCGGCCTTGCCGTCTACGTGTTGCTCGGACGACGTGAGACCGTCGCTGACCGGGTCAGCCGGTACGTGACGTTGCGTCGGGAGGATCCCAATGAGGGCAAGTCACTGATCGAGCGCGCGCTCGGAGACAGAAAGACTCGCAAGATCGTCCGCTCTCCCTATCTGACGCGACTGCGGGTGGAGATGGAGGTGGCCGACATCGAGCTGCCCCTTGAGCAGCTCGGGTTGCTCGTCTTCATCGTCACGCTGCTGATCGGATGGCTGCTCTATCAGAGCACCGGTAGTCCGGTGGGAGCAGTGCTGGCCCTGTTTGTCCCGTTCGGCGCGCAGATGGTGATCAAGATGCTCGCCGGCCGCCAGCGCCGGCTCTTTGCGGACCAGCTGCCGGACAACCTGCAGGTGGTGGCATCGGCGATGCGCTCAGGGCAGACCTTCGTGGGTGCCCTGAAGGCCGTCATCGATGACGCCCCCGAGCCTTCGAAGCGAGAGCTGCGGCGAGCCGTGCTTGACGAGCAGATCGGGGTGCCCTTCGCGGAGGCGCTCAACCAGGTTACGGAGCGCATGCAGAGTGAGGACTTTCACCACGTCGCGATTGTCGCCGCGCTTCAGCGCGAGACCGGCGGCAACACCGCCGAGGTGATTGATCTGGTCGCAGCGACGGTGCGGGACCGGATCGAGATCCGCCGCATGGTGCGCGGCCTGACCGCGCAGGGAAGGCTGTCGGGTGGCGTGCTCTCGCTCCTCCCGGTGGGTCTGCTGATGATGATCTCGCTGGTCAATCCGAGCTACGTGCATCCGCTGTTTCACTCGACCGCTGGTCTCATTGCGCTTGGGGTCGGGGTCGGTCTTGTGCTCACCGGGGGCCTGGTGATCCGCAGGATCATTGAGATCAAGGTGTGAGCGTGATGATCTATATCTATCTGGCGCTTGGAGCGATCTTCGCGGGCCTCTCAGTGACGGCCGTGGTCGCGTCGCTGCGCAGCCGCCGGGGATCAGCCGTGCAGCGTGTGCAGGCGGTCATTGAAACGTCGCTGAACGCCGGTACCCGCCACCTGAACACGGACGTGAGTGCCTACCTGGAGGCTGAGCCGCGACGCGGCCTGGTGTCAACCCTGGCCACCCGGATCGGCGGCCTGTTCTCGGGCCGCTTCACGGCCATGAGTGAGGAGGCCATCCGCGAGCAGCTGATGGCGGCCGGCATGTACTCGGTCTCGCCGCGGACGGTGCTCGGGTATCGCGTGCTGGTGATCCTCGTGCTCCCGACGCTCGTGTACCTGCTCGTGGGCGTGCACAACATCCTTGATGTGCTGATGATCGCCATTGCCTTGTTCGCAGGGTGGGTTCTGCCGGCCACGTACGTTCAGCGGAGGGCCCGCAGGCGCATTGAGACGATCGATCGCAGCCTGCCCGACCTGATTGACCTGCTCTGCGTGATGATCGAGGCCGGCCTCTCCTTCCCGCAGGCGTTGCGGATGGCCTCAACTCAGTTCAAGCCGCCGCTCAGTGATGAGCTCCGCCTGACGCTGCAGGAGCAGACGATGGGCCTTGCGATCGACGAGGCGCTGACGCACATGGCCGACAGGGCCGACACACCCGCCATGCGGTCGTTCGTGCGGGCGATGTCCCAGGGTGAGCGCATGGGTATCTCAATGGGCCAGATCATGCGCAACCTCGCGCAGGAGATGCGTGCCAGGCGCCGCTCGGCGGCTGAGGAGCAGGCCCAGAAGACACCGGTCCTGATGTTGTTCCCGCTGGTCTTTCTGATCTTCCCGGCGATCTTCATCATCATGATGACGCCGGCTGTGATCAACCTGGTCCAGAACCTCAAGGGCGGCCTGTAGCTCGCTGGGGCGGTCACCTGGCCGCCCTGCCCTTGGTTACACGGGCCTTTGGCCGACCTGACCTTGGTTTCAAGGGCCCTTGGCTGCCGCGATCAACGTCAGGACACTCTCGCCAGGTACGGTACGAAATCTGGCGCGCCAGCCTGCCACCCCGCAGTGGCGCGGTGTCAGGCGCCTGTGGCTCTGCGCGGGTCTCGTGGTAGGGGTGCAGCCAAGCAGCGTCGCCTGGCCACGCCGCTGCTGAGGTGAGAGAGTACCGGAGGCAAGTGGAGCAGGCCAGCGACAGTGCCAGTGTTGGCTGTGCAGCTGACACTGACACGTGGTATAGGGGCCGGCTACACCAAGGTCGTGTTGCATACTCAGGCAGTCGGTATAGGCGCACACCATGTTAAATGCGTGCGGGCCGGCCCCTTTCGGAACCGACCCGTTGGTCACACATTTGAGTCTGACAACCAGAACTCAGGTGGTGAGGCTGTTGCCGACCGTCGACAGTGCGTTGGTCACCTTGCCGCCGAGCAGGGTCAGAGCGGCAATCGCAACGATGGCGATCAGGGCGAGAATCAGGGCGTACTCAGTCAGACCCTGACCCTCATCCTCCTCCAGCAGACGAGCGATCGCGAGCTTCATGTTGATGAAGAGCTTCAGCATGTAGTTGTCACCTCCCTCCCTGAGTTCGGTGTGAACGTTTATACCTAGACGGGCGGAGACCGCCCCTCTCGGAAGCTTTGTGTGAGAGATCCGACGTTGCTTCCCGGCGTCGTGTGGAAGTCATCGGTGCAAATTGCACTGAGCTTGAGCGCTGAAACGAAAGAATGTGGACGGCTATATGAGATTGGGGCCGCTACGCGCGTCGCGGCAAGCTCAGTGGCTCCTGCAATCGGGGGCCCTGCCGCTCAACTTTCGGGCCTGGAATGACGACACCACCCTCATGGGGACTGAAGTCGTCGCAGACATGCGCGCAGTTGGAGCTAAGTCGCAGCTGTTGCCCGGCGCCAGGCGGTTGCTGAGCCCCCAGCGGTCACTCGCCTGGCTTGAGGCTCGCGCCATGTTCGTTGTGGCCACCTGCGCGGTGGTGTTGCTGAGCCTGCTCGGCATTCCACAGCACTTCAGTCAGGACGGATGGCTCGCGCTGGTGGCCGGCCGCCAGATCGCGGCGCACGGAATTCCGCACTACGACTATTTCACGCACATGGCCTACGGGGTGCGCTGGGTCGACCAGCAATGGCTCGCGCATCTTTTGATGTACGAGCTTGAGCGGCTGGGCGGCCTGCAACTGCTGACCGTCTTCTACGTGCTTTTGACCGGCGCTGCTTTTGCCGGTGGAGTCGCGGCAGCGCGAGCACTGGGCGGTGAGGACCTGAACGTCCTCAAGGCTCTGGTCCCGGCAGCCTTCTTTTACCTCGTCACTGCGGTCTCGATCAGGACGCAGGGTTTCGCCTATCCATTGTTCGTCACGACGCTGTGGCTGCTTGCAGCCGAGGCCCGCCGTGAGCGACCCGGCCGGCGTGTCTACTGGGTCTTTCCGATCCTGATCCTGTGGGGGAATCTGCACGGCTCGGCAACACTCGGAGCGGGACTCGTGACGCTCTATGGATTGACGCTCCTGAGCGCCGGCATCCGCAACAGGGATCTCTCGGCGCTGACGAACCTGCGCACGTGGGCTTTCGTGGTGATCCCGCCGCTCACGCTGCTCGTGACCCCCTACGGCCTGTCAATGGTGCACTACTACCGAGTCACCCTGCTGAACCCTCAGTTCAGCCGCGCGGTCACGGAGTGGAAGCCCATCACCTCCGCCCCGATTCTGGCGATCCCGCTGCTGGTGGTGCTCACGCTCACAGCTCTCACGCAGCTGCGGGCCTGGTGGCGAGCTAGGACCGGGCAGGCCAGGTCCGTGCCGCTGTATGACGCGCTGGTGCTTGCGGTGCTTGCGGTTGGTGCGATCATGGCGGTGCGCAACGTCACCTGGCTCGGCCTGGCGTTGATGATGCTGCTCCCAACCGCGATCACACGCATGCAGGCAGGTGCAGCCGCACCGCTGCGGAGGTCACGGCTGAATCTCGTGTTGGCGCTCACGGTGGTTCTGCTCACCGTGACCACTGCGATGGTGATTGTTACACGCCCGGCCTCATGGTTCACGAGCACGTACCCGAACCGGGTCGTGCCGCAACTTGAGACGCTGGTGCTGAGCCATCCGAGGGCAACGATCTTTGCCGATGTTCGCTACGCCGATTGGCTGATCTGGGAGAACCCTGGCCTGTTCTCCGGGCGGGTCGCATACGACACCAGCCTTGAGCTGCTCAGTCGCACGCAGTTGAGCGCCATCTCTGACCCGGCTGCCGCGTCAGCCAGCGGACGCCACGGGCTCCTGGCCGACTACCCGATCTGGCTGCTCTATCCGACCAACCGGAAGTTGGATCGGGAGTTGCTGAATCGACCCGAGTTCCACGTGATCGCGCGGGACAAGAAGATCATCATCGCGGCTAGGACGCGGGTTGCCCCATGACCCGTCTGGCGCCCACGAGGCAAGGTCGTTAGGCATGAGTTCTGGGAGTGCCATCCGAGCCGCCGGTGGGCCTCCGGTGCTGCTGACGCGCCGGGAGAGCCTGCTCCGTGCCACAGAGCACGCCGTGTTCGGGTTCGGGCCGGTCGTTGCCTCGCTGGCGCTGCTGGCCTTTCAATTCAAGATCCACGCGGTTGCGGTCGACTTCCACTCCGCCTACTACCCGGCTGCTGTCAGGTTCCTGGCGGGCGCCAGCCCATACGCCGCCACGCACCACGCGATCACGGGCGGAACGGCGTTTGTCTATCCAGCTCTGTCAGTGCTCGGTTTCGCGCCCTTTGCGCTGCTGAGCCGTGGAATCGCCCAGATCGTGTACATGCTGATCTGCATCGCCTGTGTTCCGGCGACGCTGCATACGTTGCGGGTGCGGGACTGGCGTGTGTACGGGGTCGTGTTCTACTGGCTGCCCATCTACGGCGGTTGGCAGAGCTCGAACCTGACGCTGCCGCTGCTGTTGCTCGCTGCGCTGCTCTGGCGACATCGAGACCGCCCGGTGGTGGCTGGGCTGCTGGTCGCCCTTGCGGTCAGCCTGAAACCGTTCGTGTGGCCGCTTGGTCTCTGGCTGCTTGCCACACGCCGGCTCCGGGCCGCCGCGTGGTCATTGGCTGGCGGTGTCGCGCTGAACCTGCTTGCGTGGTTGGTGGTGGGCCCTGCCCAGCTCAGTGTCTATCTGCACCTCTCCAGTCAGGTGACCGACGCGCTCTGGCGCGGCGGCTACAGCATGCTCGCGGTGGCCCACCACCTGGGACTGGGCCGCGGGAGCGGCGAGCTGATGCTGTTCTGTGTCGCCGCCCTGTCCGCCGGTGCCGTGGTCTTCGTCGGTCTGGCGCACCGTGATGATCGCGCCGCGCTTGCGTTGACCGTCCTGCTCATGCTCGTCGCCTCCCCGCTCGTCTGGAGCCACTACTTTGCGTTGTTGCTGCTGCCGATCGCGCTGTACAGGCCGCGTCTGGGCTGGCTGTGGGCGGTTCCGGTCCTGATGTGGCCGATGCCGCCGTCCTACGCCGTCACCGGCTGGGAAGCCGCGCTTGCATGGACACTCACCGCCGGTTGCCTGCTGGCGCTGCTGCGTGAGCGCAGGAGTCCGCCCGCATCGCGAGGAGTCGTGGGGCTTGGCTGAGATGAGCGCGACGATCACCTTGCGGCGCGGGGATCCACGGCTCGAGCGTGCGACTGCGCTCAAGCGAGCCGCGGACCAGCTCTGCTTCATCGGGACACCGGCCATGATCACGACGATCATCGTCTACGCGACGCTGTTCCGGCATTGGATCCCGTACGACTTCCATTGGTCGTATTACCCCGCCGCAGTGCGTTTCCTAAGCGGCGGGAGCCCCTACGGCGCGTCTCACGTGGCGGTTGTGCATGGCCGCGCGTTTGTGTACCCCGCGCTCGCCGCGCTGCTGTTTGCGCCGTTCGGACTGCTGGGTTCGACGCCCGCGGGCGAGCTTTACATGCTGCTCTGCTTTCTGATGGTGCCCGCATCCCTATGGGCGATGAAGGTCCGCGACTGGCGACTGTATGGCGCCGCGCTGGTGTGGCTGCCGGTTGTGATCGGCTGGCAGGGCGGGAACGTCTCGGTGCCGGTCACACTGCTGGTTGCGCTTGCGTGGCGTTACCGGGATCGGCCGGCCGTCGCCGCTCTGATCGTTGCAGTCGCGATCAGCTTCAAACCGTTCGTCTGGCCGCTGTGGCTGTTCCTGATCGCGACGCGTCGCTTCCGCGCTGCCGCGTTGGCCGTCGGCTGGGGGGTTGTCGTCAACCTGCTTGCCTGGGCTGTGCTCGGCTTTGGCGCGATCCGCACCTACCTGCGACTCTCCGGTGAGGTGACACACTCGCTCTGGCGTGGTGGCTACAGCGCGTTGGCGCTCGCGCATCACCTCGGGCTCGGGCTCGCCGGTGCCGGGCTCATCCTGCTCACGGGATCGGCACTGATCGCCGAGCTGCTGGTGCACCAGGGGCTGCGTCGGCAGCGGGATGAAGCCGCCATGGTTCTGGCGGTGCTGCTGATGCTCTTCGCTTCACCGCTTGTCTGGAGCCATTACTTTGTGCTGCTGCTGGTGCCCCTGGCGATCATGCGGCCCCGCCTCAGCGCTGTGTGGGTGCTCCCGGGCCTGATGTGGATGTGTCCACCATCCACGACGGTCGTCACATGGCAGGTGGGACTGGCCTGGTCGGTGACGGCGGTCTGTCTGATCTACGCATGGGCCGCGCGGGCGAATTTCCCGCCTCGCCCTCCGGCTCCACCGGTCACGGCCTGATCATGTGCAGATGGACTTCCTCGGCCCACAGAGCGGCTCGCTGCGGATGCCAAGAGTCGTCCAGCGGATCGCTTGGAGGGCTCCGCCGGATGTTAGACTGGGCTATGGCCCGAGTCCGACTGGATCTGCTGCAGAAGCTGTTTTCTCAGACCTCCTCGGCATGGTCCAGCTGCCGTTCATCGGCTTCGTGGCCGACTACTAGTATGAGTAGTCAGCGATAGTCCAGGACAACGAATCGACCGACCCGCCTTTGTCCCGCGACGGAAAGATTTAGACAATGTTCGAGCGATTTACAGAACGCGCCCGCCAGGTGGTCGTCCTTGCACAGGAAGAGGCACGGACGCTCAAGCACAACTACATCGGCACCGAGCACATCCTGCTTGGCCTGCTCCGTGAAGAGGAAGGTCTTGCTGCGCGCGTGCTCGAGTCGCTGGAGATCACCGTCGAGCGTGTGCGCGCTCAGGTGGTCCGCATAGTGGGTTCAGGCGAGGAGGTCACCTCCGGCCAGATCCCATTCACGCCTCGAGCGAAGAAGGTGCTCGAGCTTGCCCTGCGCGAGGCGCTCAGCCTCGGCCACAATTACATCGGCACCGAGCACATCCTGCTCGGCCTGGTGCGGGAGAACGAGGGTGTCGCCGCCCGGATCCTGCTGGACTTTGATGCCGATTCCGAGAAGATCCGCAACGAGGTGATCCGGATGCTCTCCGGCCCCGGCGGGCGCCAGCGCTCCGGATCGGGTGGCGGCGCTCCGGCGGGAGCGGGCGCCGGCTCGGCTGAGGGCAAGAAGTCATCCAAGTTGCTCGACCAGTTCGGGCGCAACCTGACCAAGCTGGCCTCTGACGGCAAGCTCGATCCTGTTGTGGGACGCGAGACCGAGATCGAGCGGATCATGCAGATCCTCAGCCGTCGCACCAAGAACAATCCCGTTCTGGTCGGCGAGCCCGGCGTCGGCAAGACCGCCGTGGTTGAAGGCCTGGCTCAGCGGATCACTAATGCTGACGTGCCCGAGCTGCTCAAGGGCAAGCAGATCTACACCCTTGACCTGGCCGCCCTGGTGGCGGGCTCCAAGTACCGCGGTGAGTTTGAGGAGCGCCTCAAGAAGGTGATGAAGGAGATCACCCAGCGCGGCGACATCATCCTGTTCATCGACGAGCTCCACAATCTCGTCGGCGCCGGCGCGGCCGAGGGCGCAATTGACGCCGCTTCAATCCTCAAGCCGGCGCTTGCCCGCGGAGAGCTGCAGACAATCGGCGCGACCACGCTCGAGGAGTTCCGCAAGTATCTGGAGCGTGACTCCGCGCTTGAGCGCCGGTTCCAGAAGATCGTCGTCGATCAGCCCTCCAAGGACGAGACCGTCCAGATCCTCAAGGGGCTGCGCGATCGCTATGAGCAGCATCACAAGGTGAACATCACGGACGAGGCGCTGGCGGCGGCGGCTGATCTTGCCGATCGCTACATCTCAGATCGCTTCCTTCCGGACAAGGCGATCGATCTGATCGATGAGGCCGCGTCACGCATGCGCATCAAGTCAATGACCTCACCCCCCGTCTATCGGGAGCTTGAGGACCAGATTGAGGAGACGCGGCGTGCCAAGGAGGCCGCGATCGAGGCGCAGGAGTTCGAGAAGGCCGCGAATCTCCGCGATCAGGAGCGCCGGCTCACCCAGAAGAAGCGTGAGCTCGCTG
>JAKAED010000204.1 GCA_021820105.1 Actinomycetes bacterium | reverse complement strand
AAGCCGCGTACGAAGCCGCCGAGCGTGAAGCCGAGCAACAGCTGCAACGGCGATGCCGGTGATGAGAGCTGGTCGTCAATTGAGTGCGTGAACTTCTGCTGCAGGATCGATGAGGAGTTGTTGGCAAATGCGTTTGTTGCCCACACCATCATGATCAGGCCCGGGATCACAAAGACGATGTAGTGGTAGCCGTGGATCAGGTGGATGCGCGAGCCGAGCGCCGCCCCGAACACTGAGATGTACAGAAACGTCTCAAGCAGCGGGCCGCCCAGCGTCTGGCGCTTGATCTTCATGAAGCGGCTGATCTCGCGACGGACCAGTGAGGCCAGCATGATCTGGGAGGCGCTCATCCGGCGGCCGTTCAGCCCGCTCCCAGCGCGTGGCTGCCCGTAGTCCGTTGTCTCCTCGATCATGCCGCTGTCTCCTCAATCTTCTCCGCTTCCCCTCCAAGATGGGCGCGGGACAGCTCCTGGCGCCCGACCAGCGTCAGGTAGGCGTCCTCCAGGGTGCTCACCCCGTAGCGGGCCGTCAACTCTGGGATCGTGCCCTGGGCCGCGATCTCCCCGTGGTTGATGAAGGCGATGTGGTCACAGAGACGCTCCGCCTCCTCCAGGTAGTGGGTGGTGAGCATCACGCTCGTGCCCTCACTGTTGATCTTCTCGATGTACTGCCAGAGCTCAAGCCGCAGCTCGATGTCGACGCCCGCGGTCGGCTCATCCAGGATCAACAGCCGCGGCCGGTGCATCAGCGCGCGCGCGAGCGTGAGCCGGCGCTTCATGCCACCTGAGAGGGTCCGGGTGCGCTCCTGGCGCTTGCTGGTCAGAGAGAAGGCCTCAAGCAGCTCGGCGGCGCGCTCGCGCCGGTCAGAGCGGCTCATGCCGAAGTACCCGCCGTGCAGGTCGAGTGTCTCCTCGAGCGTCAGGAACATGTCGAGGTTGATCTCCTGCGGGGCCAGAGCGACCGCCTCCCGCGCCTGCCGGTAATTGCGAACCGCATCATGGCCAAAGACCTTGACGGTGCCGGATGTGGGGCGCGCCAGGCCGGTTATGCAGTGGATCATCGTGGACTTTCCCGCCCCGTTTGGCCCGAGCAGCCCAAAGAACTCGCCGGCGCCGATCTCCAGTGAGACGCCCTTCAGCGCCTCCATGCCGTTGGGGTAGCGCTTGACGAGGTCCGTGACCTCCAGCGCGGGCGAAGCGCTCACCTCCCCTCCCCGCCCCGGCGGGCGACGATGTTCAGGCGGACGTAGTCCAGGGTGAGCGGCGTGCCGCTGCGGGCGAGCACGGCGCGAATGAAGCTTTCGTGTAGCTCCTCTGGGAGCAGATCAAGATGACGCACCAGACATACAGTACGAACGAAGGACTCCGGTTCTTCAATCACCGTCGGTCTGGGCTCGAGCCAGGTCTGGATATCGATGAAGCCCGCGGCCTCCAGCCGCTCAGCGGTGATGTCGGCGCGCGCATAGTTCCAGGGCCCGTGCCAGTCGGTGAAGTACGGCGCGAACTCACCTGTCGCGGCAACCTCGTCAGCCAAGATGCGGAAGGCATCGATGTTGCCAAAGCCGCCGCACTGGGCGACCAACTGCCCACCGGGCTTCAGGGCTCCGGCAAGCGCAGCAAAGAGCTTGGCGTGATCAGCGATCCAGTGAAAGGTCGCGTTGGAGAAGATGGCGTCCACCGGCTCGGGCAGCGACAGCTCCGTGAGGTCCTGACAGAACGCTCGCACGCGCTCGCCGAGCAGGGCCTGCGTGTGCTCGACCATTGATGGCGCCACGTCAACGGCGTAGACGCGACCGTTGGGGACGAGCTCGGCGAGCATCGCCGTGACCTTCCCGGAGCCGCAGCCGGCATCGCAGACCACCTCGTCACCCCGCAGCTCGAGACGCTCCAGCTGCTCGCGTGCCCACGCCTGCTGAGGCGCGGAGATCTGGTGGTAGGTGGCGGCATCCCAGTCGCGCGTGCTCATCCGTCCGTCTCCTTGGTTGCGACCAACACGGCCAGTTCCCAGTACTTGTAGATGCAGTCGGCCGCGGCGAAGCCGGCCTCGCGCAGCCAGTCAAGCTGGCTCTCCGTATCGGCGCTGCGATCGTGGCGGCGCCGCTCCAGTGCCGCCGCCAGCTCCGCCTCCGTCGCGCCCAGCTCGCGGCACTGTCGCTTCCAGGTCTCCACGTACAGCTCCCGCAGAGCGGGGGTCGGTCCGGCCACCTGGTCGCCGTTGATGAACACACCGCCGGGCCTGAGCACCGCATGCACGCGCTCAAACAGCGCGCGCTTTTCAGCATCCTCCAGGTGATGGATCGCAAGCGCCGAGATCACAGCGTCAAACGGCCCATCAGGCAGCCCCTCCGACATGTCCTGGATATGCACTGCCGCGATCCGATCCCCGAGCCGCTGCTCGGCCTCCGCCAGCATCTCCCGCGAGCCGTCCAGCAACTCGAAGCGAGCCTGAGGGTGTGCCTCGGCGACGGCGGCGCTGAGCAGGCCGGTACCGGCACCCAGGTCGAGGATGCGCTCCAGCGAGCCCTCGGCCAGCGGGCCGAGGGCTCGCACGGCGGTGCCATAGAAGAGGTCGAACTGCGGCACCAAACGGCGCCGCAGTGCCGTGTATTCGGCGGCGTGCGCCGAGAACGTGCGCGAGGCGGCGGGGATGCTCATAGGGCGTTTGTCACCGGCCCCTGGCGCTCACGACTGCCCTCATAGGCGGCGATCGCCTCCTCCTGTTGCAGGGTCATGCCCACGTCGTCAAGTCCGTTCAGCAAGCGGTACTTGATGTCCTGGTCGATCTCAAAGTGCGCGCTGTGGACACCGTCCCCGCCCTCCCAACGCACCTCCTGACCGGCCAGGTCCACCTGGGCGCTGCCGGCCTGCGCGATCGCGTGGCAGTCCTCGGCCGACAGCGCAATTGGCAGCAGCCCGATCTTGGTGCAGTTGGAGTAGAAGATGTCGGCGAAGCTCTGGGCGATGATCGCCTGGAAGCCGTAGTCCTCAAGACCCCAGGGAGCATGTTCACGGCTCGAGCCACAGCCGAAGTTGCGGCCGGTCACAAGGATCGGGTTCCTGGGCAGATTCCAATCCGCCTCCTTGGCCCAGTCGTAGAACAGGAACTCCCCAAAGCCGGTGCGCTCCACCCGCTTGAGGAACTGCTTGGGCATGATCTGATCGGTGTCGATGTCGTCGCGGTTGAGCACCGAGACGGGGCCGGTGATGGTTTCAATTGCCTTCATCGCTGTGGGCTCCTGGTCAGGCGTTGGCGGGTTCGCGGGTGTAGCTGCGGATGTCCACAAAGTGGCCCTCCAGCGCGGCAGCGGCAGCCATCTGCGGGGAGACCAGGTGCGTGCGCGCGCCACGCCCCTGCCTTCCCTCAAAGTTGCGGTTGGAGGTTGACGCCACACGCTCGCCGGGAGCGGCGATGTCCGGGTTCATACCCAGGCACATGGAGCAACCGGCGGCACGCCAGTCAAAACCGGCCTGGCGGAAGATCTCGTCAAGTCCCTCCGCCTCGGCCTGCTCCTTGACCTGAACCGATCCGGGGACGACCATCGCATAGACGCCGTCGGCCACCTGCCGGCCGGCCACGACCTCAGCGGCAGCCCGCAGATCCCCGATCCGCGAGTTGGTGCAGGACCCGATGAAGACGCGGTCCAGCCGGATCTGCTCGATCGGGGTGCCGCCCTCAAGGCCCATGTATTCCAGGGCCCGCTCGTCCTGATCGCCGGCCGGCATCGGGACGCTCTCCGCCACGCCGACGACCATCCCCGGGTTGGTTCCCCAGGTCACCATGGGGCTGATCTGCGCGCAGTCGATCGTGAGCTCACGGTCAAAGTGGGCACCCGGCTCGGTGTGGAGCTCGCGCCAGTCATCGGGCACTGCACTCGGCGCACCCGGCCGGCCGATCACGTAGTCGAAGGTGGTCTGGTCCGGGGCGATCATGCCGGCGCGCCCGCCGCCCTCGATCGTCATGTTGCAGACGGTCATCCGGCCCTCCATCGAGAGCTGCTCGATCGCCGGACCGGCGTACTCAACCACGTAGCCCGTGGCCCCCGCGACGCCCATCTGTCCGATCGTGTAGAGGATCAGGTCCTTGGCGGTGACTCCGTAGCCCAGCTCCCCCACGTAGTTGATCCGCATCGACTTTGGCTTCTGTTGAACCAGGCACTGGGTGGCCAGCACGTGCTCAACCTCGCTGGTACCAATCCCGAATGCGAGCGCGCCAAAGGCACCGTGGGTGGCGGTGTGGGAGTCCCCGCAGACGATCGTCATGCCGGGCTGGGTGACGCCGAGCTCCGGGCCGATCACGTGCACGATGCCCTGATGCTCGGAGCCGAGCGAGTAGATCGGGATCCCAAACTCCGCGGCGTTGCGCTCGAGCGTCTCCACCTGGATGCGGGAGAGCTCATCCTTGATCAGACGTGCCGAGGCGGTGCCGTCGGTGGGCGTGTTGTGATCGGCCGTGGCGAGCGTGCGGTCGGGCCGGCGGACCTTGCGCCCGTTCATGCGCAGGCTGTCAAAGGCCTGCGGGCTCGTGACCTCGTGCACCAGGTGCAGGTCGATGTACAGCAGGCCGGGCGCCACCTCGTGGCGTTCCCAGATCTTGTCGAACAGGCTCTTGGGCGGCAAACGACTCTCCTTTTCTCATGCTTGCTGCCGGCCCGCTGGCCGGCGGCGTGTGGCTGACCCTCCGGCCGGCTACTCAGCTGCGTCTCAGTCCGGCGCTCACAACCGCGAGCAACACGGCATCTTGGTTTCCAGGGTTCTCAAAGTGGTGCGACAGGTCAGCGTCGAAGGTCACGCAATCACCTGTCTGAAGGTCGAAATGACGCCCGTCACAGACCAGTGTCACCTCACCGCTCTCAATCAGTGCGGTCTCGCGGCTACCGGGTTCGTGCACAGGCGGGTCACCGGCGCCGCCGGTGGCGGCGCCGGGCGCAAGGGTGTGGCGGGAGAGTTCGGCGCGCTGCCCGGGCAGCGGCGGGCTGAGCAACTCGTAACGGTGTCCCTTCACGGCCGTGGGACCCTTACGCCGCTCGTGCCTGCGGACCACGGTGACAGCGCCGTCCTCATCGAGACGCAGCAGCTGGGACAGTCTC
>JAKAED010000049.1 GCA_021820105.1 Actinomycetes bacterium | reverse complement strand
GTGCCCTGGCGGCCGCGCCGGTGACGATCCGGGCGGAGGTCGCCGCTTTGGATCTTCCGGTCGCAGACGTCCTATCGCTGGAACCTGGCAGCGTTATCCGCCTCGGCGCGAACGCGCTCAACGGCGTCTCCCTGTTCGCTGAGAACGTCCGCATCGCCCGCGGACAACCTGGCGCCAACGGTGCGCGCCGCTCGGTTCAGGTCCTGTTCCACGAGGAGGATCGCTGATGGCCAGTGACGTGAGCCAGCGTGAGGCACTCACCCACCTCGGCGCGTCCACGGCTGAAGCCGTGGCGCGCGTCCTGGAGATGTTCGTTCCAGGCGGTGTCGAGCGCGGCGAGGTGTCAGTGATCGCTGATGACCGCAGCCCATTTGTCAACCTGCCGACCGGCGGTGTCGCCGCCTCAGTTCGCTACGTGGACGGCGTCACCGGCGCCAACGTGTTCCTGATGCCGGCGGCATCGGCTCGCGGCCTGGCGGAGGCGATGGGCGCCGGCGACGGCAGCGAGGGTCCGCTCACCGAGCTGGAGATGTCGGCCATCGGTGAGGCCTCCAACCAGATGCTCGCATCGGCCGCTGCCGCAATCAGCATCCTCATCGGTCAGGAGATCGCGATCTCACCTCCGGACGTGCGGATCATCGCACCGGACATTGATCCTGCTGAGGCCTGGGGTAACGCGCCTCACGCCTGCTCGACATCCTTCACGATCGCGGGACAGCCGTGCCGGCTCGTACAGCTCGTGCCCAACGCCTTTGTGGTCCGGATGGCGCGCGCAATCGACGAGATCGGCATGGCGCAGAGCTCGCTCGACTACAGCAGCGGTTCCGGCGGCGGAGCTGACTCCCAGACCGGTGGTGTCCCAATCACCGAGAAACTCGGAGATGTCACGCTGCGAGTGTGGGCGGAGCTCGGGCGTACCGAGATGCCCATTGGCG
Organism: Actinomycetes bacterium; assembly: GCA_021820105.1. Classification (GTDB taxonomy): domain Bacteria; phylum Actinomycetota; class Thermoleophilia; order Solirubrobacterales; family Solirubrobacteraceae; genus Palsa-465. The sequence continues at coordinate 23,638 of JAKAED010000049.1, read as the reverse complement.
AGGCGCTCACACTGCCGATCGGAAGCCTCGTGGACCTTGACCGTACCGCCGACGCCCCGGTTGACCTGTTCATCAACGGCCTCTGTTTCGGTGACGGGAACCTGCTCCTGACCGAGGACGGTGAGTGGGCTATCCAGGTCCGCTCGGTGAGGAATCCCACCGTCAGGCGACCCGCACTAGTGGGCGGCGCGGGAATCGTCGCCGCCCAACCTGACCCAGAAAGCACGAAAGGAATCTGAATGGCCCGTGTACTCATAGTCGACGACGCAGCGTTCATGCGCAAGCTGCTGACAGACGCGCTCACCTCCGGGGGCCACGAGGTGGTGGGTGAGGCAGGGAACGGCACCGAAGCCGTTGCCCGCTGGCAGGAACTGCGACCGGAGCTGACAACGCTCGACATCACCATGCCTGAGAAGGACGGACTGGCGGCGCTGGCGGAGATCATGGCGATCGACCCCTCGGCGAAGATCATCATGTGCTCAGCGCTGGGCCAGGAGGGCAAGGTGCTGGAGGCGGTGAAACTCGGCGCCAAGGACTTTGTCGTCAAGCCGTTCCAGCCCCCGCGCGTGCTGGAGGCGGTCGACAAGGCACTGGCGTAGCAGCGGCGGCCCAGCCAGCGGGCGGGCCGCCGCTGTCATAGCCTGCAGAAGCCTAAAGAACCGCTCGCAGCGGCCGATCAACGGGATGACCCTTTTGCCGTGGGTCTCCCTCGATGAAGCCGCTCACGTTTTCACGTGGCGCCCGTCTGACGTGCGCCATAACCACCATCTTCGCCCTGACGCTCTGGTTCGCGTCGCCTGCGCTCGCTGGCGTCGGCGATCCGCACAGCCACCTGAGCCTGGGCAGCGGCAACCCCGCGCATGTCGCGTCGGGAAGCCTCAGCGGCACGATCGTTCGCACGATCGTGGGCCTGCTGATCGTGATCGCCGTGATCTACGGCCTCACCTGGGTGCTGAAGCAGTCCCGCGGGGCCGGCAACGCATCGGTCGGTGAAGGCCTGGCTCAGGTCGCCTCGCTGCCGCTTGGACCGAATCGCTCAGTCGCGCTTGTCCGCGTGGGTGCTGAGCTGCACATGCTCGGCGTCGCGGAACACGGCATCAACGGGATCCGTGTGTTCAGCGAGGAGGAAGCGTATGAGCTCGGGATCCCCTTCGATCCAAGTGAATTTGAGACGCCGGGTCGCCGCGCCGGCCGTCTCTCAGCACAGACGGTGCTGGCGACGCTGCGGCGCTTGACGATCAGGTAGGGACCAGGGTGAAGATCGACACCAGCAACGCGGTCCAGATCCTGCTGCTTGTCGGTGGGCTCTCGTTGGTCCCCGCGCTGCTCTTTGTGGTCACCGGGTTCAGCCGGATTCTGATCGTGCTCGGTTTCATCCGGACCGCGCTCGGTACGCAGAACACGCCCCCGAACCAGGTGCTTGTCGGGATCTCGCTGTTCCTGACGCTGTTCGTGATGATGCCGACGATCACGGCGATCAAGAAGGACGCCTGGGATCCGCTGCAGAGCCACCAGATCAACACAGCCACCGCGATCACCAAGGCCGAGCAGCCACTGCGCACCTTCATGTTCAAGCAGACCGGCAACCAGGAGCTGTCGCTGTTCGTGAACCTGGCCAAGATCAACCAGCCGCAGACCTACGGCCAGGTCCCCACCTATGTGCTGATCCCAGCGTTCGTGATGAGCGAGATGAAGACGGCGTTTGAAATCGGGTTCCTGATCTTCCTGCCCTTCCTGATCATCGATCTGATCGTGAGCGCCACGCTGATGAGCATGGGCATGGTCATGTTGCCGCCGACATTCGTATCGATGCCGTTCAAGATCCTGCTGTTCGTCCTGGTCAACGGCTGGGACCTGATCGCGCGCGCGCTCGTTTCGAGCTTCCACTGATACGCCAGGCCTGGAGGTAAGCCGTGAAACAGGACACCGTCATCAACCTCGCCACTCAGGCAATGACGCTCGCCTTTGAGGTCGCCGGGCCAATCCTGCTCGCGGGGCTCGTGATCGGGCTGGCCGTGAGTCTCTTTCAGGCCGTCACGCAGATCCAGGACCAGTCACTGTCCTTCATCCCCAAGATCGTCGGGCTTGCAGTGATCCTGGTGGTGCTGGGACCGTGGATGATGGACAAGCTGATCAACTACGTCACCGGCCTCTATATGGCGATTCCGAGCCTTGTCGCCTGATGACCCAGTTGCAGCTCAACCAGGCCCTGGCCGGAATCAGCACCCAGAACGTCTTTGGGTTCTTCCTCGTGCTGGCCAGGGTCTCGCCGCTCTTTCTGGTGGCTCCCGGGTTCTCCTCGCAGATGCTGATCCCAAGGGTCCGAAGCGTCCTGGCGGTCGCGTTGGCACTGGGCGTGACGCCGCTGGCGGCTCATGGGCAGACGATTCCGCAGGGAGCACTGGCCGTGGTGGGGCTGTTGATCGTGAACTTTCTGGTCGGGTTGGCGCTGGCGTACGCCATCGCCTGCGTCTTCGGCGCGGTGCAGGCCGCGGGCGTCCTGGCCGACTCGTTTGGCGGGCTCTCGTTCGGTTCGATGGTCGACCCGATCAACGGTAACCCCGGCGGAACCATGACGAACCTCTACTCGATCGTGGGTCTGGCGATGTTCCTGGTGGTTGGCGGGGACGCCTGGACGCTCCGTGGCCTGACGACCACGTTCACCGCGGTGCCGATAGCAGACCCGGTGCAGGTGGGACCGATGGTCGCGGCCGCAGAGTCCGCCTGCGCCTCACTGCTGGTGGGCGCGGTTGAGATCGCAGCGCCGCTGATGCTCGCGATGATCATCACCGACATCTCGCTGGGGATGATCTCCAAGGTGGTGCCACAGGTGAACGTGTTTGCAGTCGGCTTCACCGTGAAGATCGGGGTCACCCTGCTGATCGTCGCGGTGTCACTGCCCTTCATCGGCAACTGGATGACCAACCAGTTCCAGGGTTCACTGGTTACCGCCCTGCACGGACTCGTTCCATAACCCATGGCCGGCGCAGACGACAGAACAGAGAAGGCAACTCCCAAGCGCCGCTCGGAGGCGCGTGAGAAGGGTCAGGCCGCGCGCAGCCCCGACCTGAACAGCGCTGGCGTGCTGGGCGCCGGGCTGATCGCAGTCGCACTCACAGGCCCGACCATGTTGAAGGCGGCCGCCGCCGCCATGACCCAGATCTTCGCTGAGATCGCGCGGCCGCACAACGTGGTATCCGGAGCCGGCCTGCACGGTCTGATGATGCTGGTGGAGAACACACTCCTGAATACGGTTGCGCCCATAGCGGGACTCTGCCTGGCGGCGGGGATCGTGCTGAACGTGGTCCAGGTCGGTCTGCGCTTCTCCCCCAAGGGACTGCAACCCAAGTTCGGAGCGATCAACCCGATCAACGGCTTCAAGAACCTGTTCAGTCCGCGCTCGCTCTTCAACCTCGGCAAGGATCTGGTCAAGATCGCGATCGTCGGAGGGCTGGTTGCAATGGCCCTGATACCTGACATCACGCATCTTGGCGCAAGCGTCGGTACCACCCCGGTAGCGCTGGGACTGCTGATGCAGTCCGGGGTCAAGTCAATTGCGCTGCGGGCCGTGGCCGCCTACCTGCTGATCGGCGTGGTCGACCTGGTGTGGCAACGACGCCAGTTCGAGAAGAGCATCAAGATGACCAAGCAGGAGGTCAAGGAGGAGGGCAAGCAGCGAGACCTGCCGCCGGAGATCAAGCGGGCGCTGCGCCGCCGCCAGTTCCAGCAGGCACGGGCGCGCATGATGGCCGCCGTGCCGCGTGCTGACGTGGTGGTAACCAACCCGACGCATTACGCCGTCGCGCTGGAATACGACGGCGAGCACGCAGCGCCGATCGTGGTCGCCAAGGGCAAGGATCACGTCGCTGCGCAGATCCGCCGGATCGCGCAGGAGCACGACATTCCGCTGGTCCCCGACCCACCGCTGGCACGCGAGCTGTACCGCACGGTTGAGATCGATCAGATGATCCCCGCCGAACTCTATGCCGCTGTCGCGCAGGTGCTGGCCTTTGTTTATCGAATGGCTGCACGAAAGCGGGTGGGCGTGTGAGCAATCTGGATGAAAGAGCGAGCAGCGAGGTGAACAGGTGAGCACGTCCTCGGTGAGCGCCACGTCCCGAACCGACGGGATCCTCGATCGCGTCCTCGCACGCACGGACCTGATGGCGGCGGTGGCGGTCGTGATGGTCGTGACGATGCTGATCATCCCGCTCCCGCCCGCGGTGCTGGACTTCATGATCACGCTGAACATCTCCGGCGGTCTGATGATCGTGATCGCGTCCATGTACCTCGGCAGCGCGCTGGAGTTCTCGGCCTTCCCGAGCCTGTTGCTGCTGACCACGATGTTCCGTCTGGCGATCAACATCTCGGTGACCAGGCAGATCCTGTCCACGGGTAACGCCGGATCGGTGGTGGAAGCCTTTGGCCGCTTCGTCGTGCGTGGCGACGTGATCATCGGCCTGGTGATCTTCCTGGTGCTGGTGATCATCCAGTTCGTGGTGGTCACGAACGGCGCCGGCCGCGTGGCGGAGGTCGCAGCGCGCTTCACCCTGGACGCGATGCCCGGCAAGCAGATGGCGATTGACGCCGACCTCAACGCCGGCATGATCACGGACAAGGAGGCCCGCCAGCGCCGCGCGGATATCGCGCGGGAGGCCGACTTCTACGGGGCCATGGACGGTGCATCCAAGTTCGTACGCGGCGATGCGACGGCGGCCGTTCTGATCACCGGCATCAACCTGGTAGGGGGCATCGTCGTCGGGCTGCTGAACCGGCACCTCTCGTTCTCCCAGACGATCAACACCTATTCGACGCTGACCGTCGGCGACGGCCTTGCCGCGCAGATCCCGGCACTGCTGATCTCGGTCGCCACCGGCATCATTGTCACGCGCACAGCCTCCGAGCGCGACCTCGGCTCTGAGATCGCCAAGCAGATCCTCTCCCAGCAGAAGGCCACCCTCGTCGCCGGGGTCGTCATCACCTCGTTCGCGCTCGTCCCGGGCCTGCCGAAGCTCCCGTTCCTGATGATCGGCTCGATCCTGTTCCTGATCGGCCGGCGTGTGCGCAACGGGCTGCCGGAGTCGCTCCTCTCCCCTGCGCTGGCCGAGCCACCCAAGGCTGAGTTGCCGGCCGCAGACAACGCCGCGCACGACACTGTGCTGAAGGAGCTGCCGATCGACGCCCTTGAGCTCGGTGTCGGCTTCGGCCTGGTGCCGCTCGTTGACCGCCGTGCCGGTGGCACCCTCGCCCAGCGCGTCTCGATGGTCCGCCGGCAGATCGCTGGCGACCTCGGCATGGTGATCCCCCGCGTGCGCATCCATGACGAGGTGGATCTGGACTCCCATGACTACGTGTTCAAGGTGCGCGGTTCGGAGGTGGCGCGTGGCAGGGTGATGGCGGGCCATCTGCTTGCGATGGACCCCGGAGACGCTGTGGGCAAGCTTCAGGGCATCCCGACCACTGAGCCTGCCTTTGGGCTGCCGGCCGTCTGGATTCACCAGAGCCTGCACGCTGAAGCAGAGGCACTCGGTTACACGGTCGTCGACGGTGAGTCCGTGATCGTCACGCACCTGACGGAGACGATCCGCGCGCACGCCGCACAACTCCTCACCCGCCAGGACGTGCGGCAGCTGCTGGATCAGCTCAAGGCGACCAATGAGGCCGTTGTCAACGAGGTGGTTCCGGACGTGCTCACGCTCGGCGACATTCAGCGTGTGCTGCAGGCGCTGCTGGCGGAGGGCGTGTCGATCCGCGACCTGGGAGCCATCGTGGAGGCGATCGGCGACAAGGCCAGACTGACCCGCGACCCGAACCTGCTCGCTGAGTATGCGCGTCAGGCCCTGGGCCGGGCAATCACCGCACCCTACCTCGACGAGACCCGCACCCTGCACGCGCTCACGCTCGATCCCGCGGTGGAGCACGAGGTCGTCAGCGCGATCACGCAGACCACGGAGGGTGAGTACCTGGCCATGGAACCGGCCCGGGCCCAGGCCGTGCTGACGGCGCTGCGGGCCAAGTCGGATGAGGCGGTGGCCAGTGGCGGCATCCGCCCGGTCCTGCTCTGCTCCGCGCGCGTCCGTCGTCACCTGCGCCGTCTGATCGAACAGACACTGCCGCATCTGGCCGTATGCTCTTACAACGAGATCACGTCCGGGATCAGTGTGGAGACAGTCGGAGTCGTTAGCACGTGAACGGTTGATGAACCATGGCGGTTGAGAGCAAGCAATCTGCTCACGGGGTGCGCACCTACCGTGGGCGGACCCTCGAGGAGATCCTGCCCCAGATCCGGGAGGAGCTCGGGCAGGACGCGATCATCCTGCGTGAGCGCGAGGGTCTGGTCGGCGGCGTGGGCGGTTTCTTCGCCCAGCGCTTCATCGAGGTGGAGGCGCGCCGTGGTGACGGGCAGTCCATTGACATCTATGACGACTCGCCCGAGGACGACCTGCGCACGGCCCCGCCGGACGATGAGCCGATCGTCACCGACCGTCGTGCGGCGCGCCCACTCCTGCCAGAGCCGGTTGAACTGAAGGAGCCGAGCATCGGCATCCCTCCGGCGGTGAGCGAGGCTCCGACCGCCCCAACCCCGACCGCCCCAACCCCGGCCGCTCCGGCAGCCGCGGTCCCGTCCGCTTCGGCAGCCGCCGCTCCGGCTCCGGCTCCGGCTCCGGCTCCGGCTCCGGCTCCGGCTCCGGCTCCGGCTCCGAGAGCGTTTGAAACAGACGTCTTCCTCGATCGGCTTAGGGCGGCCTCACAGATGCTGCCGGACGACGAGGATGAGCTCGAGCCACCGCCGGCAAGGGGCACTGCCACCCGCCACGCAGAGCCCGAGGACCTTCCGGATCCCACCGCGGTGGCCGAGACCGTCGCTCCTGATGAGCCTGAGTCGAAGCCAAAGACCGCCGCGCAGCCAAGGCCCTCCAGGCCGACAAAGCGGCAGTCACCGGCCAGTCCGGAGCGTCGCACAGCTTCACGGGGAAAGCCAAAGCCGCGTCCTGCCGAGACCAGCAGAGCACGCGCCCCAAGATCGCCACAGCCGCCGGTTGCGGATCAGGCCACGACTGCCCCGCCAAAGGCGCCGGCGCCCACGCTGCCGCGCGTAACTGCGCAGCCACCTGAACCTGCACCGCCGCGTGAACATGCGCTGCCGTCCGAGCCCCGAACGGAGCCGTTGAGCAACACGCAACGCCAGCGTCCTAATTCGCTGCGAGCAGGGCTCCCCACGGCCGGACTCACTCCAAACCTTTCCCCCCCACCCTCGGCCACCGTGCCTGCGTCGGTTCCGCTCCCGGCGCGCCAGCCGGCTGGCCGCGGGCGCCGGAGCGGGGACGGACTGATCAGAGAGGGAATCGCGCGACTGCTGGGCGGGCGGCTTGGGTCAGCGACCCCGCCACGACCAGCACCACCGCGCGCACTGGACCCTGCTGCAGTCGCGGAGTTGACCGGTGATCTGTCAACGCGTGGCACCAGTCAGAACTTTGCGAGAGAACTGCTGAGCACCGTCGGTGCACACGGAAGCCCGCTTTCAGGAACGTTGCGTGAGGCCGCGGCCGCCGAGGTCGCGCGGCGCATCATCGCCGCCCCAGCGCTGCCCGTGACCGGCGCTGCGGTCGCGTTCATCGGCGCGGGCGGCTCCGGAAAGACGCGCTGCACAGCGGCACTTGCGAGTGCCTACCGTCGTGGAAGCACACTTGGTGTGACTGTCATTTCACTTGACAATCCGGCCGGCGCCGACGAACTCAAGCGACTGCTGGCGGGGGACGACGTGCCGGTCCTTTCGCTGAGCGGGGAGCGCGCCGCTCGGGCCGTGGAGAGCGCGCGACAGGGCGGCTTCGTGATTGTTGATACCCCCACCGCGACGCCCAGCAACCCAGAGTCGGTGGCGGCGTTGGGCGCCGCACTGGAGCCGCTGAGGCTCGATGCGATCTATGTCGCGCTACCCGCGACGCTGGCCGGCCAGGTGGCGCGCACAGCGCTTGCAGGATTTGGCCGGCTGCAACCGGCTGCTGTGGCAATCACGCACGCGGATGAAACCGATCAACTGGGCGTGATCGTTGAGATCGCCGTCACGCATCGGATTCCTCTTGCCTACGTCCACTCCGGAACCGACCATCACACGGCGCTGGCCGCAGTTGAGGCCGCAGCGCTCGCAAAGCACCTTCTCGCGACATGACCTATGTAGACGACAGTCCGCGCCGCATCCGGCACGCACCCACCGGCCGTCTCTTCACCCAGAACGGTCTGAGCGTGCCTGTGAGCATCACGACGCGCGCCGATGACGTCCTGCTGGTCATCCTGGAGGGCGGTGAGGACCTCACCGCCAGCCCGCTCAACTACCTGATGCTCGAATCGACCGGTTCGCGCGGCGTGGTCCGCACCGCCGGCTCGGCCGAGCTGATTGAGAGCAACCTGCTCAGGTTCGCACTCAATGATGGCCCGGAGGTGGTCCAGCGCCGTGCTTACGTTCGCGTGGTGGCAGCCAAGCGCGCGGTCCTGGAGGATGAGGAGGGCGAGCTCCTGGCAGATGCCCTGACGGTCGACATCAGCGGTGGTGGCGTCCTGATCCAGCTGCCGCGTTCTGCTGAGGTCCCGACCGTTGACCGGGTCCACTTCACGATCTATCTGGGCATGACGGACTATGACGATCAGGTCACCGGTTGGGGACACGTGGTCCGTTCCACTCCTGAGCACCGGATCGCCCTGGCATTTGACCACATCACCTCGGCCGACCAACAGCGGTTGATCAGGTTCGTCTTTGAGCGCCAGCGCCTTGCGCTCCGACTCACACGCGGCGACTGAACCCACAGCCATGGCCAAGAAGAAGGAAGACAAGGACGACAGCAAGGACAAGTCCGGCGGCAAGGACAAGTCCTCACGCAAGGGCAAGAAGGGCTCCGGCAAGAAGGGGGCGGGCAACGAGGAGAGTGTTCCCTACTCCAGCATCGCCACCCACCCCAAGGCCCGCGGTGCCGTACGACGCGCCAAGGGCTGGGGCGGAATTGGCGGATTTGCCATTGCTGCGGCGCTCTCGCTCAGCGCATCGGTGCCGATCGATCAGGTTGGGTTGCGTGCCCTGGGCGCCGGCGTCGCCGGCTACATGATCGCCTGGTGGGCCAGCGTTCAGGTTTGGCGCCACCTGATGGTCGCTGAACAGCGCGCCGCCATGGAGCTTCTCCAGAAGCGACGAGCTGAACGAGCCGAGGGCAGCGGTACGGGGGCTCAGCCCACGGGCTGACACCGCAGGAATCCTCCGTACCGCGGCGAAACTGCGCTGAGGAGCACTCATGGATCCGCTGAATCCCCTGGTGCCGATTGAGCCGCCGGCTCCGGCCGCGCCGCGCTACAACCGCGTGGAGCGCATCGAACGCGATCAGCAGCGCGAGCCACAGCCGAATTGGGAAGAGGCTCAGCAGGACAATCGCGGCGACGATCAGCAGTTCGAGGATGAATACGAGCCGGATTGGGGCGAGCCGGCCTCAGGTTACGGACCGGACGGCCACGTTCACGACGCCGGCTCAGCTGATATCCCAGATTCCGCCCGGAACTGGGATCCCCGCCTACAGGGCGAACGACGGAGTGCTCGGCGTAAGCCCGGCGAGCGTGATGACGATGTCGGCGGGCCGCACATCGACATCACCGCCTGAGCGGCGGCTGCTCGCGCGGCTCTAACCTCGCGAGCAGCCCAAAGCAGCTTTCAGATTCTTTTGAAAATTTCGCTCAAGTCCTGGCACGAGATGCCGATTAGGACGGATGTAGGCCGACATGGAGTCGGTCGGGACGGTTCACACAACAGCCATCAAGGAGATAGGCATGTCCCTTTTCATCAACACCAACAGCGAAGCGCTGGTCGCTCAGAACAACCTCAGCAACACTGAGAATGCTCTGAACAGCGCGATGACCTCCCTGTCATCGGGACTTCGCATCAACACGGCGGCGGACGACGCCGCAGGTTACGCAATCACCCAGGACCTGAGCGCGCAGGTCAGCGGCCTGAACCAGGCCAACGCCAACGCGCAGGACGCCACCTCGCTCGTGCAGACGGCCGACGGCGCCCTGAACGATGTGACCCAGATGCTGCAGCGTGTTCGTGAGCTGGCTGTTGAGTACCAGGGCGGCACCCTGGCCTCCACCGATCAGAACGCGATCATCTCTGAGGTCCAGCAGCTGGCGAGCCAGATTGAGCAGCTCGGCTCACAGGCGCAGTTCAACGGCATCTCACTCTTTGCCAGCGGCAGCCTGACGTTCCAGGTTGGCGCAAACGCAGGTGAGACCATCTCCATCAAGCTGGAGGCCCTGACAGGCTCCACCGGCGTTGTCAGCCTGATCGATACGGTCACCTCCGGTATCGGACAGGCAGGCAGCAACACAAGCCTGAGCCTGGGCGACAACAACGTTCTGACCACGCTGACGAGCATGATCGACTCCGTGTCGACCCTGGCGTCCGCCTTTGGTGCGGTTCAGAACCGGCTCAGCTACACGATGAGCAACCTGTCGACCTACTCAGAGAATCTGAGCGCGGCGCAGTCGACCATCCAGGACGTTGATATGGCGGCCGAGATGACGACCTTCACCAAGGATCAGATCCTGCAGCAGTCCGGCATCTCCATGCTGTCTCAGGCCGAGCAGAACCCGCAGGCGGTTCTGAAGCTCCTCGGCGGCTGATACCCCCTTCGCCTGGTCTGGGCGGCGCTCCGGCGCCGCCCACCCGGGCGTCCAAGACCTCGGCCGGCGCGTACGGCAAATTCTGCGGCGGCTGGGCCCATACCTCGTCTGCTTCGCCAGGCGAGCCCATATCCCATCTCCGATCCATCGAGGGAACCGGAACCGTGCGGGCGAGGCTTCGGCCTCGCCCGCTCTATTTAAGTCCTGCCGGCAGCCGCCGACAAACCTTGGGTGTGGGGATGATCGATGCCCCCCGGGTCACGCTCGGGATAGCCACCTACAACCGACACACCTATCTCGCTGAGGCAATCTCAAGCTGCCTGAGCCAGGACTACGAGTCACTTGAGGTGCTGGTGGTGGTCGACGGCTCGACCAATCCCATGATTGACGAGGTGATCTCGAGTTTCGCGGGCGAAGAGCGTCTCCGAGTCATACGGCACGAGAGCAACAGGGGCATCGCCGCCGCCTACAACACCTTTGTCAGTGCGGGGCGGGGTGAACTCATCGCGATGCTGGGCGACGATGACATCGCTTTGCCTGGTCGCATCCGCCGGCAGGTGGAGGTCTTTGATCGCTGGCCCGGTACGGGGGTGGTGCATGGCGACGGCACCATCATCGATGAACACGGCCGGCAGGTCGGTCTCTGGCCCAGTCGCGATTTCTCACCGGCACAGCTGCTGCAGGCCTTCTTCTTCAGCCACAACCACCTTGTGGACCCCACCCGCATGGTGCACCGGCGCGTGTATGAGCAGGTCGGCGGCTATGACGGCCGCTTCCCGCTGGCAAACGACCTGGACTTCTGGTTGCGGGCCGCTCCTGAATTCCGCTTCCGGCATTGCCCCGACGGCCCCCTGACCGCGATCCGTCGCCATGGTCAGAACACCTCAGACGAGCAGCGCGGGAGATCGGCTGAGGTGGCTGACGTGGAGGCAATTCTCAAGGAGGCAATGGAACGCCTCAGCCTCCGCGAGCTGGTGCCGGAGCTCGACTGGGCCATCCTCGATCCGGTTGAGGCTGAGCGGGCGGCGCTGCTGCGCGTGGCGGACGGGCTCGAGCGGCGTCACCTGCCGCTGCCCGGTTTGGCCAGCCGGATCAGAGCCCGCGCCGAAAAGATTCCTCGCTCCCCCAGGCCGGTACCGCGTCACCGGCACCTGTCGGGACGGCAGAGGCTGCTGATCACAGCCTTCGGCTGGAATGACGCGGGCGGCGGCACCACCGTTCCCCGCCTGACCGCCAAGGAACTTGCGCGCCGCGGCTGGGACGTGACCGTTTTCCACGCGGCGGTCGATCACACCGAGCGCCGGCTTGCCTACGAACTGGTTGAGCGCGAGGAGGACCACGTTCGTCTGATCGGGGTCCACAATCGCCCCCATGGCCTGTTTGATCTCGGCAACCCGCTGCGGGAGGTCGACGACCCGGCCATCACCGCGGCGTTTGCCAGGACACTCGACGAGTTACAGCCAGACGTTGTCCACTTCCACAACCTGCACAACCTGGGAGCGGCGCTGATCGATGAGGCCTCTGTGCGCGGCCTCCCCTCCTTCTTCACCACCCACAACTACTGGCTGATCTGCCCCCGTGCGTACCTGTTGACCGGTGAGGGCGAGATCTGCGCCGGACCTGGCGACGGAAGCCGCTGCGCAGCCTGCGTGGGAAGCCCTGACATCCGCGGTCACCAGGAGCGTCTGGGCGCCATCCGCAGCCGGGCACAGAGCGGACTCAACCGCGTGCTGGCGGTCTCAGATGCCGTCCGGAGCGCCCTGATAGGTGCCGGCTACGCACCGGATCTGATTGAAACCGTTCGCCAGGCGATGCCGCATGAGCGGGAGATCTGGGAGCAGGTCGGCCGCGTACGTCGGCCCGGCCGTCAGGCGGAGCAGCTCACGGTCGGCTTTCTTGGCTCCGCCTACCCCCACAAAGGTCCGCAGCTGCTGGTTGAGGCGGCTCAGCGAACCTCCACTCCCGTCCGCATCAGGATCATTGGCGAGGTTCCAAACGACTTTGCCCAGCGCCTGCTCGCGCTGGACAGGCGCGGATCGGTCGAACTTCATGGCGCCTTCTCACCTTCGGAGCTCAGCGGCCTATTGGCACACGTGGACATAGCCGTGCTCCCATCCATGTGGTGGGACTGCGCGCCGCTTGCGGCAGCGGAGTGTCTAGCGGCACGGGTGCCGCTGGTTGTGCCTCGGCTGGGAGGCCTACCGGAGGCAATCCGTGACGAGGTGGATGGCCTGGTGTTCAACGCCCTTGATGCTGATGACCTTGCCCGCCAGCTCGACAGGCTTGCGAATGAGCCAGGGCTGTTGGAGCGGCTGCAACAGAACATCTCGCCGCCGCGCTCCTTCAGTGAATTTGTGGATGAGCTGGAGGCCTACTACGACGGTGAACGCCAGGTCCCCAGGGCCATGGCGAACGAGGCAGCGCCTGTCAGTGTTCGGTGGAAGGGTGACCATGGCCTTCCCACCAGCCTCTCGATCATCAACGACGAGGTGACCAAGCGCCTGTCAGGATCGGTTCAGCGTGTCGACCGTGGAGGCCGAGCGATCGATCCACCCCTCCCCCACCCGGCCGATGTAGAGGTTCACCATGAGTGGCCACCGGACTTCAGTGCGCCCCCCTCCGGGCGTCTCGCGGCGATAGTCCCCTGGGAGTTCGGTTCGATACCGGCCAAGTGGCTGCCGGAGATCAGACGCAACGTTGATGAGCTCTGGGTGCCGAGCGGCTACGTGCGCGACATGTACGTCAGCTCTGGGATCGATGCAGCTCGCATTCGCGTGATTCCCAACGGTGTGGACCTGGGCATGTTCAGGCCCGCTGAGCGGGCTAGCCGCTCCGCTCCGCTCCGCTTCCTCTACGTAGGTGGCATCACTCATCGCAAGGGGATCGACATCCTGCTGCACGCCTGGGACAGGGCCTTTGCCGACCGAGAGGACGTTACGCTCGTCATCAAGGCAGCCATGGCCGGAGGTGCGTACGGCGGGCCGAGCGAACCGCTGCGCCGGCGGGCTGCTGACACACGGCTGCCACGCGTCGAACTTGTGGAGCAGGATCTGAGCGCTCACGAGTTGGCCGAGCTATACCGGTCCTGTGACGTGTTTGTCTTGCCATATCGCGGCGAGGGGTTCGCGATGCCTGTGCTGGAGGCGATGGCCAGCGGACTACCAGTGATCACCACCGGCGGCGGCCCGACGGACGAGTTCTGTCCACCGGAGGCAGGCTGGCGCATCCGCTCCAGGCATCTGGAGATGCCTCTTGAGCAACTCGCCGGTTTCGAACCGGATGACGCACCCTGGATGCTTGAACCCGATGACGCGCACTTGGTCGAGCTGTTGAGAACCGCCGCCTCCGACCCGGCCGAGTTGGAAAGGCGTGGGAGGCGCGGACGCGAGGCGGCGGAGGGCTACTCGTGGGAGACGGTGGCAGATCTCTACTCGGACAGGATCCACGCGCTCTCGAGGTCCGTCCAGCGTCGCGCGGATCAGGTAGACGAGCCGTTCCCGCTTGAGGAGGACGTCAGCCTGCGTGTCCTGGCGACGCCAGCATGGCGTGGAGCCGACAAGCTCTCGGAGTTGTTGGCTGAATGGGCCGAGGCCACAAACCCAGCCACCAGCGCCTGCCTTTACCTGTTGGCGGACCCTGCCACCGCCGGCACACCCGATGAGATCGAGGCCCTTGTGCTGGCGGCAGCCGAGCGGGCGGATGTGGAGCTCAGCGTGTGCGCCGACATCAACATACTGCTGGAGCCGCATCGAGCCGATCGCGATCAGAGGCTTGTCGCCTCGGTCGACGCGTATGTGCCACTGCACGATGGCTGTAGCGGCTTCATAAGATCTGCCGACGCTCTCAAAACTCAGGTGGCATGTCTCGGGCAGGGAGCAATCGAGCTGCTGCAGGGGATGGCGGTGTGAGCCTCAACATCCTCGTCGTCAACAGCGATGTTCCGCCGCCAGATCGAGACTCCGGATCGCTGCGCCTATTCCGGATCATCCAGATGATGGTGGAGATGGGTCACCGAGTCACCGTTCTCGGACGCGAGGGCATCAACCAGGCCGCGGCGGTCAGATCGCTGCTCGCCACCGGAGTGGAAAACGTCATCCCCGTCGACGCCGACCGGATGGCAGCTCGGTACCCGCAGCTGGCAACGGCACTCGCCACTTACCCAAAGGTGGACATCGAGGGACTGCTGACAGCGGGTCGGTTCGATGTCGCCTGGCTCAGCTTCCATCACGTGGCACGGCAGTACGTCCCTCTGCTTCGCCAGTTCTCACCCGGAACACGGGTGGTGGTCGACTCCGTTGACGTGCACTGGGTCCGAGAACTGCGGGGCGCACAGTTGACCAACGATGCCGCCGGTATCGACTCAGCCGAGATCACACGCCAGCAGGAGCGCTCCGCTTATTCATCCGCGGATCTGAACGTAGCCGTGACAGACGCTGACGCAGAGGCGATCCGCGAACTGGCGCCCGATGTCCCGGTGTTGGTGGTTCCGAACATACATCCGACTCCCAGCGGGCTGGTAGACATGTCCTCAGCCAAAGACGTGATCTTCATCGGCAACTTCAACCACCGTCCGAATGTCGACGCAATCACTTGGTTCTGCAACGAATGCTGGCCGCACGTGAGGCTCGCGCAGCCTCAGGCGACCCTGACGATAGTTGGAACGGATCCACCGCCTGAGGTCACAAGGCTGAGTACGGATCAGATCGAGGTGACTGGTTGGGTGCCAGAGGTTGAGCCATACCTTCGGCGCGCGCGCGTGTCCATAGCACCGTTGCGTTACGGCGCCGGCATGAAGGGCAAGGTGGGAGAGGCTCTGGCCGCCGGTGTGCCGGTCGTCTCCACAACAATCGGCGCCGAGGGCATGGGCCTGGAACATCTGACCCACGCTTTGATCGCCGATGATCCCGTTGACTTTGCTCGCGGAGTTGTTCGCCTGATGGAGGACGACGTCCTGGCCAAGAAACTGGTCGCGGCCGCGGCCGACTTGATATCCGAGACGGCGGGAGCGGGCACGGCCCTGAATCGGATAGCCGCCGTCCTGAACTCGGTTGCTCCACCAAGGTGGCAGGCCGAAGCGAACACTCCAAACCTGGCTGGGCTGCTGGCAGCTTATGCCGAGACCTTCACCAGCGACGATCGTGCCGAACTCGTCCTGACGCTCGATGGCGGCGGGCTTCAATCGGCGGAGGCACTTGCCGATCGTGTCACCGGCACGCTCACACAACTCAACCTGAGGCTCGATGAGATGGCCGACATTGAGATCACCCACTGGTCATCAGATCATCCCACGCCTAGGCGGACTCTCTTCTGGGATGCGGATGCTGAGGGCGTCAGCACAACCCATCGACCTGTCCTGAGATCGGTCGCACACTCGCCAACGCGCTTCGTCATCGGCACTATCGCGAGCAGCTCCTATCTCCCGTGGGTCCGTGTCCTAGCCGATTCGGTACGCCAGCACCATCCAGAGCTTTCGCTCACGGTCCTGCTTCTGGATGAGCCCGACCCGTCCTGGTTGCGATCGGATGACAGCTTCGAGCTCAGACGGCTCTCGGACCTGCTCCTGAATCCCGCCGAACGCGCCTGGATGGAGCTCATCTACAGCCCCTTTGAGCTCTCCTGCGCGCTGAAGCCATGGCTGCTGGAACTGCTGCTGCAAGAGGCTGAAGCGGCGCTCTACCTCGACGCCGACATGCTGATCCTCGGCCCACTGACGGATGTCTTTGAACTGGCGGTCCACCATGGTCTCGTCCTGACTCCTCACGGTCTGTCCCCGCTGCCTGATGACGGCTGTTTCCCCACCGACGCCACCTTCCTGGAGTACGGCCAGTTCAACGCGGGCTTTGTGGCCACTGGCCGCGGAGGCAAGCGCTTTCTGGATTTCTGGAAGGGCAAGCTCCGTCGGGACTGTGTGGACCGTGGCGCCGCGGAGTCATACGTTGTCAATGATCAGCGCTGGCTTGATCTCGCCGCCGGCTACTTCCCGCTGTCGATTCTCAGAGACCCGGGGGTCAACGTTGGCTACTGGAACCTCGGGCCAAGAGAGGTGGCCCTTGATGGGGAAAGCTTCAAAGTTGGTGATCACGATCTGCGGCTGATGCACTTCAGCGGCTTTGATCCCCGGAGGCCAGATGTACTGAGCAGACACCCGGGGAACCGCGCACGTGCCGCGACGGCTAGCCCAGCTGTCAGGCAACTCGCCTCTGACTACGCGCAGCGCCTACTCGAGGCCGGATGGTCAGAGCGAACGGGCGGCAACGCCGCAGTCGCTGGGATGCTTCTGACGCAGGTGGTGCGCAGGTCAATCCGGATCGCTCTCAAGCATGCAGAAGCCCAGGGGTCGCTGCCCGCAGAACTGCCGACAAGCGCGTCCGCACTGCTCTCCTGGTTGATGGAGACAGCAGACGGCACCTCGCTTCCTCGTTACGTGAGCAGCCTTCGTCTTGCTGATCAACGCTTTGCGGCGACGTTTCCAAATGTCCCTGGCGAGGACGAGCAGAAGCTGGTCAACTGGCTGAGCCAGGGCCTGCAAGGTCGCGAGTTCCTCCCAGAGGTGCTGGCCGATGCACTGGTTTGAGCTGCACTCTCAGGACGTCCCGGACGCGCCGCTCGTCTCCGTTGTAATTCCGGCATTCAATCTCGATACGTTCCTGCCGCGGTCCATCGACAGCGTCCTGGCTCAGCATGACCTTCAGGGCCCGCTTGAGGTGATAGTCGTTGACGATGGCTCAACCGATGACACGCCGCAGATCATCGCCTCTTACGGAGACCGCATCCGCACGGTGCGTCAGCCCAACTGTGGCCTGCTGACCGCTGTCGAGACCGGTCTGAACCTGGCGCGGGGCACCTACGTGGCGTTGCACGATGCCGACGATGAGATGCCTCCTGGAAGACTCGCGCGTCAGGTGAAAGCGCTCGCCGCCAATCCACTCGCCGGACTTGTCTACAGCGACATGGAGGTGATCGACGCAAACGGCAACGTCGTTGCTCCCTCCTTCTTTGCGCACACCGGCACCACACCACATAGCGGCCGGGTGCTCGGAAAGCTGATGGCAACCAACTTTGTGGCCGGCGGCTCAGCGCTGTTCCGGCGGGCGCTGCTTCCGGCGATTCTCCCGTTCAGCGCCGACGCGGCGTTTCCGGATTGGTGGATCGTCACATGCATAGCCGCGGTCGCAGAGATCGACCTCTGCGAAGGTTTGGGCAACCGCTACCGCCAGCACGGTGGCAACATGGGCCTCGGCGTCGGCACCGACCAGCAGCGCAACATGTGGAAGAACCATGAACTCCCGTGGAGGCTATGGACGCTCCGCAACCTGGTGGACGACCCCTGTATCAACGCCGACAACATCAGGTCTGCCTACACGGAACTGCTCAACGGCTTGATCTCCTGCGCTTCTGTGGAACCGGGTGGGGCACGGTCGCTCATGAACGTGAAGCCGGCTTACCACGAGTTCCAATTCGAAGCACTGCCGCGACCTGGAGCTGGTCTGCCGCGCAGCCGCGCGCTCCTGCGTGCGTTAGGCCGCGATCCATTCGACGGAGCAACCGTGATTGATCTGACCGTCTCCCTCCAACAGGAGACAAGCCTCGGCTCCGCGCCCCAACCGCCACCCCTCGTCGCGCTCGAGAGGCAAGCTCGTCTTTACCTGACCACGTTGGAAAGCGCCACACGAAACCCGGCAGGGTTACTCGCATTTGCCGACTCTGCGAGGCGGACGCCCGGCCAGACGCTCGTGATACTGGCGCAACCGGAGGCCGACACATCACAACTCGAAGCGCTGTTCGCGGCGACTCCCGAACTCTCCGACGAAACCTGCGACGTGGTTGTACTCACGCAGCCGCCCACGCCGCCTGCGCGGAAACTGCTCGCGAGCTGGGCCGAGGGCTGGCTTCCAGGCACCCCCGTGCCCGAGTGCTTCTCCGAGAGCAGCGGCTTCGGCGAACTGTCTCTCGCCAGGTACTGACCGAGCTCACTGAGTTAGCCTGGCAGGCGTGGCCGCTCGTCTCGGCCACACTCACGAATCCCTCAGCCCGACAATCTCGCGGTCAACGCCAGCCTCGCGTCCAGGTTGAACGGGTCGTGAACCAGCGCCATTGCATAATTACGCAGCATTGCTTCACCATCAGGATTGGTGGTGGCGTTTTCCACGAGCTGAACGGCCGCTTCCCGATTCAGCGAGTCAACCTCTATCAAGCTGATCAGGAAAGTTCCGCATGCCTGGAATGCACGCGTTGCTCGGGCTTCGAGTGTCAGCGCAGTGCGTACCAAAGCAGATGTCGTCATGGAACCTGCCACCCCGGAGATCAGCGTTCTACGACACTGCCAAAGCTCGTCCCGCACTGACTTCACCACCGCGGTTGGATGTTCGATGCCAGCTGGCCTGGTTCTCAGCTGAGCCAGAGGACGCCGCGTGAATGCCACCTCCCCGCGGGAGGCAGCCTGCACGGCAATCCAGTCTAAGGGGAACGGGATATCGCCGGGTAGGTCAGGTACGGTGGCCCTCCGCACGACCAGAGTGGATCGTGCTGCAAACCTGAATTGCAGCAGTTGGTCGACCGAAGTGGATTCGCGCGGCGATGGCGCGTTGTCGGCTAATAGCGACGATCCAGTAAAGGCACCAGCATCATCGATGACCTGCATATCCGCGTAGGCCATGGTCACGCTGTCGCTCCGGCGGAAGAGACCCGCCTGAGTTCGTGCCAAATCGGGAAACCAGCGATCTAGGCCATCACAAACGGCGATCAACTCACCGGTGGCGGAAGCGAGTGCTGCGGCCAGTCCTTCACTGTCGTCATCACAGCCGGTTACCACTCTCACGCGATCCATTGGGACAGGTGGCCTGTCCCCGGCAACCGCCAGCACTTCAAGCCGGTCGGCGGGGTAATCCTGCTCTAGCACGCTCTCAATAGCCTCTGAGGCGTTGATACGGCCCCCGCAAAGGACCACACAGCTCAACTTCGGAAGGTACTGCTCGGTCCGTCTGCGGTGTTCCCGCCTCCGCAATGTTGACCGCACGGCCTGACTCTCATAAAACCGCGACCGAACTGCATCGGTGGTCCCCAAGATGTCGGCAGGCCAGTCGGGCACATGCAGGTCCTCGCCGGCGAGGAGTGCTGCGTACCGCCGGCCCACAACTTCCCACGTATATGCCGTTTGCCAGTGCCGCATGCCGGCGCTTCCGAGCATCTCGCACGCTTCTGGCTGAGTCAAAAGGAAGTCCACTGCATCGCCGAACTGGGCAACCGGAACTATCAGTCCTCCGGCATGGTCGTGCACAGCCCCGCACTGCGGGGTGGCAATCCACGGGAGCCGGCAGCTCATCGCCTCCAGGATCACCATCGGGGTTGCCTCCGCAAGTGAGGGCAGCAACAGTATGTTGCTCGCCAGCATCGCATCCGCCACCTCGTCTGGCGGCAAGCCACCGAGGATCAAGACCCGAGGATCATGAGCAGCCAGTTCTC
Source organism: Actinomycetes bacterium (assembly GCA_021820105.1). Taxonomy (GTDB): domain Bacteria; phylum Actinomycetota; class Thermoleophilia; order Solirubrobacterales; family Solirubrobacteraceae; genus Palsa-465. Next base: position 3,517 of record JAKAED010000049.1, on the reverse strand, counting down.
GAACGCGCGCAGCGACATGCGGCTCATGTTCGGCAGGACTACCGATCACAGCCAACTGCCACGAGCCATCGTCCTCATGGAGCGCCTCCAATAGCCCGATGTGGTTCTTGACTGCCCACTCGTTGCCGACACACAGGAGCAGCGGAACATCTTCGCGCAGACCGTGTCGTGACCTGAATCCCGGAGTTGGCTCAAGACCCGGCGTGGCGTTGGGTACGTAGACGCTGCTCAGGCCATTGTCTCGAGCGAAGCGCTGGTCAAATCCACTGAGAGAACTGACTCCTACAGCGTCAGCACGACGGAGCCGATCAAGCACCGCGCTTCGAACCGCAGGGTTCCCAGCCATGATCGCGAAGTTCTCGGCGTTGATGCACGGCACCACAACCGTTCGCGCATCTTGATCGACAAGTGTCGGCGCGACCATTGCCGGCCACGATGTGGGATCGGACTGAACCAAGATTGCGTCGAAGTGGCCTTCGCGCAGAACTTGTGCCAGATCATGCTCCCGGTCATCACCTATCTCGTGTATGCGCATGCCATTGACCTCGCTGACGTTGCGCGTCGCCAGCCTACGTGCCGCCACTTCAACTGTCATTCCGAGCTTCGTCAGCGCTACTCCTGTGTGCTCTGCCAGGCGCTCCGTACCTCCGATTGATGGGTAGAAGAAGTCAACGACCAGCAGAACACGCAGGCCCTGCCAGTCTCGTCCGACTGCCGGGCCAGAGGTGTGCGGCTCCGTTACTACGCCATCCGAGCCCTTTGCGCACAACCTCTGCAGCCCTTCCTTGGCTTCAGCATCATTGGGCGACGAGTCGAGCACGCGCCGCCACCAGTGTCCAGCCTGAACTGGGTCATCGGCGAGTTCGGCGAGTGCCGCCAAGTTCTTCAGTGCCGCGTCCGACGAACCATCATGCTGCAGCGCCTCGAGCAGATGGAACGCCGCTTCCTCAGTTGCTCCGCGATTTGAGAGCACCACACCAAGATCGCTCAGAGTCAGTGGATCTGCACTCTCCTGATTAGCCAGCGATCGCAGTAGCCACTCTGCCTCTAGCACCATTCCTCGTGCGAACAGACGCTCCGCCCTACCAAGCAGGGGCTGGTCAGTCGCGCTGATCTCCATGCTCTCCATCGATCCGCTCGAGCTAGAGGTTTCGCTGGGGCGCCACCGTGTCCTCCGACCGACTATTTGTCACTACATCTCCGCTCGAAGCATGATCGAGATGCGGTTCACGGCCCACATGCCGAGGATGTTCCAGTCTGTGTACTTGCTGACCACGTTTGCGAGCGTGTACGGAGAAAACCAGTAGTTGTGATCTGGGTGCACGACCTCGACCACTGCTTCAGCGGACATGTCGACGTCAAAGTGAGCATGTCTACAGGCAAGTGCGTCCGGCGCGGTTATCACGATCTCCTTGGCATCGAGCGTCGCCAACTGCTCAAGGAACTCACGGACGTTGTCTACATGCTCGATCACTTCCGGAACGATGACAGTGTCGTAGGTGTCCTCGACCTCCGTCCAGTCATGTATCAGCCGCCCACTCACAAGCGGCCTAAGGTCAGCATCGGCCTCGTCATGGACATCGTATCCATCAAGTTGTGAGCAAACCCCGTCAAGCACCACGTGGAGGTTCTGTGCCGGGTCTGTGATTGGCCAATCGGCATAGCCGATGTGAAGCACGCGCTTGCCATCCAGCAGGTGCTTGAAGATGTCTTCCCGGGCCCAGCCGTCAAACTCTCGACTCACCGCCACGTACTGCAGGAAGTAGTCGTCATGCGCAGCGCTCAGGGGCGAGGACGGCATGACGGCCGGGTAAACCGATCCAGCCTTGGCTGCTGATTCTCTCATTCCACTCCTCCGACTTGTGACGCTTCCGGAATCTGATGCAGCAACATGCTGAATCGCAGGTTGGACTCAGGACGGCCGCAGATGGTCATCACGTTCCCGACACCTGACCGTACAGGGATCCCAGGCTCGGATATCCCCCCGACGCCCACCCGGACTGCTGAATCGCCTGTATCTGAGCGGTCGGATCCTGCCCAACTGTGGAAAGGATCGCCTGGATCCCGGGGCTGGCGGTGCCGTAACCGGCGATTGAGGACTGCCCTCGCATCCAGGCGGCGGTGGCGTTGGCAGCGGTCGTCGGGTCAGACCAGACCGGATCAGACGAACCGTAGGTGCCGGAATCCGTGTAGCCGATGTTCAGCCAGTCATTGTTGCCGGCTGCCGCGCGCGACTGTGCCGCGCTTCCGGACTCCTCGGCCAGCAGCCAGGCGGTGACCACGCCCGGATTCAGTCCGGTGTCCGCTGAGAGTGTTGAAGCGAACTGCTGCTGCGCAGGCGTCAGTGACATGCTCGCTCCTGCTGGGAGCGCCACGCCCCCGGTGGCCACCGCGCTTGCAGCGGCGGGAGCCGCAGCGCCCAGTGAGATTCCGCCGGCGCCCAATGAAATGCCGTTCAGCGAGCCGCTTCCCAGCCCGCTGGCCATCAGCCCGCTGAGCGACGGGCTGGCCGCGCTGAGGCCGTTGTAACCGGTGGCGGCCCCGCCTGCCGGCGGCATCGCACCGCCCTGCTGCGCCTGTGCAAGCTGATTGGCGAATGTGGCTGCTGCCGCCGCAGTCCCGGTTGACGAGGACGAGCCGCTGGAGGCGGGCGCGGAGGCCTGCGAGCCACTGGCGAGCGTGGATACACCGCCCGCTACGCCCTGCTGCGAGCCCAGTACCGCCCCGTTCTGCAGCGACGCGATCTGCTGCTGGATCGCGCTGATGCGGGTGAGTACGTCAGAAACCGTGCTGGAGCTCATCGAGGGCCTCGCCCCTGATGATCGGCAGCCCAGACTTCAGCTTGAGCTCCGCGGATACTCAGATTGCGTCTTCCGGAGACTCCAGTACGTCGTCCGGCGACTCCGAAAACTGCCTGTACAGCCCTGTGACCACAAACACCGTCTGTTCGGCTATGTCCACGGTGTTGTCGCCGATCCTCTCCAGGCACCGCGCGACCAGCACCATGAACATGGCCCACTCGCGTAGCTCCGCGTCATCACCGATATCAACGCCACGCCTGAACACGTTGCGGTTCAGGCGGTTGACCTCCTTGTCCTGACGGACCAGGTCACGCGCAAGTGAGACGTGCCTGGTGCGGAAGGCGTCGCGGCACTGCAGCACCTCCTGACGGACCAGCACGCCCATGCGCTCGATCCACTCGAGGATCGTCTGGTCCTTGGGCGCCTCGTACCCTGAAAGCGGAACCAGTTTTGCCATGTTCGCGCACTGGTCGCCCATCCGCTCAATGCAACGGATGGTGTGCAGCAGCGCCGCCGCCAAGCGCAGGTCATCCAGGAACAGTGCCTGGCGCCCCAGCAGGGACAGCACCCCCTGGTGTACCTCCACATAGCGCCCGTCAATGCGGTGGTCATCGGCGGCGACCATCGCGGCCAGCTCAACGTCCTGATAGTTGATCGCCTCCAGCGCCCGATCCAGCTGCGAGACAACCAGGTCAAGGCCACCCATGACCTGGTCC